>NZ_JAPUED010000067.1:1372-2566 GCF_027492755.1 Micropruina sp. | reverse complement strand
ACCGCCATCTACGGCGCGGGCGGCAACCCGGCCGATCTGACCGGCGCGATGCTGTGGGTCGGCGTGCTGCTGTTCATCGTCGGTGTGATCATCCATTTCGCCGGGTCGCGGGTGGTCCACGCCGCGCTGCCGCCGGTGGTGACCGGTGCCGTGGTGATGCTGATCGGCTTCAACCTGGCCCCGGTGGTGGCCGGCACCTACTGGCCGCAGGACCAGTGGATCGCGCTGTTCGTGATGCTGGTCGTGGTGGTGCTCAGCGTCGGCGTGCGAGGCTTCCTGGGCCGGATCGCGATCTTTCTGTCGCTGCTGATCGGCTACCTGGTGAGTTGGCTGGCGGACGTCGTCTCGGGCCCGATCACGTCGTTCAGCCCGGCGGCCGGTGAGGTGACCACTCATCTGCGGGTGGACTGGAGCGCGGTCGAGGCGGCACCGCTGATCGGCTTCCCGCCGGTCACCGATCTGGCCCACTGGCAGTTCCAGGCCGCCGGCAACGTCGTCGGACTGCATGCCCCGAACTTCAATTTCGCGTTTGCACTGATCGCGCTGCCGGTGGTGATCGCGCTGATCGCCGAGAACACCGGGCACGTCAAGGCGGTGGCCGAGATGACCGGCACGAACCTCGACCGCGACATGGGCCGGGCGATCGCCGCCGACGGCCTCGGCTCGGTGCTGGCGACTGCGGTCGGTGCCGGCCCGACCACCACGTATGCCGAGAACATCGGCGTGATGGCGGCCACCCGGGTGTACTCGACCGCCGCCTACGTGGTGGCCGCGGTGGTGGCGATCCTGTTCGGCTTCTCGCCGAAGTTCGGCGCCATCATCTCGGCGACGCCCGGCGGGGTACTGGGCGGCATCACGGTGGTGCTGTACGGCATGATCGGCCTGCTCGGCGCCAAGATCTGGAAGGAGAACCGGGTCGACTTCGGCAACCCGATCAATCTGGTCCCGGTCGCGGCCGGCATCATCATCGGCATCGGTGACGTCTCGCTCGAGATCGCGCCCGGCTTCGTGCTGAGCGGTATCGCCCTGGGCACCATCGTCACGGTGGCCGTCTATCACCTGGCCCGCGCACTCGCACCGGCCGAGCTTCGAGCGGACACCCACGGCGCCGTCCTGATCGTCGACGAGCCGGGCGCCTGGACCGACTCGGACGACGACCCGCCGGCCCGCTGATCCGCTGATCCGCTGATCCGC
>NZ_JAPUED010000067.1:0-1272 GCF_027492755.1 Micropruina sp. | reverse complement strand
CCGCTGATCCGCTGATCCGCTGATCCGCGACCGATTTTCGCCAGGCTGAGCGCGTCCAGGCGGGGCGACCACAGAATCGGTCGCTATTCGACGAGCGGCGGACGTGCGGGCAACCCCGGCCCCGCCCGTCATGCCGGCCCACCCGTCATCCCGGCGAACGCCGGGATCTCCGTCCGGCCAAGGCACACCGGAGATCCCGGGATCGAGTCCGGGATGACGAAACTCACGCTTGTGCCGGTCGAACCGCCCACCGGGGTTAGGCTGCCCGGCGTGCCCCGTCCGACTCTCACTCCCGCCGTCCGCTCCGGGCTGTCGATCGCGGCCGCGGTCGGCATCTACGGGGTGTCGTTCGGCGCTCTCGGGGTAGCTGCTGGCCTGTCCGTGCCGCAGACCTGTGCGCTCAGCCTGCTGATGTTCACCGGCGGCTCACAGTTCGCCTTCGTCGGCGTGATCGGCGGCGGCGGGACGGGGTTGAGCGCATTGACCGCCGCCACCCTGCTCGGGCTGCGCAACGGCGTCTACGGCATGCAGTTGGAGGCGCTGCTGCGCCCGCGCCGTCCGATGGCACCGGTGTACGCGCAGTTCACCATCGACGAATCGATGGCCAACGCCACCGCCCAGCAGGACCCGGACGAGCAGCGCCGCGGCTTCTGGACGGCCGGCCTCGGCGTCTTCCTGACCTGGAACCTGTTCACCCTGATCGGGGCGCTGGCCGGCAACGCGATGGGCGATCCGGCGATGTGGGGGCTGGACGGCGCTGCCTGCGCCGCCTTCCTGGGCCTGCTCTGGCCACGGCTGCACGGACGCGACCCGATCGCGATCGCGGTGGTGTGCGCCTTCGTCACCGTGGTGTTCACACCACTGACCCCGCCCGGCCTGCCGATCATCATCGCGGCCGTGGTCGCCGCCGGCGTCTGGGCCGTCCAGCAACGGAGAGCCGCCTGATGGAGCTGTGGATCTGGGTACTGCTCTCCTGCGCCGCCGCCTATGCGCTGAAGGTGTCGGGCTACCTGCTGCCCAAGTCGGTGCTCGACCGGCCGTTCGTGCCGTCCCTGGCGGCGGCGCTGACCGTCGGCCTGCTCGCGTCCCTGGTGGTCAGCAACACCGTCGCGAAGGGCCAGGCGCTGGTGCTCGACTCGCGCCTGCTCGGACTGGCCGCCGCAGCCCTGGCGCTGAAGCTGAACTGGCCCTACATCGTGGTGGTCATCGTCGGGGCTGTCGCCACCGCCGCCGGCCGCTGGGCCGGCCTCCCCTGACCCGGCGGCCAATGCT
>NZ_JAPUED010000066.1 GCF_027492755.1 Micropruina sp. | reverse complement strand
GCGCGATCCGGCTGAACCCGACCCCGCCGACCGGGGCCGCCATGTGCGGGAAGCAGCGGGCCAGCACCTCATCGGAGGTGTCCAGGTAGTTGGGTTCGAAGAACTCGCCGCCGATGTAGCTCTCCACCGTGCACAGCCCGACCCGGCCCATCGTCTTGCCGAGCGACTTCTCGGCGGCCTTGCGGAACCGGGCGAACGCCCGGTCGGTCTCGGTCTCCTGACCGGCCGGCGCCGGCGGGGAAGGATACTTCTCCTCGGCCCGCAGCCGGGCGCTCAGGCTGTACACCGCGGACGCCCCGAAGCCCAAAGCCGCCGCGATGTGGTGCGACGAGGGCAGCTGCCCGCTCTCGGCGACCAGTGAAACCCGTAGCCGCAGGCCGTCGTCGATCAGCCGCTGGTTGACCGCGGCGATGGCCAGCAGCAACGGCAACGGCGCCTGCGTGGTCGAGATCTCCCGGTCGGTGAGCACCGCGATGCCACCCTCGTCGCGGGCGAAGGCTGCGACCGTGTCGCACAGTTCGTCGAGCGATGCGACGACCGAGGCGGCGTTCCGCGCGGCGTCGTCCGGATGTGGCTCGAACAGCAGGTCGAAGCGGCGCAGCGGGGTGAGCCGCTGTTCACGCAACTGCACCATGTCGAGGTGGCCGAGGATCGGCGATCCCACCACCAGCTGCTTGCGATGCTGCTCGCCACCGTCCGGCTTGGCACCGAGCGCGACCCGCATGCTCATCCCGTCCGCCTCGCGCAACGAGTCCAGCGGCGGGTTGGTGACCTGGGCGAAGCGCTGCGAGAAGTACTTCGCCATGCCGCCCTCCTGATCGGAGAGAGCGTTGATGGCGTTGCCGTAGCCCATCGCGCTGATCCGCTCGGCGCCGTCGGCGAGCATCGGGTCCATCATGAACCGGAAGCTCTCCTGGTTGAGCGAGTAGGCGACGTAGCGGCCGGCCAGGCTGAGGTCGCCGGTGTAGCCCAGGGTGGTGGTGCTGCGATCGAAGTCGGGTGCGGGCAGCGCGGCGACGTCGACCCGGGCGTCGTCCAGCAGTGCCGCGTAGTCGCGGCGGGCGGCCAGCAGCTCGAGCGCCTCCCGGGTGCGGAACGTCCGGCCCAGCCGGTGGTCGTGGTACAGCATGCCGCCGGCCTCGATCCGGCCCCGGTGAATCACCTGGTCGTCGGGGAAGTCGACCTGGCCGGCCTCGGACGACACCACCAGGTAGTGGTCGGTCTCCACGGTGCGCAGCGGACGCAGCCCCAGCCGGTCGAGCCTTGCACCGATCACGTCGCCGTCGCTGAAGATCAGGGCTGCGGGGCCGTCGTTCTTCTCCTCGTACAGCGAGAAGAACTCGAACATGTCCCGGACGTCGCGGCTGAGCGTGGCGTCGTTCTCCCAGGCCGGCGGCATCAGCGACACCACCGCTTCGACCAGGTCGAGGCCGTCGTCGAACACCCGGCTCTGCAGGGTCTGGTCGAGCCGTCCCGAGTCGGACTGGCCGGGCGGCCGGACGATCCGGCGGTGCCGGGTGATCGCCAGGGTTTCGTCCGAGATCCGGTTCTTCCGGTCGGTGTTCAGCTCACCGTTGTGCGCCATCAGCCGGAACGGCTGCGCCATCGTCGGGTGCGGCTCGGTGTTGGTCGAGAACCTGGTGTGGAAGTAGAGCGAGCGCACCTTCTGCGCCGGATCGCGCAGGTCGGTGAAGTAGCCGATCACCTCACCGGCGTTGAGCCGTCCCTTGAGCACCTGGGTGCGGGCACTGAGCGACAGCGGATACAGCCCGGTCAGCGCCGGGTCGGTGTACGCCTCTGCCTCGATCGCCAGCAGCGCGGCGTTCGCGGCACGGTCGATCCGGCCCCGCTGGTCGTCGGCGTCGCCCGGCTCAGCCAACTGGAACACCCACTGCACGATCGGCAACTGATAGCGCAGCGCGCGAGCCCGCAATACGGCGTCGTCCACCGGCACCTCCCGGACGACCAGCGTGGCCAGCCCGGCCTCGGCCAGCGCGGTGTCGATCAGCCCACGAGCCCGGTCCCACTGGGTGGGGTCGTCCGGCATGAAGAAGTTGCCGACGCCGAAATGGCCCCGCTCCAGCGGTCGCCCGGCCAGCGCGCTGAAGTAGTCCACCGACAGGTCGATGCTGACCCCGGCGCCGTCACCGACGCCCTCGGCGGACATGCCGCCACGGTGCGGAATCGCGCACAACGCCTGCTCGCCCAGCGCGATCACGTCGTGGGTCTGGGCGCCGTCCTTGCGGGTGATGAAGCCCACCCCGCAGGCGCTGTGCTCCGTCGCGGCTTGGTAAAGCCCGTACTCACGTTCACCCATCGGCCCCTCCGCTGTCCTGTCACTCGGCTGGCTAGCCGGCGAGACACTGCGACGGTGGAGGGGCTCGCTCATCCGGTGCCGCGAGGTCCGCGACACGCAATATCGTAAGGCCTGCGTGACTTAAATGGGAGGGTCTTCTGAGTTGAACAGCTCGGACTGATGATCGAGAGCCAGCAGATGACACCGGACACGCTCGGCGAAGACCGGGCAACCTGCCGCCCGAATCGACCGTGGAAGATGCGGCTCACGACCTCGGGCGAGCCAGTACCGCACCTCACTGGCAGC
>NZ_JAPUED010000065.1 GCF_027492755.1 Micropruina sp. | reverse complement strand
ACCCCGCCGTCGCCGAGGCCTTCGGACGCGACCACACCCCGCTCGCCGAGGTGCTCGGCTGACTAGCGGGTGAGTCGGGAGAGCAGCAGCGCGAGTCGGGTGCGGTCGCGTTGGTCGAGCTTGCGCAGCAGGGTCGAGACGTGGTTCTTCACCGTCCCCTCGGCCAGGAAGAGGTCGGCGGCGATCTCGGCGTTGGTGGCGCCAGTGGCGACCAGCTGGGCGACCTGGAGTTCGGTGGGGGTCAGGCTGTCGAGCGGGCCGGACGCGGGTTCGGACGGGACCAGCGCCGTCCGGGCCACCCGGGGATCGATCACCATGCCGCCGGACACCGCCTGCCGGATGGCCTCGGTGAGGCTTTCGACGGAGCAGTCCTTGAGCAGGAAGCCCGCCGCCCCGCCCTGCACCGCGGCGCGCACCAGGTCGGGCTCGTCGAAGGTGGTCAGCAGCACCACCGGCAGCCCCGGATGCCGCTCCCGGCAGGCCGCCAGCAGGCCGAGGCCGTCCAGCCTGGGCATCTGGGCGTCGGTCAGCACCACGTCCACCTCGGTGGTGGCGAGCAGCGCGAGCGCCTCGCGTCCGTCCCCGGCCTGGCCCACCACGGTCACGTCGTCCACGGTGTCGAGCAGCATGGTCAGGCCGCGGCGCAGCAGCTGCTGGTCGTCCACCACGATCACCCGCACCGGGCCGGTCACGCGGTCACCGCCGGGAGTTCCGCGATCACGTCCAGGCCGCCCAGGGCACCCGGACGGCTGAGCCGCAGGGTGCCGCCGAGTTCCTCGGCCCGCTCGATGAGGCCGCGTAACCCGTAGCCGGGCTGGATCTCACCGCCGCCGGTGCCGTTGTCGCCGACCGTCAGTCGCAGCCCGTCCGCGTCCCGCTCGATCCGGAAGACCACGCGGGTGGCGCGGGCGTGCCGCAGCGCGTTGGTCAAGCCCTCCTGGATGAGCCGGTAGGCGAAGAGCGCGTGTGGACGTTCCAGCCGCTCGTCCGCGGCGATCTCGACCTGGACGTCGAGGCCGGTGCCGCGGAAGACCTCCGCCACCGATTCGAAGGCGCTCGGCTCGGTGAGCTGGTCAAGCCGGGCCGGATGCAGCGCCCGCACCCACAGCCGCATGTCGGCCAAGGCCTGCTTGACGACCACGGACGCGTTGGCCACCTCGGCCCAGGCCGGCTCGGGGTCGCGGGCACGCGTCCGGTGGGCGTAGTCGAGGGACATCGAGACCAGGGTGAGCTGCTGGCCCAGACCGTCGTGCAGTTCGGCGGCCGCCCGGGCCCGTTCCTGGGCCAGGACGAGGTCGCGGGAGGCGTCCATCGCCTCGGTGAGCCGCTCGTTGACCACCAGCAACTCGGCGTGCTGCTGGTCGAAGGCACGCAGCACCGCGGCGAAGATGAGGATCACCACGAACAAGGCGCCGTTCATCAGGGTCTGGCCGATCACGGCTTCAAGATTCCCACCGGTGTCGGCGTGCAGCAGCGCCACCAGGATCGCGATCATGGTGACCGCGACGGCGACCCCCAGCCACATCCCCCAGTCGACCACCAGCACGATCAGCGCGGTGAAGAGCAGCGGCAGCCCGAGGGTGTCCACGAAGGCCAGCGCGCCGACCCCGCACAGCGCCAGCACCAGGGACGCCGCCCGCGGGTAGCGGTCCGACATCCGCAACCACCAGGCGACGCCTGCGATCACGACGACCAGCACGCCGGCGAGCGCGAGTGCCGGCTCCCCCTGCATGAACCAGGCTGCCGCCCCGCCCAGCGCAGCGACGACGCCCAGCCCGAACAGCAGATGCAGCAACCGGCGCACACGCGAGATCGCCGCCACGGGGTGGGCCATGGCCCCACCCTAACAACGCTGGCCGGAATTGGGGACGGTTCCAATTCCGTCCACCCGAGATCGACGTTTCCGCTTGTCACAGCTTTGGACGGAAATGGAACCGTCCCCAACTCCGTCCATGACCAGGGTCACTGACAGTCGTGACCGGGGTGGGTTCCCGGCGTCCCCGTCGCTTCGTAGCGTCTACCCATGACGAATACAGCGATTGCCCCCGGCGCTGCTCCGACCGAGTTCGGCCCCGGCCCCGTCCAGACCCCGCCTGCCGGCCACCTCGGGGTGGCGCTACGGCTGTTGATCGCCTTCGCGGCCGGAATGGCGGCCTACGGGCCGGCGCTGCTGCTGGCGGCGCTGCCCGGCATGGACGCCCGTCCGGACGCGCTGGCCGGCAACTGGTGGCTGGCCCTGCTGAAACAGGCCGGGCCACTGCTCACCATCCCGCTGCTGGCGGTCGCCTTGATCGCAGCCGCCACCCGCTGGCTGGATCGCCGGCCGTTCGCGGTCACCGGCATCAGGTTCGACCGGCGCTGGCTGCCGTCGCTGCTGCTCGGCACCGGGGTGAGTCTGGCGATCGTGGTTCCGGCCGGCGTGCTGCTGGGCCGGCTCGGCGTGGTCGAGGTCTACCCCATCAACTCCAATGAACCGGTGTGGGTGGCCGTGGTCTACGTCCTGGTGCTCGGGTACGTGATGCAGGGCATCACCGAGGAGTTCGTCTGGCGCGGCTGGCTCTCCCAGTCGATCGGCGGCGGACGGCACCGGCAGGCCGTGATCACCTCGATCGGCTTCG
>NZ_JAPUED010000064.1 GCF_027492755.1 Micropruina sp. | reverse complement strand
GGGTTTCGACAAGCTCAACCAACGGAACTCGATCACCGGGAAACAACTGAATATCCACACCACCGTCCACCGCGCGAACGCATGTGAATCGTCGGTCCTCGGTAGTGGCTCTCGGGTCGGAAAGCCCCGCGGGCCTCGATCGAAGACCGGGTTCAAGTCGCAACCTCAGTAACCAGCTGAAGGGTGGCCGTGACGCCGCAGCGGTGGTCAAACCCGAAAGGAGGTCCCGTGGAGGGACCCGATCTGCAGTACACCGAGGCCATCATCGACAACGGCGCGCACGGCAAGCACGTCGTCCGCTTCGAGTCCGGCCTGCTCGCTCGCCAGGCCAACGGCTGCGCGAGCGTCTACCTGGACGGCGACACCATGCTGCTGTCCGCCACCACCGCGTCCAACAACCCGCGTGAGGGCATCGACTTCTTCCCGCTCACCGTCGACGTCGAAGAGCGGATGTACGCCGCGGGCCGCATCCCCGGCTCGTTCTTCCGTCGCGAGGGCCGTCCCGGCGAGGCCGCCATCCTGGCCTGCCGGCTCACCGACCGTCCGCTGCGTCCCTGCTTCGTGAAGGGCCTGCGCAACGAGGTCCAGGTCGTCATCACGGTGATGGCGCTGAACCCGGACGTGCTCTACGACGTGCTGGCGATCAACGCCGGCTCGGCGTCCACCACGCTGGCCGGCCTGCCGTTCACCGGCCCGGTCGGCGGCGTCCGGGTCGCCCTGATCGGTGACACCTGGGTGGGTTTCCCGACCAACAGCCAGCTCGAGGACGCCACCTTCGACATGGTGGTGGCCGGCCGGGTGCTGGCCGACGGCGACGTCGCGATCATGATGGTCGAGGCCGAGTCGACCGAGCAGACCTGGGATCTGGTCCGCTCCGGCCGCACCGCGCCGACCGAAGAGGTCGTCGCCGCCGGGCTCGAGGCGTCCAAGCCGTTCATCAAGGCCCTGTGCGACGCGCAGGTCGAACTGGCCGCCAAGTTCCCCAAGAGCGTGGGCAACTTCCCGGTCTTCCTGGACTACCAGCCCGACGTGATGGACGCGGTCGCCGCGGCCGGCACCGAGCGGCTGCAGCAGGTGATGAGCATCGTCGGCAAGCACGAGCGGGAGACCTCCACCGAGGCACTGCTCGCCGATCTGCACACCGAGCTCGACGGCACCTTCGAGGGCCGCGAGAAGGAGATCACCGGTGCCTTCCGGGCGCTCACCAAGAAGGTCGTGCGGCGCAAGACGCTGACCGACGGCATCCGGATCGACGGCCGCGGGCCGCGCGACATCCGGACGCTGAGCGCCGAGGTCGGCGTGCTGCCGCGGGTGCACGGCTCGGCGCTGTTCATGCGCGGCGAGACCCAGATCCTGGGCGTCTCCACGCTGAACATGCTCGACATGGAGCAGAAGATCGACTCGCTGGCGCCCGAGAACACCAAGCGCTACATGCACAACTACAACTTCCCGCCCTACTCGACCGGTGAGACCGGCCGGGTCGGTTCGCCGAAGCGGCGCGAGATCGGCCACGGTGCGCTCGCCGAGCGTGCCCTGGTGCCGGTGCTGCCCAAGCGCGAGGAGTTCCCCTACGCGATCCGTCAGGTGTCCGAGGCGCTCGGCTCCAACGGCTCGACCTCGATGGGTTCGGTGTGTGCGTCCACGCTGGCGCTGCTGAACGCCGGCGTGCCGCTGAAGGCGCCGGTCGCGGGCATCGCGATGGGCCTGATGAGCGAGGAGATCGACGGGGTGACCCAGTACGTCGCGCTGACCGACATCCTGGGCGCCGAGGACGCGCTGGGCGACATGGACTTCAAGGTCGCCGGCACCCGTGACTTCGTCACCGCCCTGCAGTTGGACACCAAGCTCGACGGCATTCCCGCCGACGTGCTGGCCAGCGCCCTGCTGCAGGCCCGCGAGGCCCGGCACACGCTGCTCGACGTGATGGGCGAGGCGATCGATACCCCGGACGAGATGTCCCCGTTCGCGCCGCGGATCATCACCATCAAGATCCCGGTCGACAAGATCGGCGAGGTGATCGGCCCCAAGGGCAAGATGATCAACCAGATCCAGGACGACACCGGCGCCAACATCTCCATCGAGGACGACGGCACCATCTACATCGGTGCCGACAACGGTGAAGCCGCCGACGCCGCCCGGTCGATGATCAACGCCATCGCCAACCCGACGATGCCTGAGAAGGGTGAGCGTTACCTGGGCACGATCGTGAAGATCATGCCGTTCGGTGCGTTCGTGTCGCTGCTGCCCGGCAAGGACGGCCTGCTGCACATCTCCAAGCTGCGTTCGCTGGCCGGCGGTGGCCGTGTCGAGAACGTCGAGGACGTCGTCAGCGTGGGGCAGAAGCTTCAGGTCGAGATCTCCGAGATCGACGATCGCGGCAAGCTGTCGCTGATCCCGGTGGTCGAGGAGAAGGCCGACGCCTGATCGTCGTAGTCACTCGCGGCGCCGCATCCCGTGGGGGTGCGGCGCCGCTGGCGTCTGTCGGCGCCATCGTCATCCCGGGCTTGCCCCGGGATCTCGGACCGCCGCTGGTCGAGCTTGTCGAGACCTGGATAGCGCGTTGCTGGCAAAGGGGTCTTCGACGAGCTCAACCAGCGGCGGCGCGTTGAGCGGCAGTTC
>NZ_JAPUED010000063.1:15533-20747 GCF_027492755.1 Micropruina sp. | reverse complement strand
CCGGTGCGGTGATCGACTACCGCGACTGGCAGGTGCCGCTGGGCCGCCGGTTCCGCGCACTCAAGCTCTGGTTCACCCTGCGCACGGACGGCGTCGGCCCGGCCCAGGCGATGATCCGCGACCAACTCGCGTGGACGTCCGAACTGGCTGAATGGGTGGCCGCCGACGAGCGGTTCGAGATCCTCGCGCCGCACCCACTGAACCTGTTGTGCCTGGCCCTGCGCGCCGGCGACGACGCGACCACCGCGCTGATCGAGGCGGCCAACGCAACCGGCGAGGTGCTGTTCACCCGCACGGTGCTGGGCGACCGGGTGGCCCTCCGCTTCTCGATCGGCGCCCGCAACACCACCCTCGACCACGTCCGCGCCGCTTGGCGCCTACTCCAAGAACTCGCCACCTAACGGGGACGGTTCTCCCGGTGACCGAGAGAACCGTCCCCGAAAGTACGAAAACTCAGCGGACGGCGAGCAGGTCCACCACGAAGATCAGGGTTTCGCCCGGTGCGATGACGCCGCCGGCGCCGCGGTCGCCGTAGCCGAGGTGCGGCGGGATCACCAACTGGCGGCGTCCGCCGACCTTCATGCCCTGGACGCCGCGGTCCCAGCCGGCGATGACTTGGCCGACGCCGAGCCGGAAGCTGAGCGGCTCGCGACGGTTGTAGGAGGCGTCGAACTCTTCGCCGCTGGAGTGGGCGACGCCGACGTAGTGCACCACGACGGTGTCGCCCGCCGCAGCCTCGGCGCCGTCGCCGACGGTGATGTCGGTGATGGTCAGATCATCAGGGGCCTCGCCGGGGAAATCGACTTCGGGCTTCTCGTAGGTCATGCCGACAAGCCTTGCACAGGCCGTCGGCGCGACCGGGACCGATCCACGGCGCCCGCGCCGCTTGGTCATCCCGGGCTTGCCCCGGAATCTCCGCGCTCCTCCCGCGCACGGATCCCGGCGTCCGCCGGGATGACGGGGCTGGGGCGGGGTCTCGGCAGGCTCGACGAGCGGCGGGCTCGGTGGCCCAACCCTTAGAATCAAGGGGTGATCCGCACCCTTGACCTGCGTGGGCAGGCCGTCGACTACCGCACCGTCGTTCCTCGGGCTCCGATGGACGTCGAGCATGCGGTCGAGGTGGTGCGGCCGATCTGCGACGCGGTGGCCGAGCGTGGCGCGGACGCCCTGCGCGAGTTCTCCGCACGCTTCGACGGCTGCGAGCCCACCGAGCTGCGGGTGCCGGCGCAGGCCATCGCGGACGCCGAGGCAGGGCTGACCCCGGAACTGCGCGGCGCGCTCACCGAGTCCATTCGCCGCCGCAGGGCAGTCGCCGAGCTGGAGGCACGGGCCGAGGTCCGGCGCGCCGAACCGGCACCGGGCGCGGTCGTCGAGGCCCGGGCGATCCCCGTCGAGCGGGTCGGACTCTACGTGCCGGGTGGGCTGGCGCCGCTGGCGTCCTCGGTGCTGATGAACGTGATACCCGCTCAGGTGGCCGGCGTGTCCTCGATCGCGGTGGCGTCTCCGCCGCAGGCCGAATTCGACGGCCTGCCGCACCCGACCATCCTGGCCGTTTGCGCGCTGCTCGGGGTGGACGAGGTGTACGCCGTCGGTGGGGCTCAGGCGATCGCCATGTTCGCCCACGGTGTGGACGGGCTGTGCGAGCCGGTCCAGCTTGTCACCGGGCCGGGCAACATCTACGTGGTGGCGGCCAAGCGGCTGCTGCGCGGCAAGGTCGGCATCGACTCCGAGGCCGGCCCGACCGAGATCGCCATCCTCGCCGATGACACCGCCGACCCGCGCTTCGTCGCCGCCGACCTGATCTCGCAAGCCGAGCACGATCCGCTCGCCGGAGCCGTCCTGGTCACCGATTCGGTCGAGTTGGCGGACGCCGTCCGCGCCGAGCTGGAACCGCAGGTTGCAGCGACCACGCACGCCGAGCGGATCCGTACCGCGCTGGCCGGCGAGCAGTCCGCCGTGGTGCTGGTCGATGACCTGGACCAGGGCCTGGACGTGGTCAACGCGTACGCGGCGGAACACCTTGAGATCCACACCCGCGACGCCCGGACGATCGCCGGTCGCGTCCGCAACGCCGGTGCGATCTTCGTCGGGCCCTGGTCGCCGGTCTCGCTCGGCGACTACAGCGCCGGCAGCACCCACGTGCTGCCGACCGCCGGCTGCGCCTGCCACTCGTCCGGCCTCAACGTGAACAGCTTCCTCAAGAACGTGCACGTCATCGACTACTCGCGCCAGGCGCTGCTCGAGGTGGCGAGCGTGGTAGAGACCTTCGCCGCCGCCGAGAACCTGCCGGCCCACGGTGCGGCGGTTACCGTTCGCCGTCCGGCCCAGTGACGACGACCACCCGGACGCAGACCGTGTTCCAGTCCTCAATATTCCGATCGACAAGCAGATTCACCACAGAGAAGGCGGATCGATGAAACCCAATCCGACGCTGGCCGACCTGCCGCTGCGTCCCGAACTGGTCGGCGAGGAGCCTTACGGCGCGCCCCAGTTGGACGTGCCGGTGTGCCTCAACGTCAACGAGAACCCGTTCCCGCCCAGCGCCGAGATCGCCGCCGACATGGCCGCCGCGATCACCGCCGGCGCCACCGGCATGAACCGCTACCCGGACCGCGAGGCGACCGGCCTGCGCACCGCGCTGGCGGCGTACCTGGGGCACGGGCTGACCATCGAGAACATCTGGGCCGCGAACGGCTCCAACGAGGTGATGACCCACGTGCTGGGTGCTTTCGGCGGCCCCGGCCGCACGGTGCTCAGCTTCACCCCGACCTACTCGATGTACCCCGAGTACGCCCGCAACACCCACACCCGCTACGTCACGGTGCCGCGCTACGAGGACTTCACCCTGGACGCCGAACTGATCGGTTCCGCGATCGCCGAGCACGCCGCCGACGTGGTGATCATCACCACGCCCAACAACCCGACCGGCACCCCGGTCGCGCTGCAGGTGATCGCCGAGGTGCTGGCCCACACCGACGCGATCGTGGTGGTCGACGAGGCGTACCAGGAGTTCTCCCGGCACCCCGAGCAGACCGCGCTGACCCTGCTGCCACGGTTCGGCAACCTGATCGTCAGCCGCACGATGAGCAAGGCATTCGCCCTGGCCGGCGGCCGGATCGGCTACCTCGCTGCCGCGCCGGCGATCGTGGATGCCTGCCGCATCGTCCGGCTGCCGTACCATCTGTCGGCGCAGACCCAGATCATCGCCGAGACCGCCCTGCAGCACGCCGACTTCCTGCTCTCCCAGGTCGATCAGCTGCGCCGGACGCGCGACGAGATGCTCGTCCGGCTGCCGGAACTCGGCGTCGAGGTGATCGACTCGGACGCCAACTTCTGCCTGTTCGGTCCGTTCCATGACCGGCATGATGTCTGGCAGCGGCTGCTGGACCGCGGCGTCCTGGTCCGGGAGACCGGACCCAAAGGTTGGCTACGGGTTTCGGCCGGCACCCCGGACGAAACCGAGACGTTCTACACGGCCCTGGCCGAGGTACTGGAGGAGATCCGATGACGGCACGCACCGCGGTGGTGGAGCGCAGCACCAGTGAGTCGACCATCCGGGTGGCGGTGAACCTGGACGGCACCGGCGCCTCGACGATCAGCACCGGCGTCGGGTTCTACGACCACATGCTGACCGCGCTGTCCAAGCACTCGCTGATCGACCTGGAGGTCAGCACCACCGGCGACCTGCACATCGACGGCCACCACAGCGTCGAGGACACCGCCATCGCACTCGGGGCGGCGGTGAAGCAGGCGCTCGGCGACAAGCGCGGCATCGTCCGCTTCGGTGACGCGACCGTGCCGCTGGACGAGGCCCTCGCGCACGCCGTCGTCGATGTCGCCGGACGTCCCTACGCGGTCTGTTCGGGTGAGCCGGACGGCCAGATCTACGCGCTGATCGGCGGCTCCGGCGTGCCCTACGCGGGCTCGATGACCTACCACCTGATGGAGTCGTTCGCGATCAACGCCGGCATCTGCCTGCACCTGCGGCTACTGGCCGGACGCGACCCACACCACATCGTCGAGGCCCAGTTCAAGGCCGTCGCCCGGGCGCTGCGGATCGCGGTCGCGATCGACCCGCGGGTGGCGGACGCGATTCCGTCCACCAAGGGTTCGCTGTGACCGACCCGCGCGTGGTCGTCCTCGACTACGGTTCGGGCAACCTGCACTCGGCGACCCGTGCGCTGCGCGCTGCCGGCGCGGACGTCGTCCTCACCGCGGACGCCGACGCGGCGTTGGCGGCGGACGGCCTGGTGGTGCCCGGCGTGGGCGCCTTCGCGGCCTGCATGGACGGGCTGAGTGCCGTCGGCGGGCCGGCGATCATCCGGCAGCGGCTTGCTGAGGGCCGTCCGGTATTGGGCATCTGCGTCGGCCATCAAGTGCTGTTCGGGCACGGCGTCGAACACGGCCTGGACGCCGCCGGCGTCGGCGTCCTGCCCGGCGTGGTGGAGCGGCTGACCAGTGCCCGGCTACCGCATATGGGCTGGAACACGGTCGAGGCTACGGCCGATTCGACGCTGTTCGCCGGGCTGGCAGGGGAGCGGTTCTACTTCGTGCACTCCTACGGCGTCCGCTCCGGAGCCGGTCTGCCGGAGGGTGCGAAGGTGACCTGGGCCGAGCACGACGGCGACCGGTTCATCGCGGCCGTCGAGTACGGGTCGCTGTCCAGCACCCAGTTCCACCCGGAGAAGTCCGGTCAGGCCGGTGCGGCGCTGCTGCGCAACTGGATCGCCACCCTCTCCTGACCGCAGGCTCGGTTTCGCAACTCGGGGGACGGTTCTTTTCGTCCCAGAAGTGGGACGAAAAGAACCGTCCCCGCGCGTGCGCTTTTCGCACGCGAAAGAACCGTCCCCCAACGTTCGAGAATCGCATGCGAAAGAACCGTCCCCGGGTGTGCGAGGTGCTGCCAGCAGCCGAGGGCGATCCCGGCACACTGAGGCACGGGCTTCGATGCCGACACCTTGGCCGCGGTCCTACCCTCGCGCGATTCTCGGCCGCTTGTTCTCGCGGGGTCGCCCTCAGTCATACTGACGGCGCGGGCGACTTCGTGCCCGCGTTCGATGCTGGGGCGGCCTGGGGCAAACTGCACGAGGAACAGGGTTCGGCGGTCCGCCGGCGACCCCGGCAGGAGAGACATCCTCAATCGAGTGCCGATGCCGGCGTCGAACTGGTCAGGTACTCGACGGCGACCGTGGGCGGCGTGCCGCTGCGCGAGGT
>NZ_JAPUED010000063.1:0-15433 GCF_027492755.1 Micropruina sp. | reverse complement strand
GGCAAGGACCAATACACTGCGGGTGACCAAGCCCTTCGTCCGATCGGGGAGACCCATGGCCTTCGACGTCGCCGCCGTGCGCACCCAGTTTCCCTCGCTGGCTTCGGGTGTCGCCTACTTCGACGGTCCCGGCGGCACCCAGACGCCGTCCGTCGTGGCCGGGGCGATCGTCCACGCTCTCACCGAGCCACTCTCCAACCGGGGGACGATCACGGCGGGGGAGCGCAACGCCGAGGACTGCGTCGGGCAGTTCCGGTCCGCGTATGCCGACCTGCTCGGCGTGCCGTCGGACGGCATCGTGCACGGCCGCAGTGCCACCCAGCTCACCTACGACTTCTCCCGGGCCCTGGCCAAGTCCTGGCGTCCCGGCGACGAGGTGGTGGTGTCGCAGCTCGATCACGACTGCAACGTGCGGCCCTGGGTGCAGGCGGCCGAACGCGTCGGCGCGACGCTGCGCTGGCTGCGGCTCGACCCCGCGACGTCCGAACTCGACCTCGCCGATCTGGACGAGGTCGTCAACGAACGGACGCGGCTGGTGGCCGTCACCGCGGCGTCCAACCTGCTCGGCAGCAAGCCGCCGCTGGCCCGGATCGCGGAGCGCGCCCACGACGTCGGCGCCCTGGTCTACGTCGACGGGGTGCATTACGCGGCGCACTCCTCGGTCGACCCGCTCCGGCTGGGAGCGGACCTCTTCGTTTGTTCGCCGTACAAATTCTTCGGCCCGCACTGCGGCGTCCTGGCCGCCGACCCTGCCCTGCTGGACACCATCCAGCCGGACAAGCTGGTGCCGTCGACCAACGACGTCCCGGAGCGGTTCGAACTCGGCACCCTGCCGTACGAGGCACTGGCCGGGGCGAGCGCCGCGGTGGAGTTCATCGCCGGACTCGCTCCCGACGAGGGCTCCCGCCGCGACCGCCTCGTCGTCGCACACCAGCTGATCGACACCCACGAACTCCGGTTGCGGCGCCGGATCGAGGACGGGCTGATGTCCTTCGGTGAGCGGGTCACGCTGTATTCCAGGGCGAAGGAACGAACGCCCACGCTGTTTCTCGCCTTCGCCGGCCGGGACAGTATGGACGCCTACCGCTTCCTGGCCGAGCGCAACATCGCCGCACCGGCCGACACCTTCTATGCCTACGAACCGGCCCGCGCGCTCGGTGTGGACGCCGGTCTGCGGATCGGGCTCGCCCCCTACAACGACGACGCCGAGGTCGACCGGCTGCTGCAAGCGCTCGCCGACTTCCTCGGCTAGCGTCGACCGAGCTTGTCGAGGGCCTCTCTGACAACGGTTTTCGACAAGCCCAACGTCGAGACGCCGCATGATCAGCGCCTGTTGGCCGGAGGCGTAGGGTGAGCGGCATCCAGGGCTCACCAGGTCCGGGCGACGAGACGAGGGTTACCGATGCCGCAGCCGCACACGCCGGACGCCGGAACCGAGTTCGTCGCCAAGCGCGTCTACCAACCGGCCGAGGCGGACGACGGCTACCGGGTGCTGATCGACCGGCTCTGGCCGCGCGGGGTCAGCAAGGAGCGGGCACACCTGGACGAGTGGGCCAAGGAGTTGGCGCCCAGCGACGAGCTGCGTCGATGGTTCGGGCACGTTCCCGAACGGTTCCCCGAGTTCGCGCAGCGTTATCGCGCCGAACTCGCCGGCAACCCCGAACTGCCCGCCCGGATCGCGGCCTGGCGAACCCATCCCCGGGTCACCCTGCTCTACGGCGCTCGCGACCAACAGCACAACGAGGTGCTCGTGTTGCTCGAGGTGATCGGGTCGGCCCCCACCGGCTAGGGTCGAGCCTCGTGACCGCACTCACCCTGTTTCCCGCCGTCGACATCCAGAACGGCCAGGCCGTCCAACTCACCCAGGGGGTGGCCGGGTCGGAGAAGGTCTTCGGCGACCCGTTGGCCGCGGCGTTGCGCTGGCAGGACGCCGGCGCCGAATGGCTGCATCTGGTCGATCTGGACGCCGCCTTCGGACGTGGTTCGAACGCCGAGCTGATCGCCTCGATCATCGACCGGCTGAGCCTCAACGTCGAACTGTCCGGCGGGCTGCGCGACGACGCCAGCCTCGAGCGCGCGCTGGCCACCGGCTGCCGACGGATCAACATCGGCACCGCGGCGCTGGAGAACCCGGAGTGGTGCGAGCGCGCCATCGCCCGGCACGGCGACCGGATCGGCATCGCCATCGACGTCAAGGGCTCCCGGCTCGCGGCTCGCGGCTGGGTGCGCGAGGGCGGCGACTGGGCCGAGGCGGTCGACCGGCTCTCCGCTGCCGGCTGCGCAGCCTTCGTGGTCACCGACGTGAACTCCGACGGCATGCTCACCGGGCCCAACCTCGACCTGCTCCGGCGGGTCTGCGAACGCACCGACGCCGAGGTGATCGCCTCCGGCGGCATCGCCCAATTGGACGACCTGGCGGCGCTGCGCGGCCTGGTGCCGCTCGGGGTGACCGGAGCGATCATCGGAACTGCGCTCTACGTCGGCAACTTCACCCTTGAGGATGCATTGGCCGTTGCCGGGCAGTGATCCCATGGTGCTGCCGCGGTGACCTGCCGAAGGCCGTCCGATCTGAGCAAGACGGCGGCGGCGGCCGATCGGGTCAGCTCTCGGCGGACGCGTCGCGGGTTCTCTCGGCCCCGCCCCGGGCCGAGGCACTAGATTGAGAACGAGAAGACGGAGGCGACGATGCCCATACCGGCAAAGAGCCACGGCTGCACCTGGCACTGGTTGTCGCGGCAGGATCTTCCCGAGATCGACGGGTTGATCGTGGCTGAGGAACACTTCGGGGACGCCACCCACCATCACGACCTGGTGGCGCTCGAAGCGGCGGTCGCCGACGACATGGTCAAGGAAACCGAGACCGGCGTGGTGCTGCGCAAGCCGAGCGGCACCCTGATCGCCTACGCCTGGATCCGGCTGCCCGGCCTGGGCGAGCCACCCCAGCGGTTCCGGCTGCACGGGGGTTGCCATCCGGCCTGGCGCGACGAGGGCATCCAGGAGACGCTGCTGCGCTGGCAACTCGAGCGCGCGCTGGAATGGCACCTCGACCACGGCGACGGCACCGGGATGCCTGAGCTGTCCATGGTGATCTCCAGCAGCAACATCTTCCTCGCCGAGACCCTGTCCGACTGCGGGTTTCGTCCGCAGAAGTGGTACCACGCGATGCGGCGCAGCCTGCTGGAGCCGCTCCCCGGCGGCCCGGAGACGCTGCCCGGCGTCCACCTGGAACGGTTCGGCCCGGAGTGGAAAGAGCCGGTGCGGCTGCTGTACAACGCCAACGCCAGTGACCCGGCCGACACCGTTGACGAGGAGGCCTGGGCCTGGGGGTTGAGCGGTGCCGGCGTCCGGGATGACTGGTCGTGGGTGGCGGTGGCGAACGACCGGGCGGTGGGCTGGGTGCTGAACACCGACACCAGCCTGGGTGGCGAACGGATCGGCTGGACGGAATATCTCGGCGCCTGCCCGGTCTGGCGCAACCGCGGGATCTACCACCTGCTGCTGGCCCGCAGCCGCCAATCCTTCCTGGACGCGGGACTGACCAGCGCCGGCATCGGCATCGACACCGAATCCGGGCAGGGCGCCCGGCCCTATCAGGAACTCGGCTACGCCGGCGTCGACTCGATGGTCTGGTACGTGAGCCATCCCGGGCTCGATACAATCGGCCCCGCGCAGACGGACGAGCAGCAGATGGGACGTATATGAGCGGGCATTCCAAGTGGGCCACCACCAAGCACAAGAAGGCGGCGATCGACGCCAAGCGCGGCAAGCTCTTCGCCAACCTGATCAAGAAGATCGAGGTGGCGGCCCGCGTCGGTGGCGGTGACCCCGGCGGGAACCCGACCCTGTACGACGCCATCCAGAAGGCGAAGAAGAACTCGGTTCCCAATGACAACATCGACCGTGCGGTGAAGCGCGGCTCGGGCGTTGGCGGCGAGACGGTCGACTACACCGAGATCATGTACGAGGCCTACGGGCCGGGCGGCGTGGCGATCCTGATCGAGTGCCTGACCGACAACCGCAACCGGTCGGCGTCCGATGTGAAGGTGGCGGTCACCCGCAACGGCGGCACGATGGCCGACGTCGGTTCGGTGTCGCGGATCTTCGACCGCAAGGGCATCGTCGAGGTCACCAAGGCCCAAGGCGGACGCCAGATCGACGAGGACGACCTGCTCGAGGCCACCCTCGACGCCGATCCCGAGGACGTCTCGGACGAGGGCGAGACCCTCAAGGTGATCTCTGATCCGAGCGCCGTGGTCGACGTCCGCAAGGCCGTCCAGGAGGCCGGGTTCGACTACGAGTCGGCCGAGGTCCAGTTCGTGCCGCAGTACACCCAGGCCATCGACGCCAAGGAAGCCGCCGAGAAGCTGTTCCGGCTGCTCGACGCCATCGAGGACGTCGACGACGTCCAGACGGTCTACTCCAACGAGGACGTCCCCGAGGCGGTGCTGGCCGAACTCGAATAGTCGACCTCTCCACCCGCACCGTCGGTGGTACGCCGGGGACGGTTCTTTTCGTCCCACCGTTGGTCGAGCTTGTCGAGACCCTGCCGACCTCCGCTGGCCGAGCTTGCCCAGACCCCGCTCCACAATCTGGAGGCGGCGATCTCTCCATCGGACGGCGATGTCGAGGTCGCCTGGCCGCGGGGGACGGCTGGCCTGCAGGTGGGCCCCCGCCGGTCAGGAGCGAGGACCTGCGGCACGCCCGGACGGTTACCCGGCGGAGGCGTCGACGTCCACTAGTATCCGAACATCTGTTCGGCTGGCGGGAGTGCATCGGAATGCGTGTGTTGGGGGTCGACCCGGGCCTGACCCGGTGCGGCATCGGAGTCGTCGACGGCGAAGATGGCCGGACGCCGAAGCTGGTCGAGGCGGGCGTGATCCGCACCCCCGCGGATGCCGATCTGCCGTTGCGGCTGCTCGCCATCGAGACCGGCCTGGAGGAATGGATCGGACGCCACCGGCCCGACATGATCGCGGTCGAGCGGGTGTTCAGCCAGAACAACACCCCAACCGTCATCGGCACCGCGCAGGCCGCAGGTGTCGCGCTGCTGATCGCGGCCCGGCGCCGGATCCCGGTGCGGCAGCACACGCCGAGTGAGGTCAAGGCGGCAATCACCGGCTCGGGCAGGGCCGACAAGGCTCAGGTCGGAACCATGGTCACCCGGGTGCTGCGGCTGGCCTCAGCCCCCAAACCGGCGGACGCGGCCGACGCCGTCGCACTCGCGGTCTGTCAGTTGTGGCGCGGAGCCGGGCAGGCCCGGCTGGACGCCGCGATCGAGGCCCAGCGCCGCATCGCGGGAAGGAGAGGCGCATGATCGCGCAACTCAGCGGCACTGTGATCGCCGCCGGCGCCACCTGGGTGGTGGTGGACCTGAACGGCTTCGGGCTGCGCGCCCAGTGCACGCCGGCGACCGCGTCCGCGGTGCGCCTCGGGGCGCCCACCACACTGGCCACCTCGCTGGTGGTGCGCGAAGACTCCCTCACCCTGTACGGCTTCGCCGACGCCGACGAGCGCGACTGCTTCGAACTCGTCCAGTCGGCCAGCGGCATCGGGCCCAAGATCGCCCAGGCGGTGGTGTCCGTGCTCAGCCCGGACGACCTGCGCGCCGCGATCGCGTCCGAGAACATTCCGGCGCTCACCAAGGTGCCGGGCATCGGCGTCAAGGGTGCCCAACGGCTGGTGATCGAACTGAAGGACAAGATCAACACCCTCGCCGCGATCACCGGCCCGGCCACCTCGGCGGGGTCGGCGCCTGCGCAGTGGCGCGACCAGGTCAAGGGCGGCCTGGAAGGGCTGGGTTGGTCCTCCCGCGATGCCGACAAGGCCTGTGACGCGGTGGCCCCGCTGGCGGACGACGACCCGGCCACGCCGGTGGCGGTGCTGATGCGTGCCGCGCTGCGCAGCCTGGCCAAATGACTGAGAGCCTGGAGACGTGAGTCACGAATCCGACGAGGTAATGGACCCGCACGTCCACGACGGCGAGGCGATGGCCGAATCGGCACTGCGGCCGGGCAGTCTGTCCGAGTTCGCCGGACAGCCCCGGGTCAGCGATCAGCTCGGTCTGGTTCTGGACGCCGCCCGGCACCGTGGTTCGGTGCCCGACCACGTGCTGCTGTCCGGGCCGCCCGGGCTGGGCAAGACGACGCTGGCGATGATCATCGCCGCCGAGTTGAGCTCGCCGATCCGGATCTCCTCGGGGCCGGCGATCCAGCACGCGGGCGACCTGGCCGCCATCCTGTCCGGGCTCACCGAGGGGGAAGTCTTCTTTCTCGACGAGATCCATCGCATGTCGCGTCCCGCCGAAGAGATGCTCTACCTGGCCATGGAGGACTTCCGGGTCGACGTGGTCGTCGGCAAGGGCCCCGGCGCGACGGCGATCCCGCTGGAGATTCCGCGCTTCACCATGGTCGGTGCCACCACCCGGGCCGGGCTGCTGCCCGGGCCGCTACGGGACCGGTTCGGTTTCACCGCGCAACTCGACTTCTACGACACCGCCGCGCTGCGGTCGATCGTTCGGCGCTCGTCCGGGCTGCTCGGCATCACCCTGGAGCCGGGCACCGACGAGGTGATCGCGTCCCGCTCCCGGGGGACACCGCGAATCGCCAACCGGCTGCTGCGCCGCGTCCGCGACTATGCGCAGGTGCGAGCCGACGGACGGCTCAGCGTCGCGGTCGCCAAAGCGGCGCTGGAGTTGTATGAGGTGGACGAACTCGGCCTCGACCGGCTGGACCGCGCGGTGTTGTCCGCGCTGTGCGAACGCTTCGGCGGCGGCCCGGTCGGCGTGTCGACTTTGGCCATGGCGGTGGGGGAGGAGCGCGAGACGGTCGAAGAGGTCGCCGAACCCTTCCTGGTGCGGCAGGGTTTCCTGATGCGAACGCCGCGCGGCAGAGTCGCGACGGCCCGCGGCTGGGCGCACCTGGGCCTGACCATGCCGAACTCGGTGGCACCCGACCTGTTCGGTGCCGCTGATTGAGCTTGTCGAAACCAAGGCGCCGATGTACAAGGGTCTCGACAAGCTCGACCAACGGCAGGGCGACAAGCTCGACCAGCGGTGAAGCCGACCACCTGTGGCCGACCGGCGCGCCCAGCCCTCGCGTCGGAATCGGGCAATCCGGGCGCCTCGGCTAGAGTTGGGCGTCGGTGGCCGTGCCGCCGATCAATCGTCTAAACGAAAGTAATCCACATGGGTGACATGGGTAGCACCGTCCTGATGCTTGTGCTGATGGGCGCCGCCTTCTACTTCCTGCTGATTCGTCCGCAGCAGAAGCGAGCCAAGAAGCAGCAGGAGATGACCAACTCTCTCCAGCCCGGTACCCGCGTCATGTTGTCGTCCGGCGTGTTCGGCACCATTCGCCACCTCGGTGAGCGCCAGGCGATCATCGAGATCGCGCCCGGCATCGAGATGACGGTCGTGAAGCAGGCCGTCGTCAAGACGCTCACCGCTGAGGACGACGAGTTCGAGTACTCCGATGAGCCCGCCGTCATCGACGACGAGCCGACCGAGTCTCCCTTCGACAACATCCAGCCGTCGGACTTCATCGATCCGAAGCCGTCCGATTCGCGCGCCACCGACGACGACCCCACCGATCAGTCCAGCACCCAGAAGTAACCCGCGGGGGCACAACGAGCCGTGGCAACCACAAGTAGGCATCACAGTCATCCGCTGCGCACGCTGATCATCTTCCTGGCGTTCTCCATCGGCCTGGTGGGGCTGATGGCCCTGGGCGGCGCATGGACGCCCAAGCTGGGCCTCGACCTGCGCGGTGGCACCACGATCACCCTCACCGCCAGCAACACCAGCGGTCAGGGCTCGGTCGACCCGGCCAGCCTGGAGTTGGCGCGCACGATCATCCAGCAGCGGGTGGATTCGATCGGCGTCGGTGAGACCGAGGTGACCACCTCCGGCGATCGGCAGATCGTGGTCAGCGTTCCGAACGTGCAGCAGGACGAGCTGGTGCGCATGGTGGGCCAGACCGCCCAGCTCTACTTCCGCCTGGTCAACGCCCAGGAGCAGGTTGCTGCCCAGCCCGGCACCCAGCCGAGCACGGAACCGACCCAGGGTGCCGAACCGTCGACGGGGCCGTCCGTCGCGGCTTCCACCGAGCCGTCCGCGTCGCCCAGCACCAACCCGCGTCCGTTGCCGAAGCTCCCCACGCCGGTGCCGAGCCCGCGGCCCACCGCACCCGGCCCCACACCGCTGACCACCCAGCAGGTGCTCGACTGGAAGCCGTCCCAGCGCGACCAGAGTGACTTCGCCAACTTCCAGTGCGGGGATCCCTTCCCCGACGTCTCCGATCAGCCCCTGATCACCTGTGACAAAGCCGGCACCACGAAGTTCCTGCTGTCGCCCACCGTCATCTCCGGCAGCGATCTGGTGACGGCCTCCGCGGGCATTCCGCAGGGTCAGGTGAGCTGGGTGGTCAACCTGGAGTTCAATGCCACTGCCGGGGCGACCTTCGAGACCGTCACCAAAGAGCTCGCGACGAGAACCACTCCGCAGAACGAGTTCGCGATCGTGCTCGACGGCAAGGTGATCAGTTACCCGTACGTCACCAAGGCGATTCCCGGTGGCAAGGCTGAGATCTCCGGCTCGTTCAATCAGCAGAGCGCCACCGAGTTGGCGAACGTGCTGAAGTACGGTGCGTTGCCATTGGCGTTCGAGGTGTCCAGTGTCGACACAGTGTCGGCCAAGCTGGGTGGCGAACAACTTGAGGCAGGCATCATCGCCGGCATCATCGGCCTGGTTCTGGTGGTCGCCTACAGCGTGATCTACTACCGCGCGCTGGCCCTCGTCGTGGTGAGCAGCCTGGTGATCGCTTTCGGCATCACCTACGCGTTCATCGTGCTGCTGGGGCAGGCGATGGGCTTCGCGCTCAACCTGCCCGGCGTCGCCGGCCTGATCGTGGCCATCGGTGTCACCGCGGACTCGTTCATCATCTATTTCGAACGAATACGTGACGAGGTGCGCGACGGCCGCACGCTGCGCACCGCGATCGAGGTCGGCTGGGTGCGGTCCCGACAGACCATCCTGGTGGCGGACGGCGTATCGCTGCTGTCGGCGGTGGTGCTGTTCATCCTGGCGATCGGCGCGGTCAAGGGCTTCGCGTTCACCCTGGGCCTGACCACCCTGATCGACCTCGCCGTGGTGTTCTGGTTCACCAAGCCGCTGGTGTCGGTGCTGGGTCGCACGAAGTACTTCGGTGAGGGCCGCAGATTCTCCGGCTTCGAACCCGAACACCTGGGCGCCAAGCATCAGCCGCCGCTGCATCGCCGGCCGCGTCCGGCCCGCCCGGTCGCTCCAGCCACCAAGGAGGCGTGATGAGCACCACGAGCAGCCCGGAGGCGCCGGTCGAGAAGCCGGCGCCGCCGAAGAAGAAGGCGACCTTCGCGCACCGGTTGTACACCGGCGAGGTGGAGTACGACTTCGTCGGCAAGCGCAAACGTTGGTACATCCTCTCCGGCGTGCTGCTGACGATCTCGCTGCTGGCGATCGCGATCCTCGGGCTCAACCTGGGCATCGAGTTCAAGGGCGGCGCCGATTTCACCGCGCCGGTCACCGTCACCGCAGGCACCACCGACCAGGTGCGCACCGCGGTCGAGGCCCTGCATCTGCCCGACAACGACGACATCAGCGTCACCACCATCGGCGACGGCCAGGTGCGCGTCCAGACCCGCACCCTGAGCGTCGACGAGGTGACCCAGGTCAAGGCCGCGATCGCCCAAGCCGCCGGCGGAATCAACGTGGACGAGGTCGCCTACAGCCTGATCGGGGCGTCCTGGGGCAGCATGATCACCCAGCAGGCCCTGATCGCCCTGGTGGTCTTCCTGGTGCTGGTGTCGCTGCTGATCTGGGCCTACTTCCGGAACTACAAGATGGCGATCGCCGCAGTCGTGGCGCTGCTGCACGACCTGGTGGTCACCGTCGGCATCTACGCCTTGGTGGGCTTCTCGGTCACCCCGGCGACCTTGATCGGCGTGCTGACGATTCTCGGCTATTCGCTGTACGACACGGTGGTGGTGTTCGACAAGGTGCGCGAGAACGTCGCCGACCTGAAGAACAGCCGGTTCACGTACTCCGAGGCCGCGAACGCCGCGGTCAACCAGGTGCTGATCCGGTCGATCAACACCACCATCCTCGGCGTGCTGCCGGTGGCGGCGCTGACCTTCACCGGCGTCTTCGTGCTCGGCACCGGGCCGCTGAAGGACCTCGGCCTGGCCCTGCTGGTCGGCATGATCGCCGGCGCCTATTCGTCGATCTTCATCGCCGCCCCGATGCTGGCACAGATGAAGGAGGCCGAGCCCGAGATGCGTGAGCATCGCGAGCGTTTGGCGCGTCGCGCCCAGCGGCACGAGGCCAAAGAGGCCGTCGCGCCGGTGAAGAACAAGGCCGTGGTGGTGCACGACGGTGATGGTCCACTGGCCGAGGTAGAGGAGATCGAGCCGGAGCGGCTCGGCCTGGTCAGCGCCAACGAGTTGGCGCGGCAGAATCGGCAGCAACCTCAGCGCAGCACGCGCGCCAAGCGGAAGAAGTGACGTGACCCGAGCTGCGAACGACGTGACCGGCGTTGAGAACAGGGAACTGATCCGTGAGTTGATCGCGGACATTCCCGACTTCCCCAAGCCGGGGGTCACCTTCTACGACATGAGCCCGCTGCTGGCCTCACCGGCCGGGCTGCGGGCGGCGGTCGCCGAACTCGTCGCGCTGGCACCGGAAGGCATCGATGTCGTCGTCGGCATGGAGGCCCGTGGATTCATCCTGGCCTCGCCGGTCGCGCTCGAACTAGGGGCGGGATTCGTCCCCGTCCGCAAGCCCGGCAAGCTGCCGGGTGACCTGTACGTGGAGCAGTTCGCACTCGAATACGGGCACGAAACCCTCACCATCAAGACCGACGCCGTGCTGCCCGGCGCCCGCGTCCTGGTGATCGACGATGTGCTGGCCACCGGCGGCACCGTCGGCGCCACCGCCGCCCTGGTGAACCGCTTGGGCGCCGAGCTGGTGCACGTCGCCGTCCTGATGGAGCTCGGCTTCCTCCCCGGCGGGGAGAAGCTGGACGAGTTGGGCATCGGCTACTCCGCCGTCGTCACCATCTAGCCACCGCCCCGCTGGTTCTTCGCACATTGGGGACGGTTCTTTCGCGTTCGAAAATCGCACGCCGGGGGACACTCCTTGCCGTCATCCCGGGCTTGCCCCGGGATCTCTCCAGCCACTCGGTCTCCAATGGGAGATCCCGGCGTTCGCCGGGATGACATAGCAGCGGGATGGCGTGGGTGTCCGCCGGGGATCACGTGGGCGTTTCATAGCCTCCTGGCAACGTGAAACAACGGTGTGCGCAACGGTGGGAAGCGGGCAGTATGATGCAGTTCTGCCGAGGGGAGCCGGGTGAGCGAGAGCATCCATGGTCCATACGGGGCGGGCAACGGCCTGCCCGGGGAACCCCGCGCGCTGGCCCGTCCGGTCACCACGCCCGACCAGCCGCGGATGCGGATGCGGCACGCCCTGGCCAGGCTCGGTGCGCCGCGCAACAGCCAGGCGGCGGTGCTCGATCCGCTGGTCAAGACGCTGCGAGCCAATCATCCGCGCGCCGACCTGGCTCTGATCGAACGGGCGTACCGGACGGCGGAGCACTACCACTCGGGCCAGGCACGCAAGAGCGGCGACCCGTACATCACCCATCCACTGGCGGTGGCCACCATCCTGGCCGAGCTGGGCATGACCGAGACGACGCTGTGCGCGGCGCTGCTGCACGACACGGTTGAGGACACCTCGTACACGATGGCGCAGCTCACCGCCGATTTCGGCCCCGAGATCGCCACCATGGTGGACGGCGTGACCAAGCTCGACAAGGTCACCTACGGCGAGTCGGCGAAGGCCGAGACGCTGCGCAAGATGGTGCTGGCGATGAGCCGCGACATCCGGGTGCTGGTGATCAAGCTGGCCGACCGGCTGCACAATATGCGCACCCTCGGCTTCCTGCGGCAGGACAAGCAAGTCGTCATCGCCAACGAGACGCTGGAGATCTTCGCCCCACTGGCCCACCGGCTCGGTATGAACGCGATCAAGTGGGAGTTGGAGGACCTCTCCTTCGCCACCCTCCACCCGAAGATCTACGACGAGATCGTCCGGATGGTCGCGGCCCGCGCGCCGCTGCGGGAGAACTACCTGCGTCAGGTGATCGAGCAGGTGCGCGACGACCTGGCCGAGGCGAAGATCAAGGCCACCGTGTACGGACGGCCCAAGCACTACTACTCGATCTACCAGAAGATGGTGGTCCGCGGCCGGGACTTCTTCGAGATCTACGACCTGGTCGGCCTGCGCATCCTGGTCGAGGCACAGCGTGACTGTTACGGCGCCCTCGGTGTGCTGCACGCCCGCTGGAACCCGCTGCCCGGCCGGTTCAAGGACTACATCGCGATGCCGAAGTTCAACCTGTACCAGTCGCTGCACACCACTGTGATGGGGCCCGACAGCAAACCGGTCGAGTTCCAGATCCGCACCCACGAGATGCACCGGCAGGCCGAGTACGGCGTCGCCGCGCACTGGAAGTACAAGGAGGGCAAGGCGGACGCCGCCAACGACCTGGCCTGGGTGCGGCAGATCACCGAATGGCAGCGCGAGACCGAGGACCCGGGCGAGTTCCTCGACACGCTGCGGTTCGAGATCAACACCAACGAGGTGTTCGTCTTCACCCCCAAGGGCGACGTGATGTCGCTGCCCGCCGGAGCGACCCCGGTCGACTTCGCCTACGCGGTGCACACCGAGGTCGGGCACCGCTGTATCGGCGCCCGGGTCAACCAGCGGCTGGTGCCGCTGGAATACCAGCTGAACAACGGCGACCAGGTCGAGGTGCTCACCTCGAAGTCGCCCAACGCCGGCCCGAGCCGCGACTGGCTGAACTTCGTCGCCAGCCCGCGGGCCCGGACGAAGATCCGGCAGTACTTCATGCGGGAACGCCGCGAGGAGTCCATCGAGCAGGGCAAGGAGGCGCTGGCCAAGCAGTTGCGCCGCACCGGCCTCCCGGTGCACCGGCTGCTCAGCGCCGAACACCTGGCCTCGCTGGCCCGGCATTTCCGGGTGGCCGACACCAACGCCCTCTACGCCTCGATCGGTGAGGGCACGGTCAGTGCCCAGAACGTCGTCGAGCGGCTGATCGCGGCCGAAGGCGGCTCCGAAGAGGCTGCCGAAGCCAGCGTCGAGGATCATCCGGCGATCAGCACGTCGAAGCGGCGGCGTCCGTCGCGGCGCAGCAACGACATCGGTGTCGCGGTCGAGGGCCACTCGGACATGTGGGTGAAGCTGGCGAAGTGCTGCATGCCGGTGCCCGGCGACGACATCATCGGCTTCATCACCCGCGAAGAGGGCGTCTCCGTCCACCGCGCCGACTGCACCAACGCCGACAACCTGCGGCAGAAGCCGGACCGCCTGGTCCAGGTGAGCTGGGCGACGCCGTCCGCTGATTCGAGCTTCCTGGTGGCGGTGCACGTCGAGGGCCTCGACCGCGCCGGCATGCTCTCCGACGTCAGCCGGGTGATGACCGAGCACCACTCGAACATCCTGTCCATGTCGGCGACCACCAACAAGGACCGGGTCTTCATCATGCGGCTGCAGTTCGAAACTCCCGACCCGACTCATCTGGCGTCCCTGACCAACGCGCTGAAGCGCATTCCGGGGGTGTACGACGCCCACCGGGTGAAGAGTTGAGGTCGCCCGCGGCGTCCTGATTCATCAGGCGGTGGAATCCGTTGTGGTCAAAGCCCATGGGCATAGAGGGATTCGAGATTTGGACGAGTTTCCGATTTCACTGACAGCGAGTACCTAGGTCTCCTAATATCCGGCGCAAGCGACATCGACGTCGCTGTTACCCCCAGGAGGCACTATGCCCAACAAATCGAGCGCGCCGTGGACGGTCCTCGCCGGCCGCGGCGGAGGCGTCGCGGCGGTGGCCGTCGCCGCACTTCTCGCCTCGTCGCTGTCCGGACCGTCGACGACCCAGGCGAGTCCGGCGACCCAACCGCAGGGCCTCAACGCCGCACCCGATCGGATCAGCGCCCCGGACGTCGTACCCGCCAAGGTCTCGGCGGGCAAGCGCGCCCGCAACGTCATCTTCATCCAGGGCGACGGCATGGGCATCGCTCATCGTGAGCTGATCCGTCTCGCTCTCAAGGGCCAGGGCGGTGAGCTGACGATGAACAAGATGCAGTACACGGGCCTGGTGCACACCGAGTCGGCCGACAAGAAGGAAGCCGTCACCGACTCGGCCGCCGCCGCTACCGCTTACGCCACCGGCGTGCGTTCCTACAACGGTGCAATCGGTGTCGACAGTGACGGTAAGCCGGTCACCAGTCTGCTGGAGCGGGCTCGGGCAGCCGGGAAGTCGACCGGCGTCGTCACCACCTCCCAGGTCACGGACGCCTCACCGGGCGCCTTCTCAGCCCACGTGGCGAACCGTTCCGACCAGAGTGAGATCGCCCGGCAGATCATCGAACAGACCAGGGTGGACGTCGTCCTCGGTGGCGGCGAGGACTGGTGGTACCCCGCCGGCAACCCGGGTGCATGGCCCGACAATCCGCCGAAGGATCCGACCGAACAGAGCAAGGGTACCAAGGGGAACCTGGTCGACCGGGCTCAGCAACTCGGCTACAAGTACGTGCGCAACGCTGCGGAACTGAAGAAGGTGAACCGCGGCAAGGTGCTGGGACTGTTCGCCAATGAGGAGATGTTCGAATACCACAACGAGGGCGAGGGCGATCTCTACGATCCGTCCGTCCGGCTGCCGGTGATGACCAAGAAGGCCATCAACATACTCTCCCGCGACCGCGACGGGTTCTTCCTTTTCGTCGAGGAGGAGGGCATTGATGAGATGGCGCATCACAGCAATGCGAAGCTGATGATCAAGGCGGGCGCAGAACTCGATCGCACGGTCAAGATCGCTTTGGACTTCGCGGCCCGCACCCCGGGAACGCTGGTGCTGGTGGTGGGCGACCACGAGACCGGTGGCCTGGCCATCGAGAACGTCGACCCCAACGATGAGAACGGTTCGGGGGAGCAGTCCGAGGACACGATCCCGATCGCTCACTCCGACCTCAAGATGGTCGCCGACTGGACGACCGGTGGTCACACCGGTGCGGCGACGCCGGTGACGGCGTCCGGCCCGGGGGCGCACCGACTGAGCGGCTTCATCAAGAACACCGACGTGCACGACGCGGTGCTGAAGGCGATGGGCTTCCGGCCCTGACTCTCGGACGGCCCGGCTCACCCAGCGGTGGGCCGGGCCGTCCCATGCCGCGACGGGTGTTGTGAAGCAGGGTTGGACGGAGATCCCGGCGGTCGCCGGGATGGCGGGGTCTCAGCAGGCTCGCGCAGCGGGGGTCGGCCGGCGGCCGGGTCGGTGATGGTCAGCCAGTCGAGCCGGTAGCCGGGCAGGCTGTCGGCCAC
>NZ_JAPUED010000062.1 GCF_027492755.1 Micropruina sp. | reverse complement strand
TCGATCTCGTGGAACATGACCTGCTCGGTCAGGCCGAAGGTGTAGTTGCCCTTGCCGTCGAACTGCCGCGCCGACAGGCCGCGGAAGTCGCGGATCCGGGGCAGCGCCAGCGAGAGCAGCCGGTCGGCGAACTCCCACATCCGGTCGCCCCGCAGGGTCACGTGGCAGCCGATCGGCATGCCCTCGCGCAGCTTGAACTGCGCGATCGACTTGCGGGCCTTGGTCACCGACGGCTTCTGCCCGGTGATCTGAGTGAGGTCGCGCACGGCGCCGTCGATCACCTTGGAGTCGCGGGCCGCGTCGCCGACACCCATGTTGACCACGATCTTGGTCAGCCCGGGGATCTGCATCACGTTGGCGTACTCGAACTCTTTGTGCAGAGCCGGCGCGATCTCCTCGCGATACTTCTGCTTCAGCCGCGGCAGAGTCTTTTCTGCGGTGGTCGCGGTCATCAGATTTCCTTCCCGGTCTTGCGGGCGACCCGGACGCTCCGCTGCGCGGAGTATTCGGTGCCGTCCGGACGCCGCTTGGTGACCTCACGACGCTCGTAACCGACGCGGGTCACGACCTCCTTGCCGTCCACCTTCACGACCAACTGCACGTTGGAGGCGTCGATGGGGGCTTCGGTGGTGATGATCCCGCCCTTGTCCTTACCGCCCTGCTGGGAGCGATCCGGGGTGTGCTTCTTGACGACGTTCACACCCTCGACGATCACCCGGCCCTGCTCGGGCAGCACCTCGATGATGTCGCCGACCAGACCCTTGTCCTTGCCGGCGATGACCTTGACCCGGTCACCCTTCTTCACATGCAACGAGTTCGCCATGTCACAGCACCTCCGGCGCCAGCGAGATGATGCGCATGTAGCGCTTCTCGCGCAGCTCACGGCCGACCGGTCCGAAGATGCGGGTGCCACGGGGCTCCCCGTCGCCCTTCAGGATCACGGCGGCATTCTCATCGAACTTGATGTAGGAACCGTCGGGACGACGGGTCTCCTTCACCGTGCGGACGATGACGGCCTTGACCACCTCGCCCTTCTTCACGTTTCCGCCCGGGATGGCGTCCTTGACCGTGGCGACGATCTTGTCGCCCAGGCCCGCGTAGCGACGCTTGGAGCCACCGAGCACCCGGATGCAGAGGAGTTCCTTCGCACCCGTGTTGTCCGCGACCTTCAGTCGCGTCTCCTGCTGGATCATCTCTGCCTCACTTGGCCTTCTCGAGGATCTCGATCAGACGCCAGCGCTTGGTCGCTGAGGTCGGACGAGTCTCCATCACTCGGACGCGGTCCCCGACGCCGGCATCGTTCGCCTCGTCGTGGGCCTTCAGCCGCTCGGTCTTGGTCATCACCTTGCCGTACAGCGGATGCTTGACCCGCTGCTCGATGGCGACCACGACGGTCTTGTCCATCTTGTCGGACACCACGACGCCCTCACGGACCTTGCGGGCTGCCAATCGATTTGACTCCGCGCGCTTGCTCTCACTCATTGCTCTCACTTGTCCTGATCGGGATCGGGAACGATGCCGAGGTTGCGCTCCTGCAGCACGGTGTAGACCCGCGCGATGTCCTTGCGGACCTCGCGGAGCCGTCCGTGCGACTCGAGCTGACCGGTGGCGGCGGCGAACCGGAGGTTGAACAACTCCTCCTTGAACTCCTTGACCTTGGCGTTGAGCTCGTCGCGGCTGAGGCCGCGCAGGTCGGCAGCGGTGCTGGTCTTCGCCATCAGATCTCACCTGCTTCCCGCTTGATGAACCGTGCCTTGAACGGCAGCTTGTGGATCGCCAGGCGCATGGCCTCGCGGGCCACGTCCTCGGCGACGCCGGACAGCTCGAAGAGCACCCGGCCCGGCTTGATGTTGGCGACCCACCACTCCGGAGAGCCCTTGCCGGAACCCATCCGGGTCTCGGCCGGCTTCTTGGTCAGCGGACGGTCGGGGTAGACGTTGATCCACACCTTGCCGCCACGCTTGATGTGACGAGTCATCGCGATACGGGCGCTCTCGATCTGACGGTTGGTCAGGTACGAGGACTCCAGGGCCTGGATGCCGTAATCGCCGAACGCCAGTTTGGTACCGCCCTTGGCGGCGCCATCCCGCCGGGGATGGTGCTGCTTGCGGTGCTTGACCCTACGGGGAATCAACATTGCTCAGGCTCCTGCGTTCTCGGTGACAGCCTCGGCCGCGGGGGCCTCGGCAGCCTCGGCGCGACGGCGTCCGCCACGCTCGGGACGGCCGCCCCGGTCGTCGCGACGCGGCCCGCGGGCGGGACGGCGCTGACCACCGGAGGTGGCGCGAGCGGCCCGCTGGGCGGCGCGCTCGGCGCGGTTGCCCGACAGGTCACCCTTGTAGATCCACACCTTCACGCCGATCCGGCCGAAGGTGGTCTTGGCCTCGAAGAAGCCGTAGTCGATGTCGGCGCGCAGGGTGTGCAGCGGCACCCGGCCCTCGCGGTAGAACTCCGACCGGCTCATCTCGGCGCCGCCCAGACGGCCGGAGCACTTGATCTTGATGCCGGTGGCACCCGAGCGCATGGCGGTCTGCTGGGCCTTGCGCATCGCGCGGCGGAACGCCACCCGGGCGCTCAGCTGCTCGGCGATGCCCTGGGCCACCAGCTGGGCGTCGATCTCGGGGTTCTTCACCTCGAGGATGTTCAGCTGCACCTGCTTGCCGGTCAGCTTCTCGA
>NZ_JAPUED010000061.1:6328-21354 GCF_027492755.1 Micropruina sp. | reverse complement strand
GGGTCAGTCCTCGGACGCCGAGGTGCGGCGCGGGGTGACCGGCCAGTCGTCGGGGTAGAGGTGGGCGAGTTCCTCGTGCTGCTTGCTGAGCAGCCGGCGGGCCCGGGTGGACAGCCGGTCGCCGAACACGGTGCCGCCCAGATGGTCGGTTTCGTGCTGCAGGCAGCGGGCCAGCAGGCCGGTGCCCTCGATCCGGACGGGGTTGCCGTCGGCGTCCTGACCGGTGCAGACCGCGGTATCCGGACGGGCCAGCACCTGATAGGCGCCCGGGTAGGACAGGCAGCCCTCCTCGGCGGACTCCAGCGTCCGGCCTCGGGCATCGGGAACCGTCACCTCCGGGTTGCAGACCACGCCACGATGAATGACGTCATCGGCATCGGGGCATTCGAAGACGAAGATGGCCAGGTCGATGCCGACCTGGGTGGCGGCCAGACCGACGCCGTGCGCGGCCCGCATGGTGGCGAACATGTCCCTGGTCAGGTCGCGCAACTCGTCGTCGAACGCCTCGACCGGCCGGGTTTGGTTGTGCATCACCGGGGTGCCCCATCGGGTGATCGGAAGCACCGTGCCGCCACTGGTCAGATCGTCGCTCATAGCCGCCCTTCTCTCGGCCGACACGGTACTAGGAAGTGCGGACTCTCGTTGCTCACTGCTCGGCGGGACCTCTCATCAGCGGTTCGAGATCCCGGCGTCCGCCGGGATGACGAGTTTGCGGTGGCCACAGCTTTCGAGGCGCTCGACGAGCGTCGGAAGTAGGGTGCGACCCATGCGCATCGTGGTCTCGGGGACGCATGGCAGCGGCAAGTCAACCTTGATCTCCGACTTCGCCGGACGGCACCCGGACTTCACGGTGCTGCCCGACCCGTACGAGCTGATCGACGACGCCCTCGACGAGCCGGACGCCGGCACCTACTTCACCCAGCTGCAGTTGGCGGCCGAGCGGCTCTTGGAGTTGTCGCCGCAGGTCGACGTGATCGCCGAGCGCGGTCCGCTGGACCTCCTGGCCTACCTCGACGCCCTCAACACGCTCGGCCGACCCACCCGGTCGGGGAGTCTGTTCCGGCGCGGACTGGCCCGGGTCGCCGACGCGGCAGATCGTGTCGACCTGCTCATCCTGCTGCCGCTCTATCCGGGCAGCGGCATCGAGGTGCCCGCCGAGGAGGACCGGGAACTCCGAGCTGCGATGGATGCGGCCCTGCTGGAACTCGTCGACGACCCCGACCTGGTGGCGGACGCCGAGGTGGTCGAGATCACCGGCTCACCGGCGGAGCGTCTGGAGCGACTCGACGCGGCGGTGGCTGCCGTCCGGGCACGGCGGTCGTAGGCTCGCCCGCATGGGCGCGGACCTGATCGAGGCGTGGGTGCGCCACCTGGGCGCCGAACGCAATATGTCGGCCAACACGGTGCGTGCCTATGCCGGCGACCTGGCCCACCTGGTCGACTATCTGGACCGCACCGGGTCGGGCGAACTGGGCGACGTCGATCTGCGAACGCTGCGTCGGTGGCTTGCCGGCATGCACGCCGCAGGTGCGGAACGAGCCACTATGCAACGCCGAGCGGCCGCCGCCCGGGTGTTCTTCGCCTGGGCGCATTCCACCGGACGCCTGGCCGCCGACCCGGCCACCGGGTTGCGCTCGCCGCGGGTGGACCGGCGGCTGCCCGCCACCGTCGAGGTCGATCAGGCCCGGCAGATGCTGGAGGCGTTGGCCGACCGAGCGGGCGCCGAAACCGACCCGGTGCTGCGTGCCCGTGCCCTGCGGGACGTGGCGATCGTCGAGGTGCTGTATGCCGGCGGTGTCCGGGTGGGGGAGTTGTGCGGCCTGGACGCCGCGTCGGTCGACGCCGAGCGTCAGGTGCTGCGAGTGCGCGGCAAGGGCGACAAGGACCGCACCGTCCCGGTCGGCGACCCGGCGCTGCGGGCACTGGAGGCGTGGCGTTCGGTGCGCGACCTGATCGCCGCCCCGCAAGCAGGTGAGGCGTTGTTCGTCGGTGACCGCGGCGCCCGGATCGATCCCCGGGTGGTGCGACGCCTGGTGCACCGCGCGCTGGCCAGCGTGCCGGATGCCCCCGACCTGGGGCCACACGGCCTGCGCCACGCGATGGCCACCCATCTGTTGGAGGGTGGCGCCGACCTGCGCAGCGTGCAGGAGATCCTCGGTCACGCCTCGCTGGCCACCACGCAGATCTACACCCATGTCAGTGCGGAGCGGCTGCGGACCGCGTATCAGCAAGCGCACCCTCGGGCTTAGCAGTCCCAGCGATAGCCGGCACTCACAGCAGCCGGGCCGGGTCGACGAGGCGTCCGTTGATCTTGGTGGTCAGGTGCAGATGGCAGCCGGTCGACCAGCCGGTGCTGCCGACCAGGCCGACCGCCTGGCCACGCTTCACCTTCTGCCCCTTGCGGACCTGGTAGCGCTTCAGCGCATGCAGGTAGTGGGTGGTGAGCCCGCCGGCATGTGCGATGACCAGGCGATGCCCGCCCGAGGAGTCGTAGCTGACCGACTGCACCACGCCGTCCGCCGCCGCCCGGATCGGAGTGCCGCAGGAGGCATGCAGGTCGACCCCGGCGTGCAGCCGCCATTCGTGGAAGATCGGGTGGAAGCGGCGTCCGAAGGGCGAGCTGATCCGGCCGCCGACCGGGTTCAGCAGCACCCCCGACCCAGGCGGCTCGATCCCCCCGGACGGCGCCGCCGCCCGCTCAGCAGCGAGCCTGCGGGCCAACGCGACCGCCGATTCGGGCAGCAGCCGCACCTCGGAGTCGCCGAGCGGATCTAGGTACTCCGCACCGCGTTTCAACCCGAAATGCAGGCATCCCGCCGGGCAGTGGCCCGCCTCCAGCAGCCCGATCACGTCGCCGGCCTGCACCTGGTCACCCACCCGCACGGTGGCCTTGACCGGCTCGTAGCTCGTCCGTAGCTCGCCGTGCACGACGGTGACCACTCCGCGTCCGGCAATCACCTGGGCGACGCTCACCCGCCCGGGGGCCGCGACGCGCACCTCGCTGCCCACCGACGCGCCCAGGTCGACCCCGCGATGCCCGGCCAGCCAGTTCGGCTCAGGAGGGTCGTAGCCGCGCACCACCGGCCCCGGCACCGGCCGCACCGAGCCGAACGCCCACCCTGCCGAGGCTCCGGCGACCAGCGCCAGCCAGCACACAACCAGTACCGCGCCCACCCGGACGACCGTGCGACCCATCCGAACCACCTCCGCTCCTCATTACCGGCCCAAGAGCTGCAAAGTGTTCACAATCGCGCCGGTGCAACGACGCCCGCTGCCGGTGACGGGCGGTCGGTCCATCGGGGCCGGGGAGGCATCGGCGGCGAAGGCCCCCGCTGATAGCGTCATGCCGTGACCGGATCGGGAGCAGGTGGAGGTCGTCAGGCCGTGGTGGCCGTCCGATGGTGCTGAGCCTGCGAACGGTCCCGATCCAGGCGCGACGGGTGGCTTTCGCGGCGAGCCTCGCCTTCTATCTGGACGCGGCCACCGTGATCTGTGTAGCCATCTCGCTGCCGGTATGGCGCGACGAGTACGCGCTGACAGCATGGGACGTGGGCCTGTTGGGCTCCGGACTGTCGTTCGCGATCGCCGCCGGCGCGGTGGCCGGAGGGCGATTGGGCGACGCGATCGGACGGGGGAAGGTGTTCACCGGGGACCTGGTCATCTTCGTCCTGGGAGCGAGCCTGATCGCCCTCGCGGCTAGCCCGGGGATGCTGCTGACCGGGGTGATGATCTCCGGCCTGGCAGCCGGGGCCGACATACCGACCGCGCTGGCTGTGATCGGCGACGTTGCGCCGGAGGGCACCCAGGGCCGGCTGGTCGCACTGACCCAGGTGATGTGGATCGCTGCGATCCTGCTCACCTACGCTCTGGGCTTCCTGGTTTCGCGGTTCGGCTTTCCGGGCATCCGGACGCTCAGCTGGTACCTCCTGGTGGTGGCACTGGCGACACTGGCCATGCGGCTCAGCGTGGGTCGTCCGGCAGTGCATGAGCGGACGGCTACATCCATCACGAGGGCCTCATGGAGCCGGCTCGGCAGACCTGCGGTGCTCTGGCCCCTGCTGGCAACGGGTGCGTTCTACCTGTTCTGGAGTATCGCCTCGGCCACCCTGGGTGGCTTCGGCACGTACTTCTTGGTGACGGTGACGGAACTCACTTTGACCGAGGCGACCGGATTGGTCCTGATCACCTTCCCGCCCGCGCTCGTCATGTCGCTGATATTTGTCCGGCTCGCTGATTCGCCGTGGCGGGACAGGTTGTTCGTGGTGGCGATGATCGTTCAGGTGGCCGCCTTCATCGTCGGCGCGGTCTCGGGTGGGGCGGCCGCCGGCGGAATGATCTGCCTGGTTGCGCTCTACGGCCTGTCGAATGTCTTCGCAGGGGAGGCCATCTACAAAGTGTGGAGCCAGCTTCTGCTGCCTGCCGACGTGCGGGCCACGGGCGTCGGGCTGACCTACGCCGTGGCCCGCGCCGTTGCCGCCAGCGTGATGCTGCTGGTGCCCACGATCATCGAGACCCGTGCCGGCGCCCTGCTGTGGCTGCTCGCGGGCTGCGTCGCGGTGTCCGGCCTCGTCGGGCTCGTGATCACTCGCCGCCGCGAATGGAGTGGCTTGTTGCGACCCGGGGGTTGAGCCGACCAGGTTCGGCCCGAGTCCTGTGACGTCCCCGGTGCGGAAACGGAGTGGTCAGTTGAGCCGATAGGTGGTGTCGGTTGGTGGTCACCGACTTCTAGAATGACGGCGGGCGCACCCCGATCACCCGGCAATTCTCACGACGCGACCCGCAACGGCCGTGGCCGGATCGAGGCTATTGCCCGACGGCGGCCGGCGCCGGCGCGGTCACCGGGAGGGAGTTCGTGTGCGCCTTTGGAGTGCCAGGCAGACCTCCGCCCTCGAAGCGGCTCTCGAGCTTGCGCGGCAGGGCCGGCAGAGCGCATTGATCATCGAGGGAGACGCCGGCGTCGGGAAGACCGCACTGCTCAACGAGCTTGTCAGCCGAGCCGATGATTTCGCGGTGGTCTCGGCTGAAGGCACGGAGATCGGCGCCACGCCCTACGCCACTCTCATCCAGTGGGGGGTCGAGGCCGCCGACGGTGAGACCGGGGCACCGATCATCACGATGCCGACGAGGTCGCTGGAGCGCCGGATAGCTGGACTGAGCAAGACGGGCCCCGTACTGCTGCGTCTGGACGACCTGCACTGGGCGGATCCCGAATCGGTGGAGACCCTGGTCCGGCTGCTGCTCCGCCGTCAACCGGAGACCGGGGTGCTGGTGGCCGTCGGTACCCGGGGACTGCAGGCGGGTCAACACGAGACTTGGCAGCGGTGGGCGGCGGGTGCGGACCGCAGCACCCGACTGAATCTGACCGGCCTCTCGCGGGCGGACGCCGTCGAGTTGGTACGGCACCACCACCCCGACCTCGGTGTCGAAGCCGCGCATCGCCTCTGGCAGCACACCCTGGGAAATCCGCTGTACCTCACCGCCGTCCTCGACGAGTATGACGCAGAGCAACTGGCGCACATGCGCACGCCCCCTGCGCCGGCCGAGTTCACCCATGTCATCAACGCCCGGGTGGCTCGACTGACGGCGGATGCCGTGACCGTCCTGCGATCGGCTGCGGTGCTGGGCTCGGGCAGACTGTCCTTCCTCGATCTGACCGCGGTCGCCTTGGTGCCCGATCCGCGGTGCGCGACTCAGGAGTTGATCGATGCGGCACTGATCAGGCCAGACATCGACGACGGGCCGGTCGCCGTGCGGTTCGGCCATGCCATGATCCGGGCGGCGGTCTACTATCAGACCCCCTTGCCGGAGCGTCGACTGCTGCATGCCCGAGCCGCCGAGATCGTACGGACCGAGATGGCGATGCTGGAGCACCGGATGGCCGCCAGCAACTCCTACGACGACGATCTGGCCGACGCGATGGAGGACTTCGCCCGTCGGCAATACGATGAGCGCTACTTCCGGGTGGCCGCGATTCACCGACAATGGGCGAGCGAACTGACCCGTGACCCGGCGTTGCGGGAGCGCCGGTGGCTGGAGTCTCTTTTCGACCACGCCATGGCGGGCAATACCGCCTTCATTCGCGGCCAGCTCCACGACCTGCAGCGCAGCCCCGACGAGGTGATGCGCACGCTCGTACTCGGCACGCTGGCGGTCTGGGAGCGTCGCCGAGCGGAGGCGATCCGCTGGCTGAGTGTCCTGGTCGAGCGACCGGACGGTGTCGATACGCTCACCCGATACCGCGCCGGGATCCTTCTGGCCTGGGCCCGGTGCGGCGTGGACGACCCCGTCGAGACCATCGCCTCGGGGCTCGAGCGGGCTCGCCAACTGGGCGTGGTGGATGCCCGGCTGAAGAGCATCGAGATGGCCGCGTCGGGATCCATCGATCTTCGGGTGGGTGGCGGGTCGGAACAACTCGCCGCCCTTCGGCGTCTTCCGTCACCCTCTCAAGTGGCCCTCGAAGACACCGACCGACTCGCTTGGCGAGGCGAGGTGATGGCACGAAAAGGGCTGTTCAGCGAGGCGCTGGCTGATCTGACGGAGTCGGTGCGCCGCATCCAGGACGGTGTGACCGAGTTCGGCGCGGGCGCCTTCCACGCACTGCTGGGCTATGCCCAGTGGATGACGGGCGACTGGCCGAAGGCGCGGGCGAATTTCACTCTGGCCGCCGATCTCGCAGGCCCGCGCGGACACCCGGCGATCCAGGCGCTCAGTCCGCTCAGTGCTATCGGCGACGGCCGAGTGGCGGTCGCGGACGAAGGGCTGGCCCTCGCGGAGGCAACGCTGAGCCACGATCGCTGGTTCGAACCGAGGCAGGCGCTGATGATCACCACCGTGGTGCGCGCCCATGCATACGCCACACCGGACGAGCGCAGTCGGCTGTTGCGCAGACTCAGCGGTGGACTCGCCGATCCTCGGGCGTTGACCCTTGCCGAGCCGGTCCCGTGCCTGCACGCGGCACTCGCCGCCGTCTGGGCTGGCGACATCGAGTACGCCGACGACCTTGCCGAGCGCCTCGCCACGGCTGACCCGCAGCCGCCCTGGACGACTGCCGCCGCGGGATGGATCCGTGGCCTGGTGGCCGAGCGGCTCAGGCAGCCGGGCCTGGCGACCCGCCTGCTCGCGGCTGCGGTTCTCTCCGGACTCGACGAGCTACCGCTCTACCGGGCGCATCTGCTGGTCGACCATGCGCGCGCGGCACGCCGTACCGGTCAGGCCGAGCAGGCCGCCCACTCGCGCGCCGCGGCCTCATCGCTCTATCGCGAGTTGGGAGCGACTCCCTACCTCGATCGCCTCAGCGCACCGGCGCGACAGCCGACGGCGCCCGTCCCGTCGGCGGAGCGCTCCGTCCCCTTCACCAGCCGTGAGCGCGAGGTCCTCGCGCTGGTGCTCGCTGGAATGAGCTATGCCCAGATCGCCGAAGCGCTGGTGATCACGGAACGCACGGTCGGGTACCACCTGTCCAACATCTACGGCAAGGCCGGAGTCAACTCACGGCACGAACTGACCGCACTGGCCCGGTCGCAACCCCGCCGCCTCGGGCTCGACGCTGCCTTGCCGGACTCCAGTGCGGCGACGCCCCAGGAGTCCCCAGGGGACTGACCCCTGATCACCAGGTTCAACAGGTTCGAGTGGTCACCCAAACCCTGGTAGTTCCGCCCAGGGTGGGCACGTCCCGGTGTGCGTACAACTGACCTCAACGGCGCAGTCACCCCTCGCGTACCGAGGGTGTCATGCACACCAGCCGTTCCGGTCCGCCGCCAGAGGAGCGCCACGTGTCCCTGTTCAACCCCGCCCGCTCGTCGGCTCGGCCCCTGACTCCTGCGGTTCCGGTGGACCGGATCGTCGCGCAGGCGCGGACCCTGGATGAACGGCTGGCCGCGGCCAGGTCGCCGTGGTTGAGCGGTTCGTCCGAGTCGGACGAGCTCGATGTCGAGCGCCGGCTGCACGAGTGGCGGCATGCGGCCGCTGCCGGCGAAGACGACCAGTTCGCCAAGCGGCTCGCCTGGGACGGCCTCACCCTGGGGCAGGCGCGCGCCGCGCTGGACGATCGGCTGCTGCCGTCGACCGGACATCGGCCAGCCTGGGCGGACATCCTGCAGGATGCCCTCGACGATCGAGATGTCACCGTCCGGCAGACCGGTGCGTCCGGCTCGATGCCCTTCGAGGAGGTGCTCGAGCCATTCGTCCGGGTCGCCGGCAGGCGTGTGATGGCGGGTGCGGGGACGGCTTGGAAGCGGTTGTCTGAGTCCGCGCGGGGGGCCCTCGCCGAGGGCTTGTCGAACACCCTGTGCAGCTACGCCGCGCAGACCCTGCAACTGGAGTTCACGGTGTGGCGCAGCACCCGTCAGTCCGGTCTTGACCGCCTCGCGTCCAATCTCAGCGGCCGAACCGACCGCCGGCTGTACACCGCTTTCACCACCGCCCTGCGTGAAGGTGGCTTGGCCGACCTCCTGGCCGAGTACGCGGTGCTGGCCCGACTGCTCAGCGTTGTCACTGAGCTGTGGATCGAAGCCACCCTCGAGTTCGTGGGTCGTCTGGATGCGGATTGGCCAACGCTGCAGGAGGTCTTCGGTTCGCACGAACCACTCGGCCGGGTGATCGACCTGCGCCCGTCGCTGTCCGACCCGCACCGCGGCCGCCGGTCGGTGATCGCACTCACCTTCGCCTCCGGCGCCCGGGTGGTCTACAAGCCGAAGGACCTCGGCGTCGATGCCGCCTACGACCGACTGCTTGCCTGGCTCGCGGCCCGCGGCGCGCCGATCGAGTTCGGACGGCCGGCCCTGCTGGTCCGCGACGGGTACGGCTGGGTTGAGTTCGTCGCGCATTCGCCACACCAGGATTCCGCCGAGACCCACCGCTACTACCGCAACTCGGGCGGTGTGCTCTGCGTGCTGCACCTGCTGGGCGCCACCGACTGCCACTTCGAGAACATCATCGCCGCTGGTGAATACCCCGTCCCGGTCGACCTGGAGACGCTGCTGCACCACCACACCGCAGAGCGGCGACGAAGCGGTACCGAGGCTGAGTGGAAAGCCGAGGACGACCTTGCCCGGTCGGTGCTGGCCACCTCGATGCTGCCGGTATGGCAGATCGGTGACAACGGAGCGAGCGTGTACGACGTCAGTGGACTCGGCGGCCTCACCGAGCAGGAGACGCAGTTCCAAAGCGCGGTCTGGAGCCAGGTCAACACCGACCAGATGACCATGCGATTCGAGCGGGCAGTTTTCCACCCATCGAGCAACCTGCCGGTGCTCAGCGGTCCCGCCGCGGGGCCGGCCGAGCACCGGCAGGCGATCCTCGAGGGATTCAGCGCGATGTACCGCTTCCTGATCAGCCAACGACAGGGGCTTCGCGAGGCGGACGGCCCGCTGACCGGTTTCGGCGCCGCGCCGGTACGCGTCCTGCTGCGCAACACCAGTCTCTACGGGCGGCTGCACCAGCAACTCATGCAGCCGCGGTACCTGCGCGACGGTCGCGACCGTGGCATCTACCTGGAACGGCTCTGCCGGTTGTTCATGGACCGCCCCGAACGACCCACGATGTGGCCCGCGGTAGCCGCTGAGCGGACGGCGATGGAGCGGCCGGACATTCCCTACCTGGCCGCTCGCCCCGACAGCGACGGCCTGCAGTTGGAGACCGGCGTCACCATCGCGGGATGCTTCCGGGAACCCAGCCTGCAAACGCTGCTGGACACGGTCGACGCGCTCAGTGACGACACCTTGGACAGGCAACTGGCCTTCATCGAGGGCTCGCTCTACGCCCACATCGCCCGCGACCCCGCCGCCGTCCCCGCCACCACGGCCTGGGGTGATCCAGGGGTGGGCGACGCGCTGCCCCGCACCACCGAGCAACTGCGGAACCGCGCACTCGCCCTGGTCGACGAACTGGCGGCAGCGGCGGTCCGCGGCGAGGACGGCAGCGCCGTCTGGATAGCTCCGCAGTATCTGGTCAAGGTGGGCCGGTACCAGTTCCAGTCCACCGGACACGATCTCTACGGTGGCGGCGCCGGAGTCGGGCTGGCACTGGCCGCCGCCGCCCAGGTCAGCAGCGACCGGGCCATCGCGGAACTGGCGCTGGCGGCGCTGCGACCGCTCCGCGAGGCGCTGATCGAGGAGCCGGCGAGAACCGCGGCCCAACTCGGTCCGGGAGCGGCCGCAGGACTCGGGGGAGCGATCTACGCGCTGACCCGCTCCGCCGAGTTGATCGGCGACGATCGCCTGATCGTCGATGCCGCACGGGCCGTTCGCCTGGTCACGCCGGCACTGATCGACGGCGACGCCGCCCTGGACGTGGTCTCCGGGTCCGCGGGAGCGATTCTCGGACTGCTCGCCTACGCCGAGTCCGCAGGAGCAACGCCCGCATCCACCGATGACGCCGTCGGCAGGGCGGTCGACTGTGGGCAGCGGCTGCTCGCCGGCCTGCGGACGACACCGTCCGGACAGCTGTCTTGGGCAGCTGATGGGAGGAGGTTCCTGACCGGTTTCTCGCACGGCGCCGCGGGGATCGCCTATGCGCTGGGCCGGCTGGCGGAGCGCGCCGGAGAGGAGCGCTTCGCGGCTGCAGCGGCCGACGCGATCCGCTACGAGGACACCCTCTTCGACCAAGCCGCCGGGAACTGGCGCGACCTGCGTGCCGAGGCCGTCGGTGGGCCCGGCCATGCGACCCGCTGGTGCCACGGTGCGCCAGGAATCGTGTTGGCCCGGATCGGCTCCTCCCGGCAGCCGCTGGGCGACGGTGTGGAACGCGACCCACGGGTCGCCCGAGGCCTGGAGACCACCGCAGGCTTCGGCCTGGAGCGGGTCGACCACCTGTGTTGCGGCAACCTGGGCCGGGTAGAGGTACTGCTCCATGCCGGACGGCGATTGGGCCGCGACGATCTGGTCGACCAGGCGCGGACCCAGGCGGCCGCGGTCCTGAACCGGGCCGATGCGACCGACCCAACCGGCAGCAGCGGCTTCCTGCTCCATCCTCTTGCCGCCCGGGTGTACACCCCCGGGCTCTTCCAGGGCACCGCCGGGCTGATCTACACGCTGCTGCGGCTGGCCTACCCGGACCGTCTCCGATCGGTCCTGCTATGGGAATGATCGGCGCGGCTGCCGGTCGCACTCAGGTCTCCAGCCGGCCGTCCCCACCCCCACGACTCCCGCAGATTGCACCAGCGGGCCGGACCACGACCGTGGCCGAAACCCAACAACCTCCCGAAAGGGGACCATCATGACCGACGTCGACCAGGCTCTCACCTCCCGCAAGGAGTTCGAAGCCAACCTGGTGTCCCGCGCCCTCAAGGACGACACCTTCCGCCAGCAGTTGCTGGACGATCCGCGCAACGTCCTGCAGCAGGAGCTTGGCGCGACCCTGCCCGCGGACGTCGAGGTGAAAGTTGTCGAAGAGGCGCCGAACACCGTCTATCTGGTGCTTCCGCCGAAGGAGGCCGGCTCGACCGAACTGAGCGACGCCGACCTCGAGCCGGTCGCCGGCGGAACGGGCGTGCTCACGCTGAGCTGTTCCTTCTTCTCCTGCACCTGCTGACTCCTCGAAACGCACACCACCACACACCCAGAAAGGCATTCCCATGAGTGACACAGTTCACGAGGGCGTCAGCGCCCGGAAGACGCTCGAGGCCACGCTGATCGCGAAGGCGATGAAGGACGACGGCTACCGGGCTCGGCTGCTCGACGATCCCCGCGCCGCTCTGGCCGAGGCCGTCGGCGGCGACCTGCCCGGCGAGATCACCGTCGAGGTGCTGGAGGAGACCCCCACCAGCATCTACGTCGTGCTGCCGGCCCAGCAGAGCGGGTCGCGCGAACTGAGCGACGAAGAGCTGCAGCCTGTCGCCGGCGGTTTCCTGATGACCGGCCACACGGATTTCCTGATCTGCTGCAAGTGAGCCGAACGGTTGGGGTGAGGGCGCTGACCTCGCCCCAACCACAAGGAGGGTAAGCCATGACTCGGCGACTGTTCGAGCACCATCCCCGGCTCGGGTACCGCTACATTCCCGGACTCCGGGCGCGCGTCCGGCATGAGGGCGGAGGCTACCTGCTTGCCGCGAACACCGACGGATTCCGGTCCGCAGAACTCGCAGCCGACCCCACGCCGGGGGAGCGTCGGGTCTTCGTCTTCGGTGACTCCTTCACCGCCGGCGACGGGGTCTCCGACGGCCGGCGGTTCACCGATCAGTTGCAACGGCGGCTCGCGCAGACCACCGTGCACAACTTCGGGCTTCCGGGCACCGGCACTGACCAGCACTATCTGGCCTACCGCGAGTTCGGCGGCCCACACCGGCACCAGCTGCTGGTGATCGCCGTGCTGGTCGAGAACATCCGCCGCGTCGCAGCGCCGTACCGCGGCTTCCTCAGCCGCGGCCGGCTGGCCTTCTATCCCAAGCCCTACTTCACCCTGTCCGACGACTCGGGCCGGCTGGCCCTGCACAACGTTCCCGTCCCCAAGGCCGCCCTCGATGCAGAGGAACTCCGAACGGCCATCGATGGTTCGCAGTTGCGCGAACTGACCCGGGGCTTCAGCCGCAGCCGGCCGGTGCCCGAATACGACGACCCCGATGGTTATGGCTGGCGCCTGCTTCGAGCGGTTCTACTCGCCTGGATCGCCGACGCCCGCGCCGCCAACCCCCACACTCCCATCCTGCTCGTCCCGCTGCCCCTGTTCACTCACGTCGAGGGCGATGCCGACCCTGGCAACTATCAGCGGCGGTTCTCCGAGCTGGCCATCGCGACGGGCGTCGCAGTCCACGACCCGCTCCCGGACCTTCGCCGTCACCCGCCCGCCGAGCGGCGTGCCTTCCGGTTCGCGAAGGACATCCATCCGACACCGGCGGGGCACCGTGCCCTGGCCGATTCGTTGACCCCGGCGGTGGCCCGCATGCTCGACGACCCGCCGGTCGCGGCAGGGGGTCTCCGATGAACGCGCCCTACGTGCTGGGCATCTCCGGCCTGTATCACGACTCGGCGGCCGCGCTGGTCCACGGCGGCCACGTCATCGCCGCCGCCCACGAGGAGCGATTCTCGCGTCACAAGCATGACGCCGGGTTCCCGGCCGAGGCGATCAACTACTGCCTGGAAGAGGCATTCATCGAGGCTGACGACCTCGCTGCAGTCGTCTTCTACGACTCGCCACTGCTCACTTTGGACCGGGTGGTCCGCAGCAGTGCCGTGCTCGGCGAGGCCGGCGCCTCCCGCTTCGACGAGGCCGCGCGGGCATTGCTGGGCAGCAAGATCTGGATCGAGGACGCCGTGCGGCGGGAACTGGGCTCCCTGGGAGCCGAGGGGCGACTGTTGATCACCGATCACCACGCCGCCCATGCGGCCTCGGCCTTCTATCCCTCGCCCTTCGAGGAGGCGGCCGTCCTCACCATCGATGGAGTGGGGGAGTGGGAGACCACCACGATCGGAGTCGGCAGCGGACGGACGCTGGAGCTGATCGAATCCATTCGCTATCCGCACTCCCTGGGGCTGCTCTACAGCGCCTTCACCAGCTACTGCGGATTCCGGGTCAACTCCGGTGAGTACAAGCTGATGGGGCTGGCGCCCTACGGCACACCTCGCTACCGGCGCCTCATCGAGGACAGCCTGATCGATCTGCGGCCGGACGGCTCGTTCCGGCTGGACACCCGATACTTCGGCTACCTGGCCGGCTCGACGATGACCAACGCGGCCTTCCATGACCTCTTCGGCGGTGCGCCGAGGGTTCCGGAAACGGCCATCACCCAGCGCGACGCCGACCTGGCCGCGTCGATCCAGGCGGTGGCGGAAGAGGCGCTGATCCGGATGGCTCGGCATACCCGGCAACTGACCGGGCGTCGTCACTTGACCCTCGCCGGCGGCGTCGCGCTGAACTGCGTCGCCAACGGGTTGCTGCACCGTGCGCGGATCTTCGATCGGATCTGGGTGCAGCCGGCCGCCGGGGACGCAGGAGGCGCGCTCGGCGCGGCCCTGCTTGTCGCCCACGACCGGTTGGGCAGTCCGAGGCCTGGTGAGAATTGCGGACGCGACCGCCAGCGGGGCAGCCTCCTGGGCCCCGCCTTCACCTCTGCCGAGGTGCGCGCCTTCCTCGATCTGCACGACTATCCCTACCGGCAGCTGCCGCTCGCGGAGCTGAACTCCGAGGTTGCCCAGGCGCTGGCGGGCGGATCCGTGGTCGGCCGGCTTCGCGGCCGAATGGAGTTCGGTCCGCGGTCGTTGGGCGCACGAAGCATCCTCGGGAACCCGTGCCGAGTCGACACCCAAGTGGTGATGAACACCAAGATCAAGTTCCGGGAGTCCTTCCGGCCGTTCGCCCCGGCCATCCTGGCCGAGGACTGCCACCGATACTTCGAGCTGGACGTCGAGAGCCCGTACATGTTGCTGGTCGCGGACGTCCTGGCCGAGCGGCGGCGCGCGGTGCCGCCTGCCGGCGGCGATCAGGACCTCTACGCGATGGCGGCCCGGCCCCGCTCAGATGTCCCCGCGGTCACCCACGTGGATTTCAGTGCCCGTGTACAGACCGTGTCGCGCGCGGACGACCCCGACTTCCACGACCTGATCGCCAAATTCGGCGAACTCACCGGGCACCCGGTGGTGGTGAACACCTCCTTCAATGTTCGCGGCGAACCGCCCGTCTGCACCCCCGAGGACGCCTATGGGTGCTTCATGCGCACCGATATCGATCTCCTGGTGCTCGAGGACTGCCTGTTGCGCAAGGACCAGCAACCGGAATGGACGGAGGAGGTGCCTGATGTCGCACTGGATTGACGACGCGCTCACCGCGACCGCGACCCGCCGATTGTTCGCCGCGGTGCTTGCCGCCAGGGACCGACTCGAATCCGATGGCGCGCTGCCGCCGACCGGCCCGGACCCTGGGGCGAGGAGCTACTGGGAGCCGCGCCCCGCGGTCGGCAGCGGCGGCCACGCTCGACCGCTGTTCGAGACCCAGCCGGCCGACGCTGCCGGCGACCGGCTGGGCGAGGCGCTCCGCGACCTCTGGTCCGAGGGATCGCCGGCCCACCCTGACGGCCTGTCCGAGTTGACGGCGCT
>NZ_JAPUED010000061.1:0-6228 GCF_027492755.1 Micropruina sp. | reverse complement strand
CGCCGACGTCGAACGACTCGCTGCCCGCCCTGATCTATCCGCTGTTCTGACCGCTGCTCGAAGGGAAAGCCATGACCGCTGACAACAACGGACGCGCGGCAGCGCTTCTCGGTGCACGACCGGCCCGGCCGCCGGAGCCGGTTGGGCGGCGGGTAGAGGGGCTGGTCCAGGTCACATCGCCGCGCCGGTGGCTCGTGCTCTCCATGGCGTTCGGAGTCCTGGCGGCGGCCGTCCTCTACTGCTTCTACGGCGGCGCCCCGACCCAGGTGTCCGGAACGGGATTTCTGCTGGGCCCCAGTGGGCTGGACCAGGTCGCCACGCCGGACGACGGGACGGTCGTGGAGGTGCCCATCGGCGCGGGCCAGCTGATCCGCGCCGGACAGGTGATCGCCGTCATCCGGCAACCCGGCGGCCGGACGCTGACCGTCCGGAGCCAGATCGATGGCGAGGCGCTGATCACGTTGGTGTCGCCGGGTGACGTGGTCGAGCGAGGGCGACCGCTGGTCGAGGTGCTGCCCAAGGACACACCGCGGAGGGCCCAGATATTCGTCTCCGCGCTCCAGGGCTCGTCGGTCCGGCCAGGACTGCAGGTGCACGTCAACCCGGTCAATGCGCCGGCGGCGCAGTACGGCTCCATCGTCGGCACCGTCCTCGCGGTGTCCAGGGTTCCGCTCTCCACGGCGGCGTTGACTTCCCTGGTGGGTGCCAACGACGAACTGGCGGCGCTGGTTCGCAGTCACCCTGCACCTCTTCAGGTGGACGTGCGACTGGAGGCCGACGACACCCCGACCGGCTTCCGCTGGACCTCGGGTCGGGGTCCCGCCGATCCGGTCCGGCCCGCCACGGTGCTGAACGCCGACGTGATCCTCAAGCAGGGACGTCCGATCGATCTGCTCCTGGACGCCGGGAGGAACCCGTGAACGCGCCAGCGGCGCCAGGTTCCCGCCGGGTTCGTGTCCCCACCGTCCTGCAACTGGAGGCGGTCGAGTGTGGTGCGGCCGCGCTGGCCATGGTGCTCGCGCACTTCGGTCGGATCGTGCCGCTGGAGGAACTCCGGGTGGCCTGCGGGGTGTCCAGGGACGGCAGCAACGCCGCCAACCTGGTCAAGGCTGCCCGCGGCTACGGCCTGGTCCCGCACGCCTACCGCCGCCACGCCGACACGCTGAGTGAGCTGGACCTCCCGGTGGTGGTCTTCTGGGAGTTCCGGCACTTCCTGGTAGTGGAGGGCGTCGGCCGCGGCCTGGTCCACCTGAACGACCCGGCCACCGGCCGACGACGGGTCTCGGCCGCTGAGTTTGCCGAGGGCTACTCCGGCATCGCGATCTCCTTCGAACGCGGCGCCGACTTCGTGACGGGCGGTCGTCGTCCCTCGGTGCTCAAGGCTTTGCGGGAGCGGCTCGCCGGTTCGGTGGCCGACGTGGCGTTCGCCGTCCTCGCCGGGCTCGCACTGGTGCTTCCAGGGCTGGCGGTGCCCGTGATCACCAAGACCTTCGTCGATCAGTACCTGGTGGCTCACCGGCCCGGGTGGTTGCCCTACATCGTCGCCGCGCTGGTGGTGGCGCTCGGCCTGCAGTCGGCATTCCTGGTCCTGCAGTCCCGGGTGCTGGTCCGGTTGCGTGCCCGACTGGCGTTGTCCATGTCGGGCGACACGGTCCACCACCTGCTGCGACTGCCGATGAGCTATTTCACCCAGCGCTCGCCCGGCGATCTGGCCTACCGCGTATCGCTCAACGATCAGGTGGCTCAGCTTCTGGGCGGTCAGCTCAGCACCGCGCTGCTGAGCATGGTGACAGTGGTCTTCTACCTCGCTCTGATGGCCTCCTACGACCTGGTACTGACCGCGATGGTCGTTGTCGTGGCACTGCTCAACGTCGTCTTGCTGCAGGCGGTGGTCCGGCGCCGACGCGAGCTCAGCCAGCGTCAACTGCGTGAGGTCGGCGAACTCACCTCCACCGCGGCGTCCGGAATCGCCCTGATCGAGTCGGTCAAAGCCAGTGGGAGCGAGGGCGAGCTGTTCGAACGGTGGGCCGGTGATCAGGCACGACTGGTCCAGGTTCGCCAAGAGTTGGACGTCACCAGCGCATGGCTGGGTGCGGCTCCCGGCCTGCTGGCCTCGATCGCCATGGCGGTGGTCCTGGGTGTGGGTGCGCTTCGGGTGATGGAGGGCGACCTGACGTTGGGCACTCTCACCGCGTTCCTGACCTTGATGGTCGGGTTCCTGGCCCCGGTCGGAGTCCTGGTGGCAACGGCGGGCACCATCCAGCAACTCGAGAGCACGCTGAACCGACTCGATGACGTTCTGCATGCTCCGGTCGCGGATCCTGCGGCGTCGACCCGTTCACCGAGCCAGGGGCGAGTGGTGGTCGGTGAGGCCAGGGACCGACGGTCCAGCGAGGACGACGATGTGCCGGCGGCGGACGTGGGGCTACCGGTGTTCTCCGGTCGACTCGAACTGAGGGATGTCAGCTTCGGCTACAACCCGGTCCGCCCGCCGTTGATCACGGATCTCTCGCTGCAGATCCTCCCGGGCCAGCGAGTGGCCCTGGTCGGTGCCAGCGGCAGCGGCAAGTCCACCGTCTCGCGGCTGGTCACCGGTCTCTACACGGCGTGGGCAGGTGAGGTGATGCTGGACGGCGTCCCGCGCCGCAATGTGGCCGAGGCGGTGCTGTCCGACGGGTTGGCGCTGGTCGATCAGGACATCATGCTGTTCGAGGGCAGTGTGCGCGACAACCTGACGCTGTGGGACCCCGAGGTCTCCGATGACGCGCTGGTGAGGGCCACTCGCGACGCCGCGGTCCACGCTGACCTGCTGGCCCGCCCAGGCGGCTTCCTGAGCCGGGTTGCGGAGGGTGGCAGGAACTTCAGCGGCGGCCAGCGGCAGCGTCTCGAGATCGCCCGAGCCCTCGTGCGCGACCCCGCCCTGCTCGTGCTCGACGAGGCGACCAGCGCGCTCGATCCCTTGACGGAGCAGTGGATCGACGCCGCGCTGCGACGCCGCGGATGCAGTTGCCTGATCGTGGCGCACAGGCTCAGCACCGTCCGGGACTGCGACGAGATTCTGGTCCTGCGCCAAGGCACAGTGGTCGAACGTGGCACCCATCGAGAGCTGATCCGGTTCCACGGTGAGTACGCGAGGCTCGTCGATGCATGAGCCGCCGGTGCCGTCCGCGACCGCCGAGGTTGAGAACCCGGCCTCCGGGACCACTCGCATCGAATCCAACGACAGCCTCGAACTCACCGATCCGGCGATTGGTTGGGTGCTCGAGTCCGGCGAGGTGATGGTGTTCGCCGTCGACGATCTGGACGGCCGGGCCGAGGGCCGCCGTCGGCCGGTCGCAGTGCTGGTCTGCGGGGAGATGGTCGTCGGCGTGCCGCCCGCCGTCGGCGGGCAGACGCTGGTGGCGGTCGCACTCACGGCGAGCCGGCTGCGGTCGGTCTCGTCGGCGTCGCTGCCGGATCGCGGGGTGCGCTGGGCGGAGTTGCTGGCGGAGGCTGATCGGGCTCGGGACGAGGAGCTGGCGAACCGCGCCAACCGGCTGCAAGCGGCTGGCCAGCGTGACGAATCGACCCTCGACACCGCAGTCAGAGCCCTGGCCTCGGCTCTGCCGGGGCCAGCAGACAGGAAGCGGCGCAGCCGTGGGTCGCAGCTGCCTCCGGACCACTCCGACGACGTGCAGCTCGCGCTGCACCTGCTCCTGGGCCCGTCCGGCGCCGAACAGCCCGACGAGAACCGTCTCCGGACGGCCCGAGAGCTTCCGCTGCCGAACCGGGTACGAGCGGCGGCCGAAGCCTACGGATACCGCGCTCGCCGGGTCAGCCCGCCACGGCGCTGGTGGACCGGCGAGTCGGGCTCGCTGCTCGGTGTGCGGTCCAGCGATCGCCGTCCGGTCGCGCTCCTCTCCGAAGGCTCGAGCTACCTGCTGATCGATCCGGTGACCTTGGAGCGCCAGCGGGTGACCGAGACGGTGGCGGACGGCCTGGAGCCGGAGATGTTCGCGTTCGTTCGCGCGTTGCCGAAGGGACGGATCACCGTCGCGCGGCTGCTGCGGCTCGGCCTGAGCGGCTCGCGACGCGACATCGTCAGCGTGATCGTGCTCGCCAACGTCATCGGCCTGATCGGCCTGGTGCTGCCCGTCGGGTCGCAGATCATCTTCAGCCAAGTGGTTCCAGGGAACGAACGTGGGGTGCTGGCGGCAGTCGTCGCCGGCCTGATCCTGCTCGCCATGGTCGTGGCCCTGGGGACGGTGGCACGCAGCATCGCGTTTCTGCGATTCCGAACTCGTCTGGACAGCACCGCACAACCCGCCATCTGGGAGCGTCTGCTGACATTGCCCGCCCGATTCTTCACCCGCTACTCGGTCGGATCGCTGCTGACCCGGGTGCAGAGCCTGGACTACACCAGGCAGCTACTCGGCGACGCGGTCGTTGCGGCGACACTCTCCGGGTTCTTCGCGCTGTACAACCTGCTGCTGCTGTTCGTGTTCCAGACCGCGCTCGGCGTCATCGGCGCCATCCTCGCGGCCGCTCAGATCGCCACCACGGTCGCGTTGGCCTGGGCGCAGTTGCGGCCCGCCCGTCGGGAACTGGCCGAACAAGCTGCGACCCAGGGCATGACGCTGGAGCTGATCAAAGGCGCCGCGAAGCTCCAGGTGGCCGGCGCCCGGGTACGCGCGTTCGGGGTATGGTCGCGACACTTCCACGAGCAATGGAGGCACGCTTACCACTACAGCCGATGGACCAGTTGGCAAACGGTGCTGGCCGCGGTGTGGCCGACTCTGTCGATCCTGGTCCTGGTGGTGGGGCTGGGCACCCTTGCGGCGGCCCAGGTCGACCCCGGGGAGTTCATCTCATTCAGTGTCGCTCTCGGCCAGGTGACCGCCGGGGTCGCCGCTCTCGGAGTGGGCCTGAGCACGATCGTGCAGTGTGTGCCCTATCTCGAACTGCTCGACCCCGTGCTCGCCGAGCAACCCGAGGTGAGTGATGCTCAGGCCGACCCGGGGATGCTGCAGGGTCGCGTCGAACTCAGCCATATTCGGTTTCGCTACAGCGACAACGATCCGCTGGTTCTCGACGACCTCTCGTTGAGCGCCCAGCCTGGCCAGTTCGTGGCTGTGGTCGGACCGTCCGGCGCGGGCAAGTCGTCAATGCTGCGACTCCTGCTCGGCTTTGAGACTCCGGAATCCGGCACCGTGTCCTACGACGGCCGCGACCTCAGCGGAATCGACGCTGCCGCCGTCCGCCGCCAACTGGGTACGGTGCTCCAATCCGCCCAAGTGATTCCCGGCACGCTCTTCGCCAACATCGCCGGCGCCACGGCGATGACCCGGTCGGACGCTTGGCAGGCAGCCGAAGCGGCAGGCTTGGCGGACGACATCCGCGCGATGCCGATGGGAATGGAGACGCTGGTCAGTGAGGGCGCTTCCACTCTGTCCGGAGGCCAGCGGCAACGACTGTTGATCGCACGTGCTCTGAGCCGGAACCCCCGGGTGCTGCTGTTCGATGAGGCCACCAGCGCTCTCGACAACCTGACCCAGGCCGTCGTTGCCAAGAGCATCGCCGAGCTTGGTGTGACCCGAATCGTCATCGCCCACCGGCTGAGCACCATCCGGAACGCCGACATCATCTACGTGCTCGATCGCGGACGCGTCGTCGAACAGGGCGACTTCGACACGCTCAGCGCCGCGGACGGTCCGTTCAGCCGCCTTGCCGCGCGCCAGCTGGGTTGACCGACCGGCGGGCCGATTTCGACAACCCAACGGGCCGCGTCGTAGAATCGGCGCAGCGACTCGGCAGATCCGGGTCGACTTCGCATGCACCTCGAACCGTCGCGCTCGACGGGTTGCCTTAGCGGTCCCCGCAAGGGGTGGAATCGCAACGGTCGCATCAGGCGGGTCGAAGATGTCGGCCCGGACAACCCAAGCGGGTTCCGCGCACCGCGCCGACCCGCGCAGAAAGGAACGGCAATGGCCGTCGTTACCACGCGTCAGCTGCTCGAGAGCGGTGTCCACTTCGGGCACCAGACCCGCCGCTGGAACCCCAAGATGAAGAAGTTCATCTTCGCCGAGCGCAACGGCATCTACATCATCGACCTGCAGCAGTCGCTGAGCTACATCGATCAGGCCTACGGCTTCGTCCGCGACACCGTCGCGCGCGGCGGGCAGATCCTGTTCGTGGGCACCAAGAAGCAGGCCCAGGAGGCCATCGCCGAGCAGGCCACCCGGGTGGGCA
>NZ_JAPUED010000060.1 GCF_027492755.1 Micropruina sp. | reverse complement strand
GCATGATGTGCGCGATCTCGTAGGAGTAGGCCGGGTCGTAGGAACGCACCGCCGGATTCGTCGCTGCCAAGATGTGGCTGTGGCCGTCCATGTGCTGCAGGCCCTCGCCCGCCAGCGTGGTCCGTCCGGCGGTGGCGCCGAGCAGGAAGCCGCGGGCCAGCTGATCGGCGGCGGCCCACATCGAGTCACCGGTGCGCTGGAAGCCGAACATCGAGTAGAAGATGTAGATCGGCACCATGTGGACGCCGTGCGTGGCGTAGGCGCTGCCGGCCGCCGCGAACGCGCCCATCGAGCCGGCCTCGTTGATGCCGACGTGCAGGATCTGACCGGTCTTCGCCTCGCGGTAGGCAAGCATCAGCTCGTGGTCGACCGGGGTGTAGGTCTGGCCGTGCGGGCTGTAGATCTTGATCGTCGGGAAGAACGCGTCGAGGCCGAAGGTGCGGGCCTCGTCCGGGATGATCGGGACGACGTGCGGAGCGAACTCCTTGTCGCGCATCAGATCCTTGAACAGCCGCACCCAGGCCATCGTGCTGGCGATCTGCTGCTGGCCGGAGCCCTTCTTGACCGTGGCGTAGGCCGAGTCGTCGGGCAGCTTGATCGGCGCCGGGTTGTTGCGGCGCTGCGGCAGGCCGCCACCGAGGGTCCGGCGGCGCTCCAGCGCGTAGGCGACCCGCTCGTCGTCCGGGCCCGGGTTGACGAACGGCGGACGGTACGGGTCGGCCTCGAGCACGGCGTCCGAGACCGGCATGTCGAGCCGATCGCGGAACTGCTTCAGGTCGTCCAGCGCCATCTTCTTCATGCCGTGGGTGGCGTTGCGGCCGGCGAAGTGCTGGCCGAGCACGTAGCCCTTGATGGTGTGCGCCAGAATCACGGTCGGCGCGCCGGTGAACTCGGTCGCCGCCTTATAGGCCGCGTAGACCTTGTGGTAGTCGTGGCCGCCACGGGTCAGCTTCCAGATCTTCTCGGCGTCCCAGCCCTCGACCATCTTGGCGACCCGCGGGTCGCGTCCGAAGAAGTGCTCCTTGACGTACTCGCCGTCGTTGGCGCGGAAGGTCTGGTAGTCGCCGTCAGGAGTGTTGTTCATCACGTTGACCAGCGCACCGTCGCGGTCGGCGGCCAGCAGCGGATCCCAGCCACGGCCCCAAACGACCTTGATCACGTTCCAGCCGGCGCCACGGAAGAAGCCTTCCAGCTCCTGCATGATCTTGCCGTTGCCGCGCACCGGGCCGTCCAGCCGCTGCAGGTTGCAGTTGATCACGAAGGTCAGGTTGTCCAGCTCTTCGTAGGCGGCCAGCTGCAGCGCACCGCGGCTCTCCGGCTCGTCCATCTCGCCGTCACCGAGGAACGCCCAGACGTGCTGCTGCGAGGTGTCCTTCATGCCGCGGTTGTGCAGGTACTTGTTGAACTGCGCCTGGTAGATCGCGTCCAGCGGGCCGAGACCCATCGAGACGGTCGGGAACTCCCAGAAGGTCGGCATCTGCCGGGGGTGCGGGTACGAGGGCAGCGCGCGGACGCGTCCGTCCACCACATGGCTGTGCTCCTGGCGGAAGCCCTCGAGGTCGGCCTCTTCGAGGCGTCCCTCCAGGAAGGCGCGGGAGTACATGCCGGGCGAGGCGTGGCCCTGGTAGAAGATCTGGTCGCCGCCGCCGGGGTGGTCCTTGCCGCGGAAGAAGTGGTTGAAGCCCACCTCGTACAGGGTCGCCGACGAGGCGAACGACGAGATGTGGCCGCCGACACCGATACCGGGACGGTTCGCCCGGTGCACCATCACCGCGGCGTTCCAGCGGACCAGCCGGCGGAACTTCCGCTCCAGATCCTGGTCGCCCGGGTACCACGGCTCGCTCTCCGGCGGAATGGTGTTGATGTGGTCGGTGACGGTCAGCGACGGGACGCCCAGGTGGCGCTCGCGGGAGCGCTCCAGCAGCTTGAGCATGATGTAGCGGGCGCGGTTGCGTCCGCCCTCGTCGATGACGCCGTCCAGAGACTCCAGCCACTCGGCCGTCTCCTCCGAATCGATGTCGGGAAGGCTTGTGGGGAGTCCGTTCAGGATCGGGCCGACATTCTCGCTCATGGCCACCAGGAGTCCTTTCTGATTTCGCGGCCCCGCCGCGCAGCACTGCCGAGGACGGGGAGATTCGGGTCCATCCTGCCTCATCATCGCCGTCGAGCACATCGGCGCGACCACAGTGTGTCCGGCAGGCGTCCCCGACGACCCGATCGACGGGCCGGGTTGAGGGTGAATGACGGTGTCAGCGGGAGGTCGCCCAGTCCAGCAACCGCTGCACCGGCCAGGTGGTGACGATGCGGTCCGGGTCGATTCCGGCGGCCTCCGCCCGCGCCGCCCCGTAGGCCAGGAACTCCAGTTGCCCCGGGGCATGTGCGTCGGTATCGATGCTGAACAGGCAGCCGGCCTCGTTCGCGAGTGCCAGCAGCCGGTCGGGTGGGTCGCAGCGCTCGGGGCGGCTGTTGATCTCCACCGCCACGTCGAAGGCCCGGCACGCCTCGAAGACCACCTCGGCATCGAAGGAGCTCTCGCCGCGGGTGCCGCGTTCTCCCTCGATCAGCCGTCCGGTGCAATGGCCGAGGATGTTGGTGCGCGGGTTCGCGATCGCCGCCACCATCCGGTGCGTCATCGATTCGGCGTCCATCGCCAGCTTGGAGTGGACGCTGGCCACCACGACGTCCAGCCGGTTGAGCATGAACGGCGACTGGTCGAGGGTGCCGTCGT
>NZ_JAPUED010000059.1 GCF_027492755.1 Micropruina sp. | reverse complement strand
CGCGACCTCCGCCGTGACAGGGCGGCGCGCTAACCAACTGCGCCACGGGGCCTTGACAGGCCTCACCGGTCGTTCCCGACCGGCTTCGAAACTATAACAGCCCCTAGCGGTGGCGTGGAAATCGGCACGTGCCGCGACCGATGAGAGCCCGAGCATCGTCCGAGGCCTCGACCAGCGATACTCAACAGATGACTGCCACGTTCGACGAACTGATCCGGCTCGGGGCGTCCGCGGACGTCACCGGCTGGGACTTCTCCTGGCTGGACGGCCACGCCACCGAGGAGCGCCCGCCCTGGGGCTATGCCCGGCAGCTCGCCGATCGGCTGCGGACCGCGTCCGCCTCGCTCGATCTTCAGACCGGCGGTGGCGAGGTGCTGGCGCAGGCTGAGCGCTATCCGCCGGTCGCGGTGGCGACCGAATCGTGGCCACCCAACGTGCAGCGCGCCACGCAACTGCTGCATCCGCGCGGTGTGGTCGTCGTCGGCGATCCGGATGAACCGCCGCTGCCGTTCGGTGACGAGGCGTTCGACCTGGTCACCAGCCGGCACCCGGCCACTATCTGGTGGGGCGAGATCGCCAGGGTGCTACAGCATGGCGGCCGCTACTTCGCTCAGCACGTCGGGCCGGCCAGCGCCCTCGAGTTGATCGAGTTCTTCCTCGGCCCGCAACCGGACGCATGGCGCTGGCGGCACCCCGACGACGAGTCGGCGGCCGCAAGGGCCGCCGGTCTCGAGGTCGTCGATCTGCGGACGGCGACGCTGCGGATCGAGATCTTCGATGTCGCCGCCGTGGTCTACCTGCTCCGCAAGGTGATCTGGTGGGTGCCCGGGTTCACGGTGGAGAAGTACCGCGACAGGCTCCGCGAACTGCACGATCTGATCCAGCGCGAGGGCACGTTCGTCGCGCACTCCAGCCGTCACCTGATCGAGGCCCGGCGCCCATGACCGCCTCGCGGATCGAGCCAGCACGCCGCACGTTTGGGCGCACCATCGTCGGCCCGGTATGGTTCTTCGGTCAGGTCCCCATCGTCTAGCGGCCTAGGACACCGCCCTTTCAAGGCGGCAGCGCGGGTTCGAATCCCGTTGGGGATGCCAGCAGTCCATTCCACGCTGGCCGACCTCGTCGGCCGGAATGCCCGCAGGGTGGGCCAATCACTGCCCGTCCGGGTGTGTTCTCGCACTGTCAGTGGCGCCCGGCATGATTGGGGACGCCTGGGCGACGCTCAGCAGTGAGGAGGATGCTCCAATGGCCGATGACCTGGTGGTTGCCGCGGACGGGGCGCCGCGCTGCGCCTGGAGCGCGATGGCTCCGGAGTTCCCCCGCTACCACGACACCGAGTGGGGCTTTCCGGTCGCCGACGACGTCCGGTTGTTCGAGAAGCTGTGCTTGGAGGGCTTTCAGTCCGGGCTGAGTTGGCGAACGATCCTGGTCAAGCGAGAAGCGTTCCGGGCCGCATTCGCCGGTTTCGACATCGCCCGCGTCGCATCCTTCGGCCAAGCCGATGTCGAACGGCTCCTCGCCGACGCGGGCATCGTCCGGCACCGCGGCAAGATCGAAGCCGCCATCAACAACGCGCAGCGGGCCGGCGAACTCGTCGACAGCAGGGGATCGCTGGCTGCCTACCTGTGGAGCTTCGAGCCGGCGCCCGACGAAGTCAGCGAGCCGCAGACGATGTCCACCTCACCGACCTCGATCGCGCTGTCGAAGGACCTGAAGAAGCGTGGTTGGAAGTTCGTCGGCCCGACGACCGTGTTCGCGTTCATGCAGGCGATGGGTCTGGTCAACGACCACGCGCGTGGCTGCGCCACCAGAGCAGAGGTTGCGAGCGCACGGGCAGCGTTCACCGCACCCGCGTAGCGGGGCCCGACCAGCGCGGCACTAGTTCGCGTAGACCGAGACGTGCACGTGGTCGTAGTGGTTGGCGGTGACGCCGCCCCGGTCCTCCATCTTTCGCCAGCCCTTGGTGAAGTCGAGATTTCGTTCCACATTCCAATTGCGCTGTCGCCAGATCAGGTAGTGCACGTGCAGCTTCTTGTAGTTCTCCTGCAGGTAGCGGGCGACCTTGTCGCCGAGCGCCTTGCCGGACGAGGAGGAGTATTTGGGGATCATGATGTCGAGGGCCAGCCCGTTGGGATGATCGGAGGAGTAACTGCTCGACATCCGCCAGCCGTACATGGTCTTGATCGCCGGGAACTCGGTGCGGATCAGCCGGACGATCGCCTTCACGTGGGCGTGGGTGCGGTCGAGACTCTCGCTGCCCAAGCTGCCGTCCTCGTCGGCGGCGCCGGGCTTGATCGTCGTCAGGTAGCTCGTGTATGCCCACCGTGCCGCGCCGCCGAAGATCACCTGTGTGCGGCTCTTCGCGGTCTTGCCGGTGATCGACAACATCATCCCCTGGGTCGCGGAGCCCACCACTTTGCCGTCGGCGGCCGAGGTGGCACGAATATTGACCTCGTCGACATTGACGTAGCGCTTGCCGGTGGCCTTCGGCAGCGTGGGTGCGCCCTTCCCGACCGTCGCCAGATAGCCGGTGAGCACCCAGTAGTTGCCGTCCTTGCGAACGATCTGTGAATAGCTGCCCGAATGGGTGCCGGTGAGCGACACCTCGGTGCCGGACTTCAGGTTGCCCGCCGACTTCGCGTCGATCTCGGCGGCCGTTCGCATCGCCAGGACGGCGGTCGTCTTCGCCCTGTAGGCGATCTCCGGCTCCGGGTCGGGCTCCGGCTCCGGGTCGGGGTCGGAAGCCGGTGCGAGGTAGTTGCCCGAGAGCCAGTTCTTCGCGCCGTCCACGATGACCTCGACGAACCGCTCCGAAGTGCGGCCGGTGGTCGCCACCTTGGTGCCCTTGGGCAGCACCTTGACGACCGCGGAATCGAGACTGGGCTCGGTGCGAAGGTTGAGGTCGGCAGTGGTCACCATGGCGGTGCCGGTCTCGTCATCGGGGACCGGCGCGGTGGTGGCCTTCAGATAGTTCGCCGACACGTAAGCCGTCTTGCCGCGGTAGCCCACCTTCACCCAGCCGCCGGACGCCACCGCGCCGCTGACGGCGTCCCCGGCGGCGAGGACGCCGAGGACCGGGTACGAGGTGCCGGGTCCGGAGCGGACGTTGACCGCACCGATGGTCACGTAGGCCGTTGCCGCAGCCGCGTTCGGGGAGAAGACGAGCCCGCCCAAGGTCAGGGTGAGGCCGGTCATCGCGGCCACCGCAACTCGTATGGCGGTGTTGGTCCGGGAAGCCATGGCGTCCTCTCGCTTGACGGTCGGGATCCCGCAGCGGGTTGAGCGGCGCAGGCCGTTGCGCCGTCAGTTGCCTGAGATTTCGCAGGACTCTAGCTAGACCGGCCCCGATCGGACAGCTGGCCAACGAACTGAGTGGCGCTCTACAAGTCGACGCGCCGGGGTTTGGCGAATAGTTAGGGATCGAGTTGCGCTCGACTCGGCGTCTCTACAGTGGGGTTCATGCCGGTGGAGATGAGCGAGGAGCGGTTCGGCGAACTGGTGGATGCCGCGCTCGACCTGATCCCCGAGCGACTGGCCTCCATGGTGCAGAACTGTGTCGTCGTCATCGAGGATCGCGCACCCGAGCCGGACGCCGACCTACTCGGTTACTACGACGGAATCCCGTTGTCAGAGCGTGATTCCTGGTACTCGGGCGTGCTGCCGGACCGGATCGTCATCTTCCGGGACGCCATCCTCGACATCTGCGCCGACGAGGACGAAGTGGTCGAAGAGGTCCGAATCACGGTATGGCACGAGGTGGCCCACTACTTCGGCATCGACGACGACCATCTCGATGAACTGGGCTACGCCTGAGAATTGGTTGTGCTCTCGGCCGTACCGGTCCGAGGAATCCTGAAGAGACCTTGAGTGCAGGTTGAGAGATAGCCGAGGTCCCGATGGTCGAGTCTGTCGAGACCCAGTTCAGCGACACCCTTGGTCGAGCTTGTCGAGACCACTTCAGCCGTCGTTGGTCGAGCTTGTAGAGACGCCATATCCACGCCTCACTCCGACTGCACCATCCAGGAGCGGCTTCGGCTCGACACCCATGTCTCAGCGGTGCCGAGCGATTCGTCCGGCACCCAGCCTGCCTGCAGATCAGCACGTGCCAGGGGAGTGGCCAGCGTGTACTCGGTGAGTTGCGCAGCCTGATCGGCCGTGACCGTCACCGGTATGCATTGCACCTTGCCACGCACCGTATTCGCGGCCAACGTGTCGATCACTTCCGCCTCGAAGCCGGGCGCGGCGAGGGCGAGCGGACGCCCCGCCCGTTGTGCTTTCTCCAGCAGTGGCAGCGCTTCCCGGATCGTGGCCAGTGGCGCGGCGCACAGTGCCACCAGGGGGTCGGAGCCCACCGCCCAGCCGCTGACGACGTCCGTGACGAAGCGGTCATCGGAGACGCCGGCCTTGATGCCGGGCGACGAGTTCACGGCGATCTTGAGATCGGCGCGTTGCCGATCGGAAAGGTCGGACCCCGGCAAACCGGTCGGACGCGTCCGGGCTTCGAGTTCGCTCAGGTACTGCGGCGGCTCCGCGGTGGGCTCGAAGCGCGGAATGTCCCGGTTCGGCGGGGCGGTCATGGCGGCATCGCGCTCACGGGTCTTGCGGCGGTCGTCCAAAGCGCCGTAGATCACCACAGCGATCCCGGCGACGAGGATCAACGCGATGCCCCACCAGTCCATGGGGCCAGTGTGCCCGGCCCCTGTGTGAACATGGGGTCGCCCGTCGGCTACGGCCTGGTCGGTCGTGGCGATCCGCAGGCGGCGCGGACGGTAGAGTGAGCACGCGCTGCGGCGCGGGCCTATAGCTCAATTGGCAGAGCAGCGGACTTTTAATCCGCGGGTTCTGGGTTCGATTCCCAGTGGGCCCACCTAGTTCTCGGCCGGCGGATGATCCACTGCTGCGACGGCGGGTCAGCTGATCGACCTGCCCGTGGTGCAATCGTGGACGAGACTCGCGACCAGGTCCTGCTCGTCCCGGTGGCGGCTGTCGGTGATCGTTGGGAGGTCTACCAACATCCCTAGTACTGCGCGAGCTGTTCCAAGACTGACTTTTCCGGTCTTCCCACGCCCGTCCCAGCCCGTCGATAGGCTGACAATGCACCGGCTGGAGAACCGGTTCGAGGCCCGGGATCCGGAACCCGGACTCGGATCGCGAGTGTGGTGAGAACCCACGCCGAGTCCCCGCCGACGGCACTCCACCCGCCTTCCCAGCCGAGGACGACCGATGTTCGCGCTGCTTGCGCAGTTCCCGATGCTCTTCTTCGCCATGTTGCTGGTGCTTGGCGCACTACTGGGCCAGATCCGGGTTGCGGGCGCCACGCTCGGCCCGGCAGCGGTGCTGTTCGTGGCCCTCGGCATGACCGCATGGGGTATCACTCAAGGTGTTGAACTGACCGTTCCCGAGGTGCTGGGCACGTTCGGCCTGATCCTGTTCACCTACACGGTCGGCATCATCTCCGGACCCAACTTCTTCGGCTCGCTGCGGCGCGGCTGGCCGGTGATGCTCACCACGGTGGCCTGCGTCGCGGTCGCCGCGATCGTGGCGGCGCTCGGCGGCAAGGCTCTCGGCCTGCCCAACCCGGTGATCGCCGGCACTTACGCCGGTGCGCTGACCAATACGCCGGCACTGGCCGCGGCCAGCCAGGCGGCGGGGGAGACGCAGCTGCCCGCGGTCGGCTACTCGATCAGCTACCTGTGGGGTGTGATCGGCATGATGCTGGCCACCGCGTGGGCGCTGCGCCGAGGTGCCCGTGACAACGCTTCGGCCGCCCCGCGGCTCGAGCAGCGCACCGTCCGGGTCGACCGGGCTGCGGGCCCCACGGTGGGCCAGTTACTCAAGAACCACGCCGGCGCGGTCACCGTGACCCGGGTCAAGCACGCCACCGGGCCGATGGTGGTGGCCTCGTCCGACGAACCGCTCGACCAGGGCGACCTGATCAGTGTGATCGGCCCGCCCGACGAACTGGCCGCTGTCACCGCCGAACTCGGGCACATCTCGTCGGTGGACATCATCGGCGACCGGACCGACCTCGACTCGAACCGGGTGACGCTGTCGTCGGCGACGTTCGCCGGTCACCGGCTGGACGAGTTGGGCCTGGGTGCCCGCTTCGGCGCGCATGTCTCCCGCGTCCGACGAGGGGACGTGGACATGATCCCCACCCCGGACTTCGTGCTGCAGTTGGGCGACCGGCTGCGGGTCGTCGCTCCGCGCGACCAGATGCGTCCGCTGCGCGCCTACCTGGGCGACTCGGAGCGCGGCTTCTCCGACATCAACCCGCTCGGCCTGGCGCTCGGGCTGACCGTCGGAATCGGAATCGGAATGATCCCGATTCCGCTGCCCACCGGTACCTTCACCCTCGGCTCGGCGGCCGGAACGCTGCTCGCCGGCCTGGTGTTCGCCAGGATCGGACGCGTTGGCCCCATCCCGATCTCGATGCCGACCGCTGCCGCGCACGCGCTGTCCGCGCTCGGCGTGCTGGTCTTCCTCGCCTATGCCGGCACCAAGGCGGGCCTGCTGTTCGCCGAGGCGGTGTCGTCCAACCTGGGCTGGAAGGTGGCGCTGCTCGGCTTCGTCGTCACCATCGCCGCCGCCGCGGCATTACTGCTGGCCGGACGGCTGCAGCGCACGGACTGGGTTCAACTCGCCGGACAACTCGGTGGCGCCCAGACCCAGCCGGCGCTGCTCGCCTTCGCCAACACCCGTTCCAGCTTCGACACCCGGGTGTCGCTGGGCTACGCCCTGGTCTACCCGGCCGCCATGGTCGGCAAGATCCTGCTCGCCCAGTTGCTGGTGCTGCTGGGCTGAAGCCGAAAGATAGGGCTGAAGCCGAAAGATGGGGCTGAAGCCCAAAGGTAGGGTCGAGAACCAGTCATCCCGGCTGAGCGGGACACCACCGACGAGAGGACCCGATCATGCAGCGGATCGTTCCGAACCTCTGGTTCGACCACAACGCGGCCGAGGCTGCCGACTTCTACACCGCCGCCTTCGGTGACGCCCGGGTCGTCGAAACCGTGCGATACCCGAGCGAGGGGCTGCTTGACTTCCAGACCGAGTTCGCCGGCCAGGTGCTCACTGTGGAGTTCGAGATCGGCGGCTACCGGTTCATCGGCATCAACGCCGGGTCTGAGTTCCGGCCGAACCCGTCGGTGTCGTTCTTCGTCAACTTCGATCCGTCGGTCGACGCCGACGCGCGGCAGCATCTCGACGAGTTGTGGGCTGCCTTGTCCGAGGGTGGCAAGGCGCTGATGCCGCTGCAGGAGTATCCGTTCAGCCCGCACTACGGCTGGATCGAGGACCGCTACGGCGTCAGCTGGCAGCTGATGCTGACCAACGCCGACGGCGAGCCGCGTCCGTTCATCATTCCCAGCGTCATGTTCGGCTACACCGCACAGGGCCGCGCAGCCGAAGCCATCGAGTACTACACCTCGGTGTTCGGCGGACGCGTCGGCTCGGTGGTGCCCTACCCGGCCGAGGCTGGTCCGATGGCCGCCCAGGTCATGTTCGGCGACTTCCAGTTGCTCGACCAGTGGTTCGCCACCATGGACGCCGCCGACCAGGACTTCACCTTCAGCTGCGGCGTCTCGCTGATGGTGTACTGCGACGGGCAGGACGAACTCGACCACTACTGGTCGCAACTCAGCGCCGTCCCGGCCGCCGAACAGTGCGGCTGGTGCGCGGACAAGTTCGGCCTGTCCTGGCAGCTGATCCCGGCCAACCTCGGCGAGCTGATGGCCAAGCCGGACGCCTACGACAAGCTGATGGGCATGAAGAAGATCGAGATCGCGGCGTTCGGCTGATCAGTCGGTCCACCTATCGGACAGCCATCCCGCCGTTTGTATCCATCGCTACCTACGATCCCGTAGGATTGAGGCAGCTGTTCTCGAGCTGCCGCCCGGGTCTCTCTGAATGAACGGTCAGGAGAGAGACTGCATGTCGGCCACTGATGCCCCCGCGCCCGTTCGTCCGAACCGCGGAGTCGCGGCCCGTGTCGAATGGGAGCGTCGCACCAACAGCTTCACGCAACTCGCCCAACAGGTCCGCGCCGCCGACCTCAACGCCCGGACTCCGGGCTTCTACTTGGTGTTGTTCGGTGGCCTGGTCGCCGTCCTCGCCGCAAGCCTGGCCGGCATGGTGCTGCTCGGCGACTCCTGGTTCCAGCTGCTGATCGCCGCCGTCCTGGGCCTCCTGTTCACTCAGTTCGCGTTCCTCGGTCACGAGGCGTCGCACCGTCAGGTGTTCGCCTCAGGCCCGGCCAACGATCGCTTCGGACGCCTGCTGGCCACCGTCTTCGTCGGCATCAGCTACGCCTGGTGGATGACCAAGCACACTCGGCACCACGGCAACCCGAACCAGATCGGACGCGACCCCGACATCGCGCCCGGCTGGGTGTCGTTCACCGATGAGGACGCCGTATTCGCCACCGGGTTCCGGGCCTGGATCACCCGCCGACAAGGGTGGTTGTTCTACCCGCTGATGCTTCTGCTGGGGCTCGACCTGCATCAGGCGTCGATCCGCCGGCTGTTCCGGCCCGGCAAGCTCGACGGCCGTGCCACCGAACTGGCACTGATCGGTACCCGGTTCGCGCTCTACCTGGGGCTGGTGTTCTGGGTGATGCCGCTCGGCATGGCGTTCGCGTTCCTGGCGGTGCAGGTCGGCGTGTTCGGCCTCTACATGGGCATCAGCTTCGCGCCCAACCACATCGGCATGCCGATCGTGCCGCACGGCGCGAAACTCGACTTCCTGGACAAGCAGGTGCTCACCTCGCGCAACGTGTCCGGCGGGTGGTGGGCGACCGCACTGATGGGCGGGCTCAACTACCAGATCGAGCACCATCTGTTCCCGGGGATGCCACGGCCACATTTGCGGCAGGCACGACTTCTGGTGCGTGAGCATTGCCGGGCGCACGGCGTCCCGTATGTGGAGAACAATCTCGGAGCGGCGCTGACCATCGTGGTCCGCTACATCAACGACGTCGGATGGGCCGCCCGGCACAGCTTCAGCTGCCCGGCAGCGGCGAGCATGGGCCGCGGCTGAGGCCGCCATCACGGACTCTCGCCGTCGGACGTGGGGTAGTGCGTCGTCATCCCGGGCTCCGACCCGGGATCTCTGATGCGGTCGTGTAGACGGCCCGGAGATCCCGGCGTTCGCCGGGATGACGGGGTTGGCCGGCTGACGGGGTTGGCCGGCTGACGCGGGTTGGCCGGCTGACGGGGTTGGCCGGCTGACGCGGGTTGGCCGGCTGACGCGGGTTGGCCGGCTGACGTGCGGTGGCGCCTCACTCCGGGCTCCGAACCCGAACCTCAGTGTTGCCGCCGTCCGGAGATCCCGGCGTTCGCCGGGATGACGTTGACCCGTTCGGCCGACGTCATGGGGGTGTGAGGGCATGGAAATGGGGACGGGCGAAAGCCCGTCCCCATTGTCAGCTCAGGGTTCAGAGCGCCCGAATGTTGGCGGCCTGCATGCCCTTCTGACCACGCTCGGTGTCGAACTCGACCTGCTGGCCTTCGAACAGGTCGCGGCGGCCGCGGCCCTCGATCGCGGTGAAATGAGCGAAGACGTCGGCGGAGCCGTCGTCCGGGGCGATGAAGCCAAAGCCCTTCTCGGAGTTGAACCATTTGACAGTGCCAGTGGCCATGTCGGTATTTCCTTCTTTGTTGCGCGGGCCGCGATTTGCGGTCCTATTGACCACTCCGACGGCGCCGGGGTGGGAAATCGTGGTGGGCGGCTGGGGTGCCGCATTGGATAGTCGTGGTGTTCCGGTAAGCCGGTTGACCGGTTGGTCAGGCTCACCGACCAGCAGCGCTTCCGGAGTGCTGTGGGATCGGGGTGCCGATCTGCGCGAATGCGTTCACGCGTTCCCTAAGCCTATCACCCCTGACGGGGCTCGATTCCCACCCCGGCGGGTGACTGTGCGATGATGGTGTGCAGGGCGCGACAGTCGCAGCCCAGCATCGCACCACTTTCCGCACCGCGCCGGCGCATCGCTGACGAACGCGAGCGGACCTTGGACCGTGGTGAACCTTCTTCGAAAGCAGTCCTTTTCGTGTCACGACATGAATCCGCCCCGACCTTCGCGTCGCTGGGCGTCCCTTCCGTGCTGGTCGCTCCGCTGAGCGGACGCGGCATCACCGAACCCTTCCCGATCCAGCAGGCGACCCTGCCCGACACCCTCGCCGGCCGAGACGTCCTGGGCCGCGGCCGCACCGGGTCCGGCAAGACGCTGGCCTTCGCCCTGCCGCTGGTGGCCAGGTTGGCCCGGCTGGTGCCGTCGGCGTCCGGCATCGCACCGCGGACCCGTCCGGGTGCCCCGCGGGGTCTGGTGCTGGCGCCCACCCGTGAGCTGGCCAACCAGATCCTGGAAACCCTCGAACCGCTGGCGAAAGCTGCCGGGCTACGGGTGATGACCATCTTCGGTGGTGTCGGCCAGGCCCGCCAGGTGCAGCAGTTGCGGGCCGGCGCCGACATCGTGGTGGCCACCCCGGGCCGTCTTGAGGACCTGATCGGCCAGGGCCATGCCCGGCTCGACGCGGTCGCCGTGACGGTGCTGGACGAGGCCGACCACATGGCCGACCTGGGCTTCCTGCCCGCCGTCACCCGCATTCTCACCGCAACCCCGGGCGGGGGACAGCGGCTGCTGTTCTCGGCCACCCTCGACAACGGCATCGACAAGCTGGTGAAGCGCTTCCTGGTGCGTCCGCTGGTGCACAGCGTGGACAGCGCCGAGTCGCCGGTCACCGCGATGACCCACCACGTCTTCCTGGTGCCGGACGCCACTCAGAAGCGAGCCATCGTCCGCGAGCTGGCCGGAGGTGCGTCACGGCGGCTGCTGTTCACCCGGACCAAGCATCAGGCCCGCCGGCTGGCCCGCGAGCTGACCGCGGACGGCGTCCCGGCCGTCGAACTGCACGGCAACCTGTCGCAGAACGCCCGCGAGCGGGGCCTCAAGGCCTTCGCCGACGGACGGGTCCGCGTCATGGTGGCCACCGACATCGCGGCCCGCGGGATTCACGTCGACGAGGTCGACCTGGTGGTGCACGTCGATCCGCCCGCCGAGCACAAGGCGTACCTGCACCGCTCCGGACGCACCGCGCGTGCCGGCAACGACGGCGACGTCGTCACCCTGGTGCTGCCCGAGCAGCGCCGCGACTTCGCGTCGCTGGCGCGGGCCGCCAAGATCAGCGTGCAGCCGACCCCGGTGCGTGCGGGCGACCGCCAGGTCGTCGCCGTGTCCGGTGAGGCCGCCGAACCCGTTGCGGCAGGGCAGATCCCCAGCGAGGCCGCCCAGATCGTCGTCGACGACCACCGCTCCGGCGGCAATGGCCGCGGCGGTCGCTCGGGAGGCGGGCGGTCGAACCGCCGTAGCTCCGGCTCGGGTTCCGGTCAGCGCGCCGGGGGTCAGCCCCGGACGTCCGGCCCGTCGGTCGGCAGCCGGAGCGATGCCGTGGTGCAGCTCTCCCGGCAGGGCTCCGGACGCCGTCGCCGGCGTCCGGGATCGACCCGGCTGTCGGCCTGAGGGTCGCCCTGACGGACCGCGACCCGCTCGAGCCGGATGCCCAGAACGGCCATCCAGACCCAGCCGAGGATCATCGCCAGCTCGGTCACCGGGAAGAACAGCGGTGCGAAGACGGTGGCCACTCCGAGCGCTCCCAGCGCAGCGACGACGACGGTGAAGACGAGCAGTCCGCGTCCGACCAGCCCAGTGCGGCGCAATAGCACCGCAGCGCAGCCGAACTGTGCCGTCCGGGCCAGGCCGGCGACGGCGATCGCCACCGGAAGGACGCCGTCGAGTGCCTTGATCACGGCGCCGGTGGCGGTGCTCGCATCCAGCGCGCCGATGGTCGCAACGATCGACGACGTCACCGACGCGGACGCGAACAGCGCCAGATCGAGCAGACCGGCGGCGAACATCGTCACCGTGAGTGCCCCACCTGCCCGGCGCAGTGTGGCCGTCAGGCCACCCAGGAACATCAGCACGAACGGCATCGGCAGCAGGAACAGCATGGTGCTGACCGCCAGCTGCCAGGCGTTGTCGCGGAACCCGGCGGCGGCCTGCAGCGGGGACGCGTCGAAGGCCGGATGCGTGGTGGAAAGGAACCAGGCGGCGAAGCCGATCGCCGCGGCGTAGATCATTGCTGCGAGCGGGCCGCCACGGAGTAGCAGGCGCTCGTCGGCGCCGATGGGCAGGGTGCCGGCGGGCGTGGTCGCGGCCGGCGCGTCGAGGACCGAAGTGTTCATGGCCGGAAGTCTCAGCCGGGAGGCGTCCCGTCCGCCTGAGGCCGATGCACCGATTCAAGTCGGGACATCGCGTCCCATGACAGTGGGACGCGGGCTGGGCCACGATGAGCGCGTGCGCATGATCGCCGGGGTGCTGGCCGTGGTCGCCGGACTGGCCGGCAGCGTCCTGCACGCCGTGAACAGCGCGGCCGGACGCGGCTTCGAGCCGTCCTTCTGGCTCGTTCTCGCCCTCGCGTCGATCGCCTTCGGGTCGGTCGGGACCATGCTGGCCACCCGCTCCACGGTGCGCCGGATACCTGCACTGATGGTCGCCACCGGGCTCGGCCAGGGGTTGGGTCTGCTCTGCATGGAGTACGCGATCCTCGGTCCGATGCCGGGGGCCCCGCTCGCGCTGTGGCTGGCGACCTGGCTGTGGGCGCCGTCGCTGTTCCTGTCGGCGACGGTGCTTCCGCTGCTGCTTCCGGACGGCCTGCTCGCCTCGCCGCGCTGGCGTCCGGCCTTGTGGGCGGCCTGGTTGGTGCTCGCCGCGCATGTCGTGATCTGGGCGGTGACACCGTATGAGGCGCAGTTCCCGCCGATCCGGGTCCGTGACCTGGTCAACCCGATCGGCCAGCAGTGGGCGACCGACCCGGCCCTGCAGATCGGCCTGGCGGTGGCGACCGCGGCGGTGGTGGCAGCGGCCCTGGCGTCGGTGGCGATGCGCTGGCGGAGCTCGGCCGGAGACGCCCGCCAGCAGCTCAAATGGCTGGTGTTCGGTGCCGGGGCGGCGGTGGCCCTGTTCGCGGCGGGCGCGGCAGCCCCGCAGCCGTGGGGTGAGCTGCTGGTCGGTGCTGCTGCGCTGCCGGTGCCGCTCACGGCGGGCGTGGCAGCGTTGCGGCATCGGCTCTGGGACGTCGACCTGGCGATCTCGATCGGGCTGCGGTACGCGCTGCTGTCGGCGTCCGTGGTGGTCGTGTACACGATGGTGACGTCGGTGTGGGCTGCCTCCAGTAGCGCTCCCGCGGTCGCCGCCGCGGTGGTCGCCGTGGTGCTGCTGCCCCTGCACGACGGGCTCCGGCGCCTGGTCAACCGGCTGGTCCACGGCGAGCGTGACGATCCCGACACGGCACTGGCGCTGCTGGGTGCCCGGCTCGAGGCGACGGGCGATCCGGTGGAGGTCGCCGACGCGCTGCTGCCCGAGGTGGTGGCCCGACTGGCCGGGTTGTTGCGGTCGCGGTACGTGGCTCTGGAACTTGCTGACGGCACGGTGATCCGGCACGGCGAGGCGGCCGTGAGCGAGCGGATCGTGCTGCGCTATGCCGGGCGTGAGGTGGGCGTCCTGGACTTGGCGGCCCGGCAGCGCTCGCGGGCGGAACGCCACCGGCTCGAGCGAGTAGCCGAGCAGGCCTCGGTCGCCGTCCATTCGGTGCTTGCGACCCGCGAGGCACGACGCTCCAGGCAACTGGTGGTCGCCGCCCGCGAAGAGGAGCGCCGCAGGTTGCGCTGGGATCTGCACGACGGCGTCGCGCCGCTGCTGGCCGGGCTCGCGCTGCAAGCCGAGACCGCTCGCGACCTGGTGGACACCGATCCGGGAACCACACGGGTGATCCTCGACCGGCTGGTGCCGAACCTGACCGCCGCCGTCGGCGACGTCCGGGCGATCGTGCATGAGCTGCGACCGCCCGCCCTGGACGAACTCGGCCTGGCCGGTGCCGTCCGCGAACTGGCCGCACGATTCGACCGTCCGGTGCAGCGGGTCGAGGTCATCGTCGACGACGTGGACGGACTGTCCGCGGCGGTCGACCTGGCTGCCTACCGGATCGTCGCCGAGGGGCTGAACAACGCCGTCCGGCACGCGAGGGCCGCGCGGATCGAGGTGAGGCTCGCCCGCGCGGAGGACGGGCTGGTCGTGCGGATCGCCGACGATGGCCGCGGACTGCCGGCCGTGGCCGGTGGTGGTGTCGGCCTGGACTCGATGCGTGCCCGCGCCGACGAGCTGGGTGGGCGGTTCGACGTGACCGCGGCCGCGGGTGGCGGAACCGTGGTGACCGCGATCCTGCCGCTCGAGATGGGAGACGATGAGCCATGACCCTGCGCGTGCTGGTGGTGGACGACCACCCGCTCTATCGCGACGGACTGGTCACCGCGATCTCGACCATGCCCGAGGTGGACGTGGTCGGCACCGCGGCCGACGGTCTCGAGGCGATCGCCGAGGCTGCCCGGCTGACTCCGGACGTGGTCGTGATGGATCTGCACATGCCGCGGTTGAACGGCATCGAGGCGACCAGGCGGATCGTCGCCGGCCAGCCCGCGGTGGCGGTGCTGGTGCTGACCATGCTGGACGGCGACGACTCGGTATTCGCGGCGATGCGGGCCGGCGCCCGCGGCTATCTGGTCAAAGGCGCCGACCGGCAGGAGATCCGGCAGGCGCTGGACGCCGTCGCGCGCGGCGGCGTCGTGTTCAGTGCCGGCATTGCGACCCGTGTGCTCGGCTTCTTCGCCGGTGGCGGAAGCTCGCCGGCCGTGCCGTTCCCCGAACTCACCGAGCGTGAGCGCGAGATCCTCGACCTGGTGGCCCGTGGCCTGACCAACACCGAGATCGCCAGCCGCCTGGTGCTGTCGCCCAAGACGGTGCGGAACCACGTCAGCAACGTCTTCGGCAAGCTGCAGGTCGCCAGCCGAGCAGAAGCAGTGGCCCAGGCCCGGGACGCCGGCCTCGGCGGTTCGCGCCGAAGCTAGGGGGCGAACCCGGGTCGGCCCGAAGTCTTGCATTCCTGCAAAAATGCGCTACCGTAACTTTGCGCTGCCGCAAAGACGGCAGCGTTTCGCATGCGTAGGAGGTTCCTGTGGCTACAGCCACCATCGAACGCCCGGTCCCGGCAGAGCAGGCGTCCGAGCCACTGATGAGCCATCGCCAGATCATGTTGGTGATCTACGGCTTGATGGCCGGCATGTTCCTCAGCGCGCTCGACCAGACCATCGTCGGTACAGCCATCCGGACCATCGGCGACGACCTGCACGGCCTCGATCAGCAGGCCTGGGTGACCACGGCGTACCTGATCGCCGCCACCGTCACCACGCCGCTGTACGGCAAGCTCTCCGACCAGTTCGGACGCCGTCCGCTGTTCATCACCAGCATCGGCATCTTCATCCTCGGCTCACTGCTGTCGAGCTTTGCGACCTCGATGGTCGGCCTGGCGGCCTTCCGGGCCTTCCAGGGCCTCGGCGCCGGCGGCCTGATGTCGCTGCCGCTAGCGATTCTCGGCGACATCCTCGCGCCCCGTGAGCGCGCCCGGTACCAGGGCTTCTTCCTGGCGACCTTCGGGTTGGCGTCCGTGATTGGCCCCCTGGTCGGTGGACTGTTCGCCGGTGCCGACACGATCCTGTGGATCAGCGGCTGGCGCTGGGTGTTCCTGGTCAACGTGCCGGTCGGCGTGGTCGCGCTGCTGATGGTGATCGCGTTCCTGCACGTGCCGCACGACCGGCACGGCAGCCCCCGGATCGACTGGTGGGGCGCCACTCTGGTCGTCGGCACGCTGGCGCCGCTGCTGCTGGTCGCCGAGCAGGGCCGCGAATGGGGTTGGACTTCCGCGGCGTCGATCAGCTGCTACGTGATCGGTGCGGTCGGCCTACTCGCCTTCATTCTGGTCGAACGGGCGATGGGGACCGACGCGATCATTCCGCTGCGGCTGTTCCAGAAGTCGGCCTTCTCGATCACCACGGTGCTCAGCATCCTGGTCGGCTTCGGCATGTTCGGCGCGATGCTGACCATTCCGCTCTACCTGCAGATCGTGACCGGGCTGAACCCGACCGAGTCGGGCTTCGCGACGTTGCCGATGATGGCGGGGCTGATGATCGCCTCGATCGGGTCGGGGCAGATCATCTCCCGCACCGGCAAGTACGGCATCTTCCCGATCACCGGCACCGGCACCACTGCCGCCGGCTTCCTGATCCTGACCTTCCTCACCCCGGACAAGCCGCTGTGGTTCCTGATGATCGCGATGTTCGTGGTCGGCCTGGGGCTGGGTCAGCTGATGCAGACGCTGACGCTGGCCGTCCAGGCGGCTGCCGAGCCGCGCGACATCGGGGTGGCGACCAGCTCGTCCACGTTCTTCCGGCAGATCGGTGGCACCCTCGGTACGGCGATCATGCTGTCGCTGCTGTTCAGCCTGCTGCCGGGCAACATCGTCAACTCGCTGGCCGACAAGCAGACGGTCACTGACGCCCTGGACGCCGCGCTCGACCCGGCGGTGGCGTCCGCGCCGAACAACGCCGCGATCATGGAGAAGATGTGGAACCCGATCACGGACAAGATCAAGTCCGAGATCGACGACAAGCTCTCCGACGCCACCAAAGAGGTCAAGGACAAGGTGAAAGCCGCCGTCCGTGAGAAGGTTGCGGACGCCGTCCACAAGAATGCTGCGAAGGGCGCCGGCAAGCTGGCAGACGGCGTCTCCCAGGTCGCGCTCGGGCTGGACAAGCTCAGCACCGGCACCGGTGCGTTCGTCGGCGGCGTCGGCCAGATCGGGACGGCGGCGCACCAGTTGGCCACCGGCACCGACAAGCTGGCCACCGGAATGGACGGGCTGGCCGGCGGCCTGACGAAGCTCGGGGCGGCCGAGAAGGTCGCGGCCGGGCAGGCGAAGAAGGCGACGTCCGACTTCAACCAGCTCAAGGCGGCGATGACCACCATGGGTACCGATCAGAAGGCCTGCACGGACGGCGACGACAGCGCCTGCGACAAGCTGACGGCCGATCAGGACGACGTCACCAAGGCGATGACCGCGTTGGCGATCAGCGTCAACACCACCAGCGGCTACCTCAACGGCGGTGGCGGCAAGCCGGGACTGGCCGATGGGTTGTCGTCGGCGGCGTCCGGCTCGAAGCAACTGGCGTCCGGCCTGCACCAGCTGGCCTCCGGCACCGGGAAGCTCGCCGACGGTGTCACCACCGCGGCCGACAAGGGTGGTCAGCTGACCACCGGGACGAAGGCCGCGGCCACCGGCACGGCGAAGTTGAGCACGGGCGCGCGGCAGCTGTCGAAGATCGAGAAACTGATCAACCAGAAGGTCGCCGAGCTGGTGCCCGAGGCAGAGAAGAAGGCGCTGAAGAAGGTCGCCGAAGAGAAGCACTTCAGCGTGATCGACGGACGGCTGGCGGTCGACTACAGCGATCCGGTGCAGCGCCAGGCGATCATCGACCAGATCGCACCCGAGTTGACCGACGCCATCAAGAAGGGCGACACCGGTGACGTGAAGACCGACACCAGTGCCAGCGACACCTCCTTCCTGAGCGGTGCCGATCCGCGGCTGACCAAGCCGTTCCTGGAGGGCTTCAACGCCTCGGTGATCACCATCTACTGGGTCGGGCTAGGCGTGATGCTGCTCGCCTTCGTGATCACCTGGTTCTTCCGGGTGCCACCGCTGCGGCTGCGCTCGGCGCTGGAGGAGCGGACGGCCGCTGCGGCTGCCGCCGCTGGTTCCGGCGACGCCGCGGACTCGCCGGAGCAGCCGGAATCGCTGCCGGAGGAAGCGGAGTCGGGCGAGAATGAGTCCGATCAGGCGACAGAACAGAGGGACCAGTGATGGGCGAGGCAACCGCAGAGCGGGCCTGCCTCGGACTGCGTGAGCGGAAGAAGCGGGCCACCCGCGAGGCGTTGCACACCGTCGCATTGCGGCTCGTCTCCGAACGCGGACCCGACGACGTCACGGTGGAGGAGATCTGCGACGAGGTGGGCGTCTCGCCGCGGACCTTCTTCAACTATTTCCCGACCAAGCTCGCTGCGGCGTTCGACCTGCAGTTGGTGCGGGTTTCCGACGAGGACGCCGAAAGGTTCCTCGCCGGGGGTTCCCCGGTGGTCGTCGACGTGTGCGAGTTGGTCGGCCGCAACGTGACGCTGCCGAGTGACTTCCCACGGATCAAGGAGATGCTCCGCGGCCACCCCGAGCTCTCGATGGGTTTCTGGCAACAGAACATGCAGCGGTTGAAGCCGTTCCTGCCCCTCATCCAGCAGCGGACCGACGACGCCCACGCGGCGCGAGTGGTCTTCGGCATCGTGGTCACCGCGGTGATGTCGGCGATGACCAGGGTCGACGCCTCCGAAGCCGAACCGGGCGAGCGACTGCACGCCGAGGTGCGGGCCATGCGCGAGCTGATCGACGAGGTCGAGTAGCAAATCTCCGTTGGGCGACCTCGAAGCCCGGCCCCGCTGGTTGAGCTTGTCGAAACCCCTATGGGCGGCGAGCTACAGGGTCTCGCCAAGCACGACCGCTGATACCCGGCGCCCTCGGGCGGCCATCAGTCTGATATCGACCCCAGAGTGGATGTCTAGGTGCCTGAATCCCGACTGCCCGCACCGGCGAGTGCAATCGGGGCCAGCGACTGTGGCGTCGATCTCAGACTGATCGCCGGTAGCGCAGCCGTTGGGCCTCACCCGGCCGGAGCCGCGAGTGGTGTTGGGTACGTTGTGAGCGTGAGGATCGCAGTCCTGGGCGTCGGTGGCATCGGTTCGACCTTCGCCGCCCAACTCGCCGGCGCCGGCCACGACGTCACCGTCATCGCCCGCAACCGCCGCCTCGAACAGGTCAGCCGCGACGGTGGAATCCGGACGCCCGACGGTGTCGTCGCCACCACCGTGGCAGGCGGACTGCCCAACGATGTCGACTTCGACCTGATTCTCGTGACGGTGCTCGCCCACCAGGTGACGCCGCTGCTGCCTCGGCTCACAGCGAGCCGCGGACGCACCGTGATGTTCATGTTCAACACGTTCGACTCGCTCTCGACGCTGCGGGACGCGGTAGGGGACCGGTTCGCGTTCGGCTTCCCCGCGATCGCCGCGCAGATCGACGCGGACGGCGTCCTGCGCGCCAGCATTCAGAGCCGGGGCGTGCTCACCACCGTCACCGACGCGAAGTGGGCGGAGGTATTCACCGCGGCCGGCATCCCGGCGGTCACCACGTCCGACATGGAGAGCTGGCTGCGCAGCCACGCGGCGTTCGCCGCACCGTTTATGATCACGGTCGCCGAGGCACACCGCGCACAACGGGGAATCTCCTGGTCGCGGGCGCGGGAGCTGGCCGCAGCGAAGGACGAGGCGTTCGCCCTCGTCCGCGAACTCGGCAACGAGATCATTCCAGCCATGCACGCCGTCGTCGGCAAGGTGCCCACGATTCTGACCGCGGGACTGCTGTGGGCTCCGAGCCGTGTACCTGCGGCACGGGCCTCCGGTGCCGCCGGGGAGGCCGAGCCTCGCGCGTTGATCGCTGCGATGGTGGCAGCTGCGAACGGTGATCTGCCCGCACTCGGCCGAGTCTGACCTGTGGATCTTGCCGATCGACCAGCAACTTTTCGCCCGGGCATCGGCGGCTCACCGCGACCCCGAGCGGGGGACAGCGGCGGTCGAGACTCAGGTGGGGGCAGTCAAGCGGTGGCCGCGTCCAAGTGAGCTTGAGCGAGTTCGCGTGACGAATCGGTCAAGGCCCGGATGAGGAGCTGCGTCTGATCCCTGGGAGGGGAACTGAGCCGGCGCAAACCCTCCAGTCCGGCGACCAGTTCGCGCTCGATCTCGTTACGCCGCCTGCGGTGCGGGGCGAGCGCCGTGTTCAGTTCACCCAGAAACGTCACGTCCGTTGGGTCGAATTGGAAACCCTGGGCACACGCTTCCCGCCAATTGAGCAGAGCGCCACATAGGGATGGACCGAACCCTGGTAGATCCTCGATTGAGCTGCGACGAATGTCGGCGGCGGAGCGAATACCGTGGGACGCCAAAGTGGCCTTCCTGGCGGGTCCCAACCCGGCCACTTTCGCATCGTCGACGCGATAGCGAGCCAGGTATGTGCGCAGTTGCCGCTCGCGAGCTTTGCGTTCGCACGCCTGCCCGGCCTGCCGTTCTTGACCAGGCACCTTGACCTGGTATTCCTCACTAAGAGATGCCAGGCGTTTCCTCAGCGCAAAGAACCCGCCAGGCCCGAGCGTGTCGGCCCGCTCGACCAGAGCGAGGTGGGCGCGCCGCGCCTCATCGAGACGGGCGAGGCGCATCGCAGCTTCGCGTTCGTGTGCCCGGCTGCCGACGAGTGTCCAAAACCCGAAGCCGCCCGCCGCCAGGAGTGGGATCCAGAGGAGTTGCCCGCCGGCGATGGCCAGCACGATGCCCACCGCCCCGATGCCGACCCAAACCCACGGCACGATGCGCCCGACCCGACTGGAGGGTGACTCCGCGGGCAGTATCGGCTGCTCAGGACCGCATGACGCATAGACCGGTTCGGGCGGACGAACCGTTTCGACGTCACGCCAATAGGCGTCGAGTGAAAAGGCTGCCATCTGGCCATTGTGCAGCATCACACCACTGGCGTGCGGCTGCTTCGATCGCCTTGCCCGAGAGCAGTCGGACGGCGCCGTGCATTCAGCTATGCCAGAGCGAGATCTATCGCGGGACTTCGGAACTTCTCAGACTGCTGCCCTACTCTGTGGCTTTGCGGCGAAGTGGAGCGCGGTTGCGTCTGCCGCCGGGATTGGCGAGCGGGAGAACATGTAGGTGGAGACGGACGGCAAGCGATTACAGGACAGGTTGCCCGGCTGGTACCCGGACGAGACTCGACCGGCGATGCTTCGATGGTGGGACGGTCGACAGTGGAGTTCCTATTCCACTCCGGCTCCGGCGAAGGCCAGCCAGCGCGCGGCGCTCGCGCAGTTGCCGCACGGTGCTCCTCTGCCTCGGAAGAGGCGACGGGTTGCGACGGTTCTACTCAGCGGGCTTGCGGCCGTTCTCGGACTGGGTGGGCTCGCGTCCACAGGCCAAACAGGTCCTGCCAGTCTGCCCGCCCAGAGCACCTCCGCCTCGGCGGCGCCCGCGCCGTCTGCCCCCTCCGTAGCTTCGTCGCCCTCGACAACTCCAACCGGCTTGCCGGCCGATGACTTCGATTCGCCGGGCGGGGCCGACGAGAAGCCCACAATCACCAAGAAGACGGTCGTGGTCAAGTACAAGACCGTTGAACGGAAAGACCCATCGCTCGCGGCCGGCAAGCGGAAGGTTACTACCAAAGGCAGGAATGGCAAGCGAGTCGACACCTACGAAGACGGCGTGAAAGTTTCGTCGAAGGTGGTGACGAAACCCATTAACCGGGTCGTCGTGGTCGGTACGAAGAAGTCCAAACCCAAGTTCGTCTATTACCGCAACTGTTCCGCGGCACGCGCTGCAGGGGCAGCGCCGGTCTACCGCGGCGAACCGGGCTATGGACGCCATCTGGACCGTGACGGTGACGGGGTCGGCTGCGAGTAGCTGCGCTGGGTGGGGCCGGCGACGTGGCGGACCTCAACTAGCCTCGACTGAACTGTTGGTTACGAGGTCCGTACCGGTCCCCAACTCGCAAGTACGTCGATACCCGACTTGACACAACTGTGTAGACCCCTACACACTAGTCCGAGTGTCAGGCGGGCCGAAGGCCGTCGGTTAACTCCGGGTTCGTGGGTCCGAGGTTCGATTCCTCGCTGGTGAAAGC
>NZ_JAPUED010000058.1:20063-21783 GCF_027492755.1 Micropruina sp. | reverse complement strand
TGGTCGCCAAGATGGGCCAGGACGGTCACGACCGCGGCCAGAAGGTGATCTCGACGGCGTTCGCCGACCTCGGCTTCGACGTCGACGTCGGCCCGCTGTTCCAGACCCCCGGTGAGGTGGCCCGGCAGGCGGTCGAGGCCGACGTCCACGTCGTCGGGGTGTCGTCCCTGGCGGCCGGCCACCTGACCCTGGTGCCCGCGCTGCGCGCCGAACTGGACGCCCTGGGCCGCGACGACATGATGATCGTCGTCGGCGGCGTCATCCCGGCGCAGGACTTCGACGAGCTGCGGGCAGCCGGTGCCGACGCGATCTACCCACCCGGCACGGTGATCCCCGAGGCCGCCGTGGAGTTGCTGGAGAAGCTCCAGGATCGGCTGGAAGAAGACTGACGGTGTCCGCGGGGACAGTTCTCCCGGTCACCGGGGACGGCTCATCTGGTCACCGGTGACGTTTCCTTCGCTCACCCTTGGAACGAAAGGAACCGTCCCCTGGAACGAAAAGAACCGTCCCCCGAAGTGCGAAAGTCCTTGGAACGAAAAGAACCGTCCCCCGAAGTGCGAAAGTCGAACGTCGAAGAACCGTCCCCGAACATGCGGGTTTGAGAGGGTGGCTGCATGCGTAGGTTGAGTCCGGACGAGCTGGCCGGGCGGGTCCGGGAGGGCTCGCGTCCGCACATCGCCCGTGCGATCACGCTGCTGGAGTCGTCGCGTCCGGAGCATCGGGAGCGAGCCAAGGAACTGCTCCGGCTGCTCACGCCGGACAGCGGACGGTCGGTGCGGGTCGGCATCACCGGTGTCCCCGGGGCGGGCAAATCGACGTTCATCGACGCACTCGGCATCCGGCTGATCGAGGACGGGCACCGGATCGCCGTGCTGGCCGTCGACCCGTCATCGTCACGAACCGGTGGCTCCATCCTCGGTGACCGGACGCGGATGGCGGCACTCGCCGCGTCCGACAGCGCCTATGTGCGGCCGTCGCCGTCCGGTGGGCATCTGGGCGGCGTGGCGCGGGCCACCCGCGAGTCGATGATCGTGATGGAGGCCGCCGGCTTCGACGTGGTGCTGGTCGAGACCGTGGGGGTGGGGCAGTCCGAGGTGGCGGTCGCCGGCATGGTGGACACCTTCCTGCTGATCGCGCTGGCCCGGGCCGGTGACCAGCTGCAGGGCATCAAACGCGGCATCCTCGAGATGGCCGACGTGATCACCGTCAACAAGGCCGACGGCGACCACGAGGGCGAGGCCCGGGTGACCGCGCGTGAGCTGACCATCGCGATGAAGCTGATCAGCTCCGATCCGCACGCCCGCCGCCCGCCGGTGCTGACCAGTTCGGCGCTCACCGGTAAGGGCCTGGACGAGGTGTGGCAAGCGGTGCTCGATCACCGCGCCTACCTGGAATCCAACGGTGGGTTGGAGCCGAGAAGGGCACGGCAGCAGATCGAGTGGCTGTGGTCGCTGGTCGAGGGCGAGGTGCTGGACGGCGTCCGCGCCTCCCCACGGGTGCGGACGTTGCGCGGCGGCATCGAAGCCGCCATCGCCGGCAACGAGATCTCGGCGCTGGAGGGCGCGGAGGAGCTCGTTCGCGCGTTCGTCGCGGACGTCCCGGCGCTCTGGCCGGGGACCCGCTGACCATCGGTGGCGGAGTGACCGAGTGGCGGAGTGGCGGAGTGGCCGTCGGTCGAGCCTGCCGAGAGTTGGTTTCGACAAGCTCAACCAACGGCTAC
>NZ_JAPUED010000058.1:18510-19963 GCF_027492755.1 Micropruina sp. | reverse complement strand
AGCTCAACCAACGGGCAGGCTCAACCAACGGCCAGCTCAACCGACGGGGCAAGGCCGGGTAGCGGGTGCAATACGGTGACGCCATGCGCAAGCCGTTCATCGAGGTCACCGCTCGCACCCAGGTGAACCGGCTGCGTGCGCTGGCAGCCCGTGCGCTGCCCGCCTGGGGGCTTGGCGAGGCGTCCCTGCGGCTGCTGAACCACGGCTACAACACCACCTTCCGGGTGGACGCCGCCGACGGCCGGCGGTTCGCGTTGCGGGTCAACGTGATCCCGACCAAGACCGAGGCCCACCTGCGGGCGGAGGTCGCCTGGTTGGCTGCGCTGTCGTCCGAGACCGAGCTGCGGGTGCCGACGCCGCAGCGCACCCGCGAGGGGGAGTGGGCGGCCCGCATCTCCAGTCCGGATCATGGCCGCGACCTGCCGCTGGTGTTGTTCTCCTGGCTGGAGGGCCGCAATATCGGCTTCCGGCCGCGGCCCCGGCAGGCGCGCGCGGTGGGCGAGGCGATGGCATTGCTGCACAACCATGCAGCCAGTTGGCAGCCGCCCGTGGCAGGTGCGCTGCCGCTGTTCGACAAGGTGCTGACCGATCTGCCCAACCGGTTCGGCGACCACCCGGCCCTGGACGCCGACGCCAGCGCCGTGCTGACCGAGGCGCTGGCCCGCTCGCAGGAGTTGCAGGACCAGGCTTTCGCAGCCGACGGTGCAATTCCGCTGCACGCCGACCTGCACGGCGGCAACCTGAAGTGGCACGACGGACGGCTCAGCGTCTTCGATTTCGACGACGCCGGGCTCGGCGTTCCGGCGCTCGACCTGGCCATCGCGGTCTACTACCTGCGCGACGACGTCGCCGCCGAGGACGCCCTGCGCGAGGGCTATGCCGGCGTCCGGCCGCTGCCCGCGGTGAGCGACGAGGTCTTCGAGGGCATGGTCGCCGGCCGCAATCTGCTGCTCGTCGACGATCTGCTCGAGCAGCAGAACGCCGATCTGCGCGCCTTCATCCCCAAGTACACCGCCGGCAGTGTGCGTCGGCTGAGAGCTTGGCTGGACACCGGCCGGTACCGCCGCGAGCCGACCTGAGCCGCGGCGCGGCACCCTCCCTGGGGAAGCGCTGCTCACTCACGTCATCCCGGGCTCCGACCCGGGATCTCAGCGGGAGAGATCCCGGATCAAGTCCGGGATGACGAGGGAGGGACCTTGATCAGCGCGCCCATAACGACTTGGTATCAGGTGCCCCGCACGCCCTATCGGGGGGCGACGAGCGGCACCACGGTGGCTAGTGTGACCAGCGGTGGAGAGCTACCCCGAATCTCCACCGCAATGGGCCGATGAGGGGCCCGCCGTTCGTCTTGCTCAGGAGGCAGGTCCGTGAAGAAGTCCTTGATTGCACCGGTAGCGCTCGGTGCGTTCGCTCTCGCCGTCGCCGGTTGTGCGACCCCGCCCGCCGCATCGCC
>NZ_JAPUED010000058.1:0-18410 GCF_027492755.1 Micropruina sp. | reverse complement strand
TACAACCAGGCAAAGGGTAAGAAAGTCGCGGTCCTCGGCTGGGACACCGCGAAGAAGGACGGCACTTTCATCGGCGGCCAGGCCGCATTCGACGATCTGCCCGGCGGCAAGAAGGTCGCCTCCAACCTGATGGCGCAGGGCGCCGACATCCTGCTGCCGGTCGCCGGCCCGTCCGGTGAAGGCGCGCTGCAGGTCGCCAAGTCCAGCAACGGCAAGGTCGCCTCGCTGTGGGTGGACACCGACGGCTGCGTCAGCCAGGAGCAGTACTGCGCGGTCATCCCGACCTCGGTCGGCAAGGCGATGGACCTGGCCGTCTTCGAGGCGATCAAGGCCGCCAAGGAGAACAACTTCAGCAACGAGATCTACGTGGGCACGCTGGCCAACGGCGGCGCCTACCTGGCCCCGTTCCACGACTGGGATTCGAAGGTCTCCGCCGAGACCAAGGCCGAACTCGACAAGATCAAGGCCGACATCATCGCGGGCACCATCAAGACGACCGCCTGAGAGTTGCCGCAGGACCGACGGAAGGGGGCGCGTGCCGCGCCCCCTTCTGACGTTCCCAAGGCACCGATCGGGAAGGAACGGTGTGAATGACCAGCTCCACGTCATCGCCGCCGGCGGAATCGGCCGGCCTGCAACTCAAGGGCATCACCAAGACGTTCGGTTCGTTCGTCGCCAACGACGCCATCGACCTCGACGTCCGGCCCGGTGAGATCCACTGCCTGCTCGGTGAGAACGGTGCCGGCAAGTCGACGCTGATGAACGTGCTGTACGGGCTCTACCAGCCCGACGGCGGCCAGATCGTCATCGACGGCACCCCGCGACAGTTCGCCGACCCGAAGCAGGCGATGGCCGCCGGGATCGGCATGGTGCACCAGCACTTCATGCTGGTCGAGGTGTTCAGCGTCGCCGAGAACCTCATCCTGGGCCGCGAGCCCGGCCTGGTGGTGGACATGAAGACCGCGCGGGCGACCGTCCGGGAGTTGTCCGCCCGCTACGGCCTGCCGGTCGACCCGGACGCCGTCATCGAGGACCTGCCGGTGGGCATCCAGCAGCGGGTGGAGATTCTCAAGGCGCTGGCCAACGACGCGAAGTACCTGATCTTCGACGAGCCCACCGCAGTGCTCACCCCGCAGGAGATCGACGAGTTGATGGTCGTCATGCAGAACCTGCGCGACGAGGGACGCGGCATCGTCTTCATCACCCACAAGCTGCGCGAGGTGCGGGCCATCGCCGACCGGATCACCGTGCTGCGCCGCGGCCGGGTGGTCGGCCAGGCCGAGCCCGGGACGTCCGAGCAGGAGCTGGCCCGGTTGATGGTCGGCCGGGCGGTCGACCTCAGCGTTGACAAGGAGCATGCCGCGCCCGGCGCCGTCCGGCTCGAGGTCAGTGGGCTGACGGTTGCCAACGCGGCCGGTGCCGTGGTGGTGGACGGCATCGACTTCGAGGTGTCCGGCGGCGAGATCCTGTGCATCGCCGGCGTCCAGGGCAACGGCCAGTCCGAACTGGCCGACGCGCTGCTGGGCAACGCCGCGGTGCTGTCCGGCCGGATCGAGCTGGACGGGGTCGACATCAGCCACGCCACGCCACGGCAGACGATCGTCGCGGGCATGGGCTTCGTCCCCGAGGACCGGCAGCACGACGGCTTCATCGGCAGCTTCACCATTGCCGAGAACCTGGTGCTGAACCGCTACGACCGGCCGCCGTTCGCGTCCGGGCTGTCGCTGGATCTGCGCGCCATCGACCGCAACGCGGTGGCGCTGCGGGACGAGTTCGACATCCGCACACCCGACGTGCGGAACCTGGGTTCGTCGCTGTCCGGGGGCAACGCGCAGAAGGCGGTGCTGGCCCGCGAGCTGAGCCGGGACCTGTCGGTGCTGGTGGCCTCGCAGCCGACCCGCGGGGTGGACGTCGGCGCCATCGAATTCCTGCACAAGCGGATCGTCGCCGAACGCGACCGCGGCACCGCCGTGCTGCTGGTGTCCACCGAACTGGAGGAAGTCGAGGCGCTGGCCGACCGGGTGCTGGTGATGTACCGCGGCACCGTGGTGGGCATCGTCGCCCCGGACACCCCGCGCGACGTGCTGGGCATGATGATGGCCGGCGTCCCCTACGACGAGGCGGTTGCCCTGGTCAGGGACGCCGAGCAGGGGGAGGGCGAATGATGGCCGAGACACTGCGCACGTCACGGGTGCGGGAATGGGCCCGGTCCCGCTGGCGCGACTGGGTGATCACCCTCGCCGCGTTCGTACTGGCCCTGATCGTCGGGGCGATCCTGATGATCGCCGCCGACCCGGCCGTGTCGAGCAACTTCGCCTACCTGTTCACCGCACCCGGGCTGGCGCTGGGCGCGGCCTGGACCAAGGTCTCCACCGCGTACGCGGCGCTGCTGAACGGGGCGATCGGCTCACCGGAGGCGCTCGCCGCCACCACCGCGGCCGCCGCTCCGCTGATCTGCGCCGGCCTCGCGGTCGGGTTGGCGTTCCGGGCCGGACTGTTCAACATCGGCGCCCAGGGACAGGCGATCGTGGCATCGATGGCTGCCGCCTACGTCGGCTTCGCGTGGTCGCTGCCACCGGTGGTGCACCTGGTGGTGGCGGTGGCCGCCGGCCTCATCGTGGGCGGTGTCTGGGGCGGCCTGGTCGGCTGGCTGAAGGCCCGCACCGGCGCGCACGAGGTGATCGTCACGATCATGATGAACTACCTCGCCGCCGGGCTGCTGGCCTGGACGTTGACCACCACGGCTTTCCAGCGTCCGGGTCGTGCGGATCCGATCTCGCCCGAGGTGCCGGACTCCGCCGCCTTCCCGCAGCTGTGGGGGCAGCTCCATCTGGGCTTCTTCGTGGCGCTGGCGGCTGCCGTCGCCGTCGGCTGGCTGCTGGAACGCTCCACCGTCGGCTTCGCCATCCGGGCGGTCGGCGCCAACCCGTCCGCCGCCGGGACCGCGGGCATGAACGTGGGCACCACCACGATCGTCACGATGACGATCGCCGGTGCGCTGGCCGGGCTGGCCGGCGTCCAGGCGGCGCTCGGACCGTCGGTGAACGGGGTGCCGGTGCCGCTCACCGAGGGACTGGTCGGCACGGTCGGCTTCGACGCCATCACCGTGGCGTTGCTGGGCCGCTCCCGGCCGCTCGGCATCGTGCTGGCCGGGCTGCTGTTCGGCGGGCTGAGCGCCGGCGGGTTGGCGATGCAGAGCGTGGCGCAGACGCCGCTCACCCTGACCCTGGTGTTGCAGGCGTTGGTGGTGCTGTTCGTCGCGGCACCGCAGCTGGTCGCCACGCTGGTGCCGTTCCTGAAGGCCCGCAAGACCCGCGTCTCGCTGACGGGGGTGGACGCATGAGCACCGAATCGCGTGCGCCGAGCCTGACCGATGCCCCCGAGCAGCTCGACTTCGAGGTGATCGAATCCCGCGACGCGCGCCGCGCCCGGATCTCCACCGGTGCGCTGATCGGCATCGTCGGGGTGATGCTGGGGGTGCTGTTCTTCGGCACCGAGGGCAGCGCGAGCTTCGCGCTGTCGGACGCCTTCGCTGACGTCCAGCTGCCCACGATCGTCATTCCCGGTGCGCCGGTCGTCGCGGTCGCCGCGGTGGCCTGCCTGCTGGTGGCTGCCGGCTTCCTGTCCGGACGGCTGCGTGGCCGGCAGCGCACCCTGGCCGGGGTGATCGCCGGGCTGGCGGTGGTGATCGGCTTCCTGACCTGGGCGGCGGCCGGCAAGGACCTGCCCTTCCCGGTGGCCAACCAGCTGGCCGGCACCGTGTTCACCGCCACCCCGCTGATCCTCGGCGCGCTGTGCGGTTCGCTGGGGGAGCGGGCCGGCGTGGTGAACGTGGCGATCGAGGGCCAGTTCCTGACGGCCGCCTTCGCCGCTGCCCTGGTCGGCTCGGTCACCAAGTCCATCCCGGCGGCGCTGTTCGCGGCGGTGCTGGCGGGCGTCATGATGGCCGCCGTGCTGGCCCTGTTCGCGATCAAGTACCTGGTCGACCAGGTGGTGCTGGGTGTGGTGATCAACCTGCTCGCCTCGGGCATCACCGGCTTCCTGTTCGACCAGCTGGTGCAGCCCAACTCGCGGGCGCTGAACAACGCCCCGACCATGGACACCATTCCGATCCCGCTGCTCAGCGACATCCCGCTGCTCGGGCCGGTGCTGTTCGACCAGACCATCCTGGTCTACCTGGCGGTGATCTCGGTGGTCGTGGTGTGGTTCCTGCTCTACCGCACCCGGTGGGGGCTGCGGGTGCGGGCGGTCGGCGAGCACCCGGAGGCGGCCGACGCGGTCGGCATCTCGGTGAAACGCGTCCGCTGGCAGGCCGTGCTGGTCGCCGGCGTCTTCTCCGGGCTGGGCGGGGCCTTCTTCACCGTCGGCTCGATCGGCTCGTTCAGCAAGGACCTGACCGCCGGCAACGGCTTCATCGCGTTGGCCGCGGTGATCATGGGCCGCTGGCACCCGGTGCTGGCCGCCACCATGGCGCTGTTCTTCGGCTTCGTGGTGCAGATGGCGTCCCAGTTGCAGACCCTGAACACGCCGGTGCCCAGCCAGTTCCTGCTGATGCTGCCCTACCTGGCCACGATCATCGCCGTCGCCGGCCTGATCGGACGCACCCGCGCCCCCGCCGCCGACGGCGTCCCGTATGCGAAGTGAGATCCGCTACAACCGACACACGAGGTGACCATGGCTGAGATCGATTGGGACGCGCTGCGGACCCGGGCGCGCGAACTGTGTGACCGGGCCTACGCGCCGTACTCGCGGTTCCCGGTGGGGGCGGCGGCGCTGGTCGACGACGGACGGCTGGTGGCCGGCTGCAACGTCGAGAACGCCTCCTACGGCCTCACCCTGTGCGCCGAGTGCGGACTGGTCTCGGAGCTGGCAGCCACCGGCGGCGGACGCCTGCTCGCCTTCGCCTGCGTCAACGCGCTGGGCGAGCCGCTGATGCCGTGCGGCCGTTGCCGCCAACTGCTCTACGAGTTCGGCGGGGCGGAGTTGCTGCTGGACACCCCCGAAGGCATCCGGACGATGGCCCAGGTGCTGCCGCAGGCGTTCGGCCCGGACGACATCCTGCACGTGACCGACCACGCCTAGCGATCGCTGGTCGAGCTTGTCGAGACCCCTGTGGCAACGGTTTCGACAAGCTCAACCAGCGGGGTGCGGCGGGCTCAGGCGATCAGGATGCGCACCGGATCGGCGACGTCGTGCCGGCCGTCCAGGGCCGTCCAGGCGGTGTGCAGCACGTCCACGGCGGCCAGCAGGTCGGCCTCCGGCCGGGTGTAGGGCAGCCGGACGAACGACGCCAGCCCGCCCTCAGGCGCGAACACCGAGCCCGGGGTGATCACCAGGCCGCGGCGCTCGCACTCGACCGCCAGGGCCGCGGCCACCGGACGGGGCAGCTCGCACCACAGTGACAACCCGCCGGCCGGGACACGGAAGCGCCAGTCGGGCAGCCGTTCGGCCAGGGCGCCGGCCAGGGCATCCCGCTGGGCGCGCAGTCGCGCGCGCTGCTGGTGCGCGTCGCCGTCCGGGCCGGTGAGCAGCTCGGTCAGCACCAACTGCTCCAGGATCGGTGCGCCCAGGTCGAGTCCGAGCCGAGCCCGGGTGAACAGCTGCTGGCGGCCGTGGGGCACTCGCAGCCAGCCGACCCGCAGCCCACCCCAGAACGCCTTGGACGAACCGCCGACGGTGATCGCGGACGAACTGTGTGCCGCCATCGGGGCCGGGACCGGCAGCTGTTCCAGATGCAGGTCGGCGTGACTCTCATCGACGATCGCCACAGTCCGGGCACGAGCCAGGGCGGCCCCGAGCCGATCGCGCTGGTCGTCGTTCAGCAGCAGCCCGGTCGGATTCTGATAGTCCGGGATCAGATAGGCCGCACGAGGCGCCGCCTGGCGCAGCGACGCCTCCATGGCGTCCAGGTCCCAGCCGTCCGGATCGACCGGGACGGCCACCACCCGGGCCCCGGCCCGGCGCAGCGAGGTCACCGCGTTCGGATACACCGGTGATTCGACCAGCACCCGGTCACCGGGCCCGAGCAGGGCCTGCGCGGCCGCGGCGATGGCGGCGATCGCCCCCGAGGTCACCAGCACCTGATCGGAGGAGGTGGGCAGCCCACGCCGCCGGTAGCGATCCGCGATCGCCTCACGCAGCTCGGGCAGACCCAGCGGGAAGTAGCCATGGCCGGTGAGATAGGCCGGCAGGGCCGCTGCCGCGGCCGCATAGGCGCTGGCCAGGCCGGGAACCGCCGCGGGCGCCGCGCAGCTCAGATCCATCGTCGAGGCCCGGTCGGGCTGGGGGAGCAGGGCGCGGTCATGGCCGCGGGCCGGGCCGCCGGGCACCCGCGTCCAGGTGCCGGAGCCCTGCCGGGCGGCCGCGTAGCCGGCCTCGCGCAACATGCCGTAGGCCCTGGTCACCGTCGTCCGGGAAAGGCCCAGCGCGGTGGCCAGGTCACGCTCGCTGGGCAGCCGCTGGTCCAGCGGCAGCAGGCCGTCGGCGATCACCGACGCCAGTCGGGTCGCCAGGCCACTGAAGGCGGGGGCAGGGATCTCGCCGACCAGATTGGCCACCCGGCTGGTGGGAATGGAGCCGCTCACCGGGCCACCGTGTCACGATTGGCTCTTTCATACAAGGCCATTGGGTGGAGAGGATGGGTCGCATGAGCACGAGTCGTCCGATCGAGATCTCCAATCTGGGTCCGCTGGGACAGCTGCGCACCGGTCGCCTGCCGCGCCGCGTCGCCCAGCTGTTCATCGGGCTGGTGCTGTTCGGGTTCTCGATCGCGCTGATGCTGCGCGGCAACCTCGGCGTGGCTCCGTGGGACGTGCTCAGCATCGGCCTGACCCATTGGCTGCCGCTCAGCTTCGGGCAGATCACCATCGCGCTCAGTTTCGTGGTGCTGCTGCTGTGGATCCCGGTCGGGGAGCGTCCGGGCGTCGGGACGCTGGCCAACGCGATCGTGATCGGGCTGGCGGTGGACGCGTCCCTGGTCTGGCTGCCGGCGGTGGACGACTGGGCGCCGCGGATCGCGCTGATGCTGTCCGGAGTGGTGCTGAACGGCGTCGCCGGCGCGGTCTACATCGGCGCGCAGCTGGGACGCGGCCCGCGCGACGGGCTGATGACCGGCCTGGCGCGCCGCACCGGACGCAGCCTGCGGCTGGTCCGCTCGCTGATCGAGGTGGTGGTGCTGGTGATCGGCCTGGCGCTGGGCGGTACGGCCGGCCTCGGCACCCTGGTGTTCGCCCTCGCCATCGGCCCGCTCACTCAATTTTTCCTCACCTGGACGCTGGTGCGCCAGCCGGAGCCGGTCGCCGGCTAGGTGCTCAGTCCGCGGCAGGCTCCGGGCGGGCCAGCGAGCAGCGGCGAGTGAGCCCGCCCGGCAGACGGCCCTGTGGGTCGAGCGGGGAGGCCGGGAAAGCTAGGGGTCAGCGCTTGACGAAGGACGGCAGCAGGCCGTCGAAGGTCAGCGTGTAGCCGAAGCCGTGGGCGACGATGTAGCCGATTCCGATGGCGATGGCGAGCAGCACCACGGCGAACAGGACGACCGCGAGCACCCGGCCGAAGGGATTCCGAGCGGTGTCGGGTAGATCACCGTTGGCCCAGGCGATGGATTTCACACCGAGCGCGAACAGAATCGGCAGGCCGGCGCCGAGCGCCAGCCCGGCGGCCAGGATCCGCCAGGCGTCATCGAGGGCGGTGAGCCACATCAGACCCCCACCTCCTTCTTGTCCGGCTTGCTGTCCTTCGGGGCCGGTGCCCAATCGTCATTGACGTTGTGATGGCCGATCGGCTCCTTGCGCGAATGCAGCCACATGTAGCCGCCGGCGGCGCAGAGCAGCAGGAACACCACGCTGGCACCCACGCCGGGCCCGAGCGCGTTGCCGATCAGGAACATCAATGCACCGACGGCAGCGGCCGCCGGCAGCGTGGTCAGCCAGGCGGACGCCATCCGGCCGGCGACTCCCCAACGCACCTGCGCGCCGGGGCGTCCGACCCCGGAGCCGAGGATCGAGCCGGTCGCCACATGGGTGGTGGACAGCGCGAAACCGAGCTGGCTGGAGGCCAGGATCACCGAGGCGGACGCCATGTCGGCGCTCATTCCCTGTGGCGGCTCGATCTCGACCAGCCCCTTGCCCATGGTGCGGATGATTCGCCAGCCGCCCAGATAGGTGCCCAGCGCGATCGTGACGGCGCAGGCCAGCTTCACCCACAACGGCACCTCGTGCGTGCTGTCCCAGTGCCCGGAGGCGATCAGCGCGAGAGTGATCACACCCATCGTCTTCTGGGCGTCGTTGGTGCCGTGTGACAGCGACATCAGCGAAGCCGCCCCCACCTGGCCCCAGCGGAAGCCCTGAGTGCGGTACCTCTCGGTCAGCTTGGCGGCGACCTTGAACACCAGGCTGGTGCCGACCAGGGCGACGATCAGCGCGATCGCCGGTGACATCAGGCCGGGCAGGATCACCTTGCCGACCACGCCGTCCACCTTGCCGCCCTCGCCGACCCACTTGACGCCGCCCCAGCCGAGGCCGGCCAGGGTGGCGCCGACCAGGCCGCCGAACAGAGCGTGCGACGAGCTGGAGGGCAGTCCCCACAGCCAGGTGGCGAGGTTCCAGATGATGGCGCCGGCCAGCCCCGCGAGCAGGATCAACAGCAGCCGGGTGCCGCCGTCGGCGAGCAATTCGGCGCGCGGCGAGCCGTCCGGATTCTGCAGGTTGATCACCGCGTTGGTGACGGTGAGGGCCACTTCGACCGAGAGTAGAGCGCCCACCAGGTTCAGGGTCGCGCACAGTACGACAGCGGTCTTCGGGGTCAACGCCTTAGTGGCGATCGACGCAGCCATCGCATTGGCTGTGTCGTGAAATCCGTTCGTGAAGTCGAAGGCCAGAGCCGTGACGACGACGAGCGCCAAGAGTATGAGCTCGGGGGACACGTGTTCATCGTAGGGACAATCTCGTCACCGCGGAAACAGTTGGTTGAGAGTCAACCGTAACCCCTTGTTAATGCCGTGTTCACCAAGCCCGTCATGATCGATGATGGGCGCTGGTGAGGGGGTCACGCGCCGAACCTTTAGGATGCCCATCATGACTTCTCCCATCCTGACCGCGGTGGCTTGGCCGTATGCCAACGGTCCGCGGCACATCGGCCACGTCTCCGGCTTCGGCGTCCCCTCGGACGTCTTCTCGCGCTACATGCGAATGGCCGGCAACGACGTGCTGATGGTGTCGGGAACGGACGAGCACGGCACCGCCATTCAGGTGCAGGCTGAGAAGGAGGGGCTGACCCCGCAACAGACCGCGGACAAGTACCACCGGGTGATCGCCGAGGACCTCGCCGGGCTGGGTTGTTGTTACGACCTGTACACCCGCACCACCACCCTCAACCACCGGACGACGGTCCAGGAGCTGTTCCGGGCGCTGCACGCCAACGGCTACATCGTCGCGCAGCGGCAACAGGGCGCGATCAGCCCGTCCACCGGACGCACCCTGCCCGACCGATACATCGAGGGCACCTGCCCGCATTGCGGCTTCGACGGGGCCCGCGGCGACCAGTGCGACAACTGCGGACGGCAGCTCGACCCGATCGATCTGATCAACCCACGCTCACGGATCAACGGCGAGGCGCCGCGGTTCATCGAGACCGAGCACTTCTTCCTCGACCTGCCGGCGCTGGCCGGCGCGCTCGGCGAATGGCTGGAGACCCGCACCGACTGGCGTCCGAACGTGCTCAAGTTCAGCGAGAACCTGCTCGCCGAGCTGCGGCCCCGGGCCATCACCCGCGACCTGGACTGGGGTGTGCCGATCCCGATCGAGGGGTGGGAGGACGCCCCGATGAAGCGGATCTACGTCTGGTTCGACGCGGTCATCGGCTACCTGTCGGCGTCCATCGAATGGGCCAAGCGGTCCGGCGACCCGGACGCCTGGAAGCGCTGGTGGAGCAACGACGACGCCCGGTCGTACTACTTCATGGGCAAGGACAACATCACCTTCCACTCGGTGATCTGGCCCGGCATTCTGCTCGGCGCCAATGGCCAGGGCGATAAGGGCGGCGAGCCGTCGGCGTTCGGTCTGCTCGACCTGCCGACCGAGATCGTGTCGTCGGAGTTCCTGACCATGTCGGGCTCGAAGCTGGCCTCGTCGCGTGGGCATGTGATCTACGTGCGCGACTTCCTGCGCGATTTCGGTCCGGACGCCCTGCGCTACTTCATCGCGGTCAACGGTCCGGAGAACCAGGACACCGACTTCACCTGGGAGGAGTTCGTCCGCCGGATCAACTTCGAACTCGCCAACGAGTGGGGCAACCTGATCAACCGGTCGATCTCGATGGCGCACAAGAACGTCGGCGCGATCCCGGCAGCGGGTGAGCTGACTGAGGCGGACGAGGCCCTGCTGCAGGCCGCCAAGGACGCCTACGCGGTGGTCGGCGACGCCTGGGGCCGGTGCAAATTCAAGCTGGCCACCACCGAGGCGATGCGGGTCGTCGGCCTGGCCAACAAGTACCTCTCCGATCAGGAGCCGTGGAAGCTCAAGGACGACCCGGTCCGCCGCGACACCGTGCTGCACGTCGCGCTGCAGGTCGTCCAGGACTGCAACACCCTGCTCACCCCGCTGCTGCCGCACGCCGCGCAGAAGGTGTTCGAGGCTCTCGGCGGCGAAGGTGTCTGGGCGGCCCAGCCCGAACTGACCGAGGTCACCGAGCCGGGCGCCGAGGCGCCCTACCCGGTACTGCGCGGCGACTACGTCAACCAGCAGGCGACCTGGGAGTCCCGCCCGATCGCGGTCGGGACGCCGCTGGCGAAGCCCACCCCGATCTTCACCAAGCTCGACCCGAAGCTGGCCGAGACCGGACCGGAGTGGGCCCCGATCGCCTGAGCTACTGGCCGTTGGGGGTCAGGATGACCTTCAGGGCCTCACCGGTCCGGGTCATCTCGATGGCCCGGTTGATGTCGCTGAGCGGAAGCACATGTGAGACCAGCCGGTCGGCCGGGAACTTGGGGTCGATCGCCAGCTCGAAGGCCTTCTGCACCTGCATGGTGTTCGAGCCGTAGTGACCGTAGATCCACAGCCCGCGGTAGTGCACCAGGTTGCTGTCGACCTCGGTCAGCGCGCCCTTGGCGACACCGCCGAAGAAGACCATGGTGCCGGCCCGCTTCGTCATCAGCAGCCCCTGCTGTTGGGCGATGGTGGACGGGTTGGCCGAGATCACCTTGTCGGCGCCCAGTCCACCGGTGAGCCGCAGCACCTCCTCGACCGGGTCGACTTCGCTGGAGTTGACCCGATGGTCGATCTCGTCGAACGCCGCCGACTTGTCCAGCCGGTCGGCGTTCACGTCGACCAGAATGATGTTGCTGGCGCCGCGCATCCGGCACAGGATCGCCAGGAACACCCCGATCGGGCCGGCGCCGAGGATCGCCACCGAGTCGCCGATGGTCACGTTGATGTTGTCCACGCAGGCGTAGGTGGACGACATCGGCTCGGCCAGCGCGGCGCGGACCGGGTCGACGCCGTCGGGCACCTTGAAGGTGGCGCCGCGCTCGACGCGCTTGGGACCGTAGGCGATGTACTGGGCGAAGCCGCCCGGCTGCTCGGTGTACTCCTCGACGTTCGGGCACTGCTCGCTGTGCCCGCTGCGGCAGAAGTCACACCGCAGGCAGTGCGCGACGGGATAGACGTAGATCATCTCGCCCACCTGGTACTCGCTGACGCCCGGCGCCACCTGGTCGACCAGCCCGACGACCTCGTGGCCGTAGATGTGCGGGTAGACGCCCTTGCGCGAGTCGGTGGTCAGGTTGCGGATGTCCGAACCGCACATGCCCACCGCCATCACCTTGACCACGAAGCCGCCCTCGGGACAGGCCGGCTTCTCGACCTGTTCGACGCGGATATCACCGGGGCCATACATCAGCGCGGCGTCCATCAGTTCGGTCATGCTGCAGCTCCTTCACATTCGGGTTTTCGTAGTAGATAGCCGCGAGTTTCGCGGAGCGGGCGACGGGTGGCAAGCCGCGTCTTGCGGGTCAGCCGTCCAGGCGCAGAGCCAGGTCCAGGTCGTGACGGAGCCCGCTGAGCAGGGCGGAGGCCTCGCTCCGCGCTCCGGCCAGGTCGTGCGGGGTGGGGGGCAGCCTCACCTGCAGGTAGCACTTCAGCTTGGGCTCGGTGCCGGACGGCCGGACGACGGCCCGCACCCGGTCGCCGGTGAACAGCAGACCGTCGGTGGCGGGCAACCCGTCGCTGCCGGCCGCCAGGTCGACGACGGCGACCGGCTCGCCGGCCAGAGCCTCCGGCGGGGCGACGCGCAGCCGGGCCATCGCCTCACCGATCACCGCCAGATCCTCGACCCGGTAGCTGAGCGGCTCGGTGAGACAGACGCCGTGATCGCGGGCCAGGTCGTCGAGCCGGTCGGCGAGGCCGCGGCCGGCCGTCTTGAGCCGGGCGGCCAACTCGAGCGCCCGCAGCGCGGCGGTGATGCCGTCCTTGTCGGCGACGGCCTCCGGGTCGAGGCAGTAGCCGATCGCCTCCTCGTAACCGAACGCCAGCCCGGGCACCCGGGCGATCCACTTGAAGCCGGTCAGGGTCTGCCGGAACGGCTGCCCATGGACTGCCGCAAGATCGCCCAGCAGGGTGCTGGAGACCACCGAACAGGCGTAGGTTCCCGCAACCCCCGCCTCCAGGCCCGCGGAGGCCAGCAGCCAGCCCAGCTCATCGCCGCTGAGCATCCGCCAGTCGCCGTCGACCGGGCAGGCGACGGCACACCGGTCGGCGTCCGGATCGCTGGCGATCGCGAGATCGGCGCCCATCTCGCGAGCCAGGGCGATGGCCAGGTCGATCGCGCCCGGCTCCTCGGGGTTCGGGAAGGCGACGGTGGGAAACGCGGGGTCCGGTTCGGCCTGCACGGCGACCTGAATGGGAGACGGGAAACCGGCCGCGCAGGCCGCACGCGCCATGGCGTCCGAACTGACGCCGTGCAGGGCGGTGTGCACCCAGACGACCTCGCGTGCGGAACTGCCGGCGACCAGCGCGGCGGCCCGGTCGACGTAGGCCTCGACCAGGTCGTCGCCGAGCAGTTCGTAGTCGTCACCGCGGGCAATGGTCGCCAGCGGTCGCCGGGACGCCGCCCCGATCCGCGCGGCGATCTCGGCGTCCGCCGGCGGGATGATCTGGGACCCGTCGCCGAGATAGACCTTGTAGCCGTTGTCCTGCGGCGGATTGTGTGAGGCGGTCACGATCACGCCGGCGACACAGCCGTAGTAGCGGACGCCGAACGCCACCACCGGGGTGGGCTGAGGCTCGTCGCACAACAGCACCCGGAGGCCGGCACCAGCCAGGATCTCGGCGGTGTCGCGGGCGAAGACGTCGGAGTTGTAGCGGGCGTCGAAACCGACGATCACCCGGCCGCCGGCGTGCCCCTGGTCGATCAGGTAGCGGGCCAGCCCGGCGGCGGCGCGTCCGACCACCACCCGGTTCATCCGGGCCGGGCCGGGGCCCAGGGCGCCGCGCAAGCCCGCGGTGCCGAACGCCAGCGGCCCGGCGAAGGCGTCGGCGAGTTCGGCGCTCGCCGCCGGGTCACCGTCCCGGGCCCGGTCGCGCAGGTGGATCAGCGCCAGCTGGGTCGCCGCGTCCGGATCGTCGGCCAGCCAGGCCGTGATCGCGGCCTCCAGTTCCTCGCTGATCACAGTCGCTCCCACAGCCCGGCCAGCAGCCCGCGCAGCCGAGGCTGCGCGACGAGGCCGGCCTCGACCACCTCGGCGTGCGACAACGGCTCGGACGCGATGCCGGCGGCCGCGTTGGTGACCAGCGAGATGCCGAGCACCTCGAGGCCGGCCTCGCGGGCGGCGATCGCTTCGAGTGCGGTGGACATGCCGACCAGGGTGCCGCCGATCACCTTCGCCATCTGCACCTCTGCGGGTGTCTCGTAGGCAGGCCCGTGGAACTGGCAGTAGATGCCCTCTTCCAGGCTCGGATCGACATCTTTGGCCAGGGCACGCAATCGCGAGCTGTACACCTCGGTGAGATCGATGAAACGTGGCCCGACAAGGGGTGTCGCGCCGGTCAGGTTGATCTGGTCGGCGATCAGCACCGGCGCGCCGGGGGCGTGGGCGATGCCGCCGCAGCCGTTGGTGAGCACCAGCGTGGAGGCCCCGGCGGCCGCGGCCGTGCGCACCCCATGCACCACCGGGGCGACGCCGCGTCCCTCGTAGAGATGGGTGCGTCCGGTGAGGATCGCGGCCACCGATCCCGACGCCGTCAGCACCAGGCGCAACGCACCGCCGTGCCCGGCGACAACCGGGGCGGAGAAACCCGGCAGGTCCGCCAGAGGGCACTCGCCGATCGGCTCGCCGAGACCCTGCGACGCCTGTGCCCACCCGGAACCCAACACCAGCGCCAGATCGATCCGGTCGATGCCGAATCGGCCGCGCAGGGCGTCCGCCGCATCGCCGGCGAGGGCGTAAGGATCGTCCATCCGGCGACGATATCGTTCCGCACCGACAGGTTCGAGGACACGCTGAAAGGCCTCGATGGTGGTTCCCCTCGGCCCAACGACACCGCCGTTCGGCGAGGTCGCGGCTCAGTCCTGCTTCGGCTCGTCGTCCTCGTCCTCGTCCTCGTCCGCGTCCTCGTCGATCGGCCGCAGCCCGAACGTACGGCGATCGGTGCGGCGCGGCAGTTGGGCGACCAGCCAGAGCAATGCGAACCCGAGGCCGAGCCACATCACCGCCTGGGCGGCGGGCAGCAGGCCGTCCATTCCCAGCAGCAGGCCGACGGCCATTCCCGCCACACCCAACAAGCAAGCCGCGGCGGCCACGCCGAGCACCACCCGGGTTGCGGTGTTCAGGCTGGACAGCTTGCCGGCCAGATGGACCACGCCGAGGGCCAGCGCGCCGGACAGCGGCACAGAGTAGAGCTGCAGCAACCGCTGCTGCAGCAGGGTCTGCTCAGGCAGTCCGACGGCGATCATCAGCACGGCTACTCCGACGAGTAGGGCACAGAGCACCCCGAGGGTGAGCGTGGAGCGGTCGTGCGGCACCTCGCTGAGCCTACTAGCGCCCAGGCCACCGACCTTCCCCCGCTGCGACGCCCGGACGCCCGAGGCAGCGGTGCGGCCGCTTGTCGCATCGGGATGCAAGAATGCCCGTCGTGATGGACGTGGTGATCATCGGCGGCGGTCCCGGCGGCTACGAGGCGGCGCTGGTGGCCAGCCAGCTGGGCGGACGGGTGACTGTGATCGAGCGTCGCGGCCCGGGCGGCTCGGCGGTGCTGACCGACGTGGTGCCGTCCAAGACCCTGATCGCGACCGCCGAGGTGATGACCACCCTGCGCGGGGCGCATGAACTCGGGCTGCGGCTCAACGGGGCCGAGGACCTGGCGGGAGCGTTCCGGGTTGACCTGGCGGCGGTCAACGAGCGGGTACTGCGGCTCGCAGCGGCCCAGTCCGGCGACATCCGCACCCGGCTGGAGGCCGAGGGCGTCCGGTTGATCGAAGGCAGCGGACGCCTCGACGGCACCGAGTGGGTGGTCGCCAGCACCGCCGACGGCGAGGAGCGGCTGCGGGCCGACATCATCCTGCTCGCCACCGGCACCACGCCGCGCGAACTGCCTGCCGCCCGCCCGGACGGCGAACGCATCCTGACCTGGACGCAGCTGTACGGGCTGAGCGAACTGCCGAAACGGCTGATCGTGGTCGGCTCCGGGGTGACCGGGGCGGAGTTCGCCAGCGCCTACAACGCACTCGGGGCCGACGTCGTCCTGGTCAGTTCGCGCGACCAGGTGCTGCCCGGCGAGGACGCCGACGCCGGCCGCGTCGTCCAGCAGGTGTTCGAACGCAGCGGCATGACCATCCTGTCCCGCTCCCGGGCCCACGCCGCGCGGGTGGTCGGCGACGAGGTGGTGGTCGAGCTGGCCGACGGGCGAACCGTCACCGGATCGCACTGCCTGATGGCGGTCGGTTCCACCCCCAACACCGCCGGCATCGGCCTGGAGTCCGCCGGCGTCGAGCTTGACGAGCGCGGCTACATCCGGGTCGACAAGGTCTCCCGCACCAGCGCCCGCGGGGTGTACGCGGCAGGCGACTGCACCGGGGTGTTCCCGCTGGCCTCCGTGGCCGCCATGCAGGGCCGGATCGCCATGTGGCACGCGCTCGGCGACGCCGTCGGCCCGCTCGATCTGCGCACCGTCGCCGCCAACGTGTTCACCGCGCCCGAGATCGCCACCGTCGGCGTCAGTCAGGCCGAACTCGACTCCGGGGCGGTCACCGGCCATGCGGTGATGCTGCCGCTGCACACCAACCCGCGGGCCAAGATGCGCGGCATCGCCGACGGCTTCGTGAAGATCTTCTGCCTGCCCACCACCCGGATCGTGATCGGCGGTGTGGTGGTGGCCCCGATCGCCAGCGAGCTGATCGAGGCACTGTCGCTGGCCGTCCGCGAGAAGCTGACCGTCGACCAGGTTGCCGAGAGCTTCACCGTGTACCCGTCGCTGACCGGTTCGATCGCCGAGGCCGCCCGCCGGCTGCACAGCGGGTCGCTGGAGTCCGTCACCTACTGACGCCTCTGCCGGCAGTCCATCCGCCTCGCAGCCACCCTCCGCATCCACGCGCTGCCCCGGAGTGCTTTGCGGGGAGCGGGTCAGTCGTCGACGCGGAGGCCCTCGCGGGTGGCGTCCAGGGTTGCCTTCAGGCTCTCGGCGGTGTTGGGCAGGTAGCTGAGGTAGGCGTAGCTCTCGTCACCGACCTGGACGGCGATGACCGTCTGCACCTCCCGGGTGGCGCGGATGCCGGGCACGGTGAAGCTCAGGTCGGTGATCCGGATCCAGCCGGGGTGGCCGTCGACGGTCCGTTCCTCATCACGGCGCACCTCGGGGTGGTAGTCGATGCCGCGCCAGGTCATCGACAGCGAACACTGGCTGACCACCTCGGCCGCCCGCTGTCCGCCCCAGACGCCGTCCACCGAACTCAGCCTGGCCAGGGCTACCACCGAGTCCCAGCCCATGCTGTTCGCTTGGGGAGCCTCGACCGAGGCGTGCTGCGAACCGACCAGGTTGCCGAACGCCATGTACTCGAGATTGGACGGCGGTCCGTACGGCACCGGGGCGACCGGGTAGGACACCTTGCCGATCTGCACCCGGCCGTCGCGCACGACCGCCTGCGGTGACATCGACGCGGGGCTGCCGGCCGCCGGGCAGGGGAAGCCCGCCGGGCTCGCCGTCCGCACCGGGTCGAAGTCGATGCGGGGCGAGGTGCAGCCGACAAGCAGCACGGCCAAGGCTCCGGCCAACGCCGCCCGGGTCGGCGTCAGGCGGCGCGGCGCACGAGCCATCAGTCGGTCAGAGGTTGTTCGGGCCGATGTCGGCCACCAGCCCATCGCCGCGCCAGGACGCGTAGTAGCCGTCCGCCCAACCGGCGTAGGCCGGTCCGCCCTCCCAGTACGGCACCCGGCGATCGTCGCGCTCCACGGTGCGGATGTAGGGGTCGGCGCCGGCCTCGATGCGAGCCGCGTCGGCGGCGCAGGCGGGCACGCTGCGGCGCTGCCAGGTGACGTTGGTGGCTGACGGGCCGTGGCCGGGGTTGAAGAAGCAGGGGGGACGGCGCGCGGGCGACGGCTGCCCGGCGGCGCAGGCGGCGAGCCGGGCGGCCGCCCAACGGCCCTCTGCGAGGATCGCGGTGACCCGGCCGAAGTCGCTCGGACGGCTGGCCTCGCGCAGCGACTGCTGGGCACCTGCGTGCAGGGCGCTCACCAAGGCGTAGAGGTCGGCGGCCTGGGCGTCCTCGTCGGCGAGTACGGCGAGCCGGCTCACTTCGTCACCGAAGCTGTTCACGTCGGCCTCGGCGGCCCGCCGGGCGAGACGCACCTGGCTGGCCTGCTCGACACGGACGCGCCGGGTTTGGCTCACGGCGGCACGGGCGATCACGACGAAGGCGGCGGCCACGACGGCCACCAGCAACACCACGCCGAGATAGTCCACCGGCTCATTGTGCACACATAAGCTGCTATGTCACCAAGAAATTCCGATGAATCTCCCTGCGACATAAACGCCGGCGGCCTGTCGCGGCGCGGTCACGATGCACTGATCAGTCCACGATGCTGCACAACACGGCACCGCTGGTCACGGTTGCACCCGTAGCCGCACGCAGGTTGCTGATGGTCCCGGCGCGGTGCGCGGCGATCGGCTGCTCCATCTTCATCGCCTCCAGCACCACGACCAGGTCGCCCTCGGCCACCTGGTCGCCCTCGGCCACCGCGACCCGGACGATGGTGCCCTGCATGGGTGCGGTGAGGTCGCCGGACGCCGCGGCGGCCGGCCGTGCGGTCCCCGTCCGCCGCGCCGGGCGGGAGGACTGGGTGGTGCTGGGACGAGACGGTGCCACCAGCGCGGCCGGCAGCCGGACCTCGAGCCGGCGTCCGTCCACCTCGACCACGAAGCTCTGCCGTT
>NZ_JAPUED010000057.1 GCF_027492755.1 Micropruina sp. | reverse complement strand
CTGGCAGGATGGGCGGATGAGTGACCACCCCCACCCGACGCCGGCCGTCGCGATCAGCGGCCTGGGCAAGCGCTACGGAGCGATCAAGGCCGTCGACGGGCTGAGCATGACGGTGCCGGACGGCGGCGTGCACGGCTTTCTGGGCCCCAACGGTTCGGGCAAGACCACCACGATCCGGATGCTGCTCGGACTGATCCCCGCCGACGCCGGCACCATGCGGCTGTTCGGTGAGCCGGTGCCCGCACGGCTGCCGCAGGTGATCGACAAGGTCGGCGCGATCGTCGAGCAGCCGAAGTTCTTCGACACCTTCTCGGCCCGCAAGAACCTGGCGTTGCTGGCCCAGGCGATCGGCGCACCGCTGTCCCGGGTCGCGGAGGTGATCGACCAGGTCGGCCTGACCGGACGCGAGCGCGGCGACTTCCGCACCTACTCGCTGGGCATGAAGCAGCGGCTGGCGGTCGCCGCCACCCTGCTCAAGGATCCGCAGCTGTTGATCTTCGACGAGCCGACCAACGGTCTCGACCCGCAGGGCATCCACGACTTCCGGGCCACAGTGCGGCAGTTGGCCGATGCCGGCAAGACGGTGCTGGTCTCCAGCCACATCCTGGCCGAGGTGCAGCAGGTCGCCGACACGGTGACCATCATCGCCCGCGGCCAGACGCTGGCCGAAGGACCGGTGGCCACTCTGCTGGCGGCCGGCAGCGACCCCGTCCGAGTCGTCGTCGCCGATCCGCTGCGCGCGTCCGAGATCCTGCGGACGGCGGGCCTGGCCGTGCAGCCGTCCGGTCCGGGACTGCTGGTCACCAGGCCGGACGGCCCGCTCGACCCGGCGCTGGTGGCGCGGGTGCTGGGCGAGCAGGGGCTCTGGGTGAGTGAGCTGAGCGTCCAGCGCCGCAACCTGGAACAGCTGTACCTGGAAGTCACCGGCCCGGTCGGCGGTGCGGCATGAGCCGGCTGATCGGTGCCGAACTGAACCGCTGGTTCAGCCGCCGGCTGGTCTGGGTGGTGTTCGCCGCCAGTGTGCTGCTCACCCTGCTGGTGGTGGCCGGGACCGCCTACAGCGCCCGTCCGATGTCGAGCCAGGAGCTCGCCTACGCCGAGCAGCAGTACACCGAGATGAAGCAGGAGGCCGAACGCGAGGCGCAGCAATGCCTGCGCGACGGCGGCACCGCCGAGGAATGTGCCTCCTGGACCCCTGAACGTTCCGACTTCGTCCGTGAGCCGCCGCCGTATGCGGCGCTGGCCGGCGGGATGGCGCAGGCCGGCACGATGATCGCCGCCTACGCGGCGCTGCTGGCCGGGGCGTCCTTCATCGGTGCCGAGTTCAAGACCGGCAACATCGGCACCTGGCTCACCTACGTCCCCTCGCGGCTACCGGTGCTGGTGAGCAAAGCGGTGGCCGCTGCGGTGGGCGTGACGCTGCTCGGGGTGGCGGTGATCGGCCTGTTCCAGGCGGGCGCGGCGGGCATCGTGCTGGCCTGGGCTGAGCCGGGCGCCCTGCAACCGGCGGCCGAAGCCTGGGCGATGGCCGGACGGGGCCTGCTACTGGTGCTGATCGCCGGCCTGGTCGGCTTCGCCCTGGCCGGCCTGTTCGGCAGCACGGTGGGTCCGGTCGGATTGCTGCTCGGCCTGATGGTGCTGCAGTGGGCGATCGGCCTGATCGCCCTGGTGATGGGCGGATCGGCGTGGCTGCAGGCGGCGCTGCCCGACCCGAATATTCAGGCCTTCCTCGCCGGCAGCACCGAGATCGCCTACGCCGAGCGGGGCCCGAACGGGGCGATGGTCGAGGCCACCTACACCCTCGGCCTGGGCCAGGCGTCGGCCTATCTGGGCGGCCTGCTCGCCGTGGTGCTGGCATTGGCCGGCTGGCGCTTCACCACCCGCGAGATCCGCTAGGCGCTAGGTTCACGCTATGTACACGCTGCGCGACGAACTGATCGGCACCCTCGACGAGATCCGCTCCGCCGGGTTGTACAAGACCGAACGTGAGATCGGCACCCCGCAGTCGGCGCACATCGCCACCGACGGTGGGCAGTCGCTGAACTTCTGCGCCAACAACTATCTCGGGCTCGCCGATCACCCGGACGTGGTCGCGGCCGCCCATGCCGGCCTCGACCGGTGGGGGTTCGGGATGGCGTCGGTGCGGTTCATCTGCGGCACCCAGACGCAGCACCGCGAACTGGAACGGCGGCTGGCGAGCTTCCTGGGCACCGGCGACGCGATCCTGTACTCGTCGTGCTTCGACGCCAACGGCGGCGTCTTCGAGACCCTGTTCTCCGAGGGCGACGCCATCATCTCCGACGAGCTGAACCACGCCTCGATCATCGACGGCGTCCGGCTCAGCAAGGCGGCCCGCTTCCGCTACCGCAACGCCGATCTCGCCGACCTGGAACGCCAGCTGCAGGCGGCGTCCGGTGCCCGCCGGAAGGTGATCGTCACCGACGGCGTGTTCTCGATGGACGGCAGCTACGCCCCGCTGCCCGGCATCTGCGACCTGGCCGACGCCCACGGCGCCCTGGTCTTCGTGGACGACTCGCACGCCGTCGGTTTCGTCGGTGAGCACGGACGCGGCACGCCCGAACTGTTCGGTGTCGCCGACCGGGTCGACATCCTCTCCGGCACGCTCGGCAAGGCCCTGGGCGGGGCGTCCGGCGGCTACATCGCGGCGCACGCCGAGATCGTCGAGCTGCTGCGGCAACGGTCGCGTCCCTACCTGTTCAGCAACTCGGTGGCGCCGTCGGTGGTGGCGGGTTCGCTGCAGGCGCTGGA
>NZ_JAPUED010000056.1:19862-21956 GCF_027492755.1 Micropruina sp. | reverse complement strand
GCACGGCACGTTCTTCCAGATGAACGGCAACTTCTCCTTCGGCGACTACTTCAAGCAGGGCGCCATCGAGTACGCCTGGGAGTTGGTCACCGGCAGCCAGGCGGACGGCAACTACGGTTTCGATCCCGACAAGGTCTGGGTCACCGTCTACCTCGACGACGACGAGGCCGCGGCCATGTGGCGTGAGGTCGGTGTCCCCGACGAGCGCATCCAGCGCCGTGGGCTGAAGGACAACTACTGGCACATGGGCGTCCCCGGACCGGGCGGACCGTGCAGCGAGATCTACATCGACCGCGGCCCCGAGTTCGGCCCGGACGGCGGACCGATCGTCGACGAGGACCGCTTCCTGGAGATCTGGAACCTGGTGTTCCAGACCGAGGAGCTGTCGGCCGTCCGCGCCAAGGACGACTTCGACGTCGCCCGCCCGCTGCCCAGCAAGAACATCGACACCGGCATGGGCCTGGAGCGCACCGCGTACCTGCTGCAGGGCGTGGCGAACATGTACGAGATCGACGAGATCTTCCCGGTGATCACCGCGGCGGCCGAACTGGCCGGCACCCGCTACGGCGCCGACCGCGAGGCCGACGTCCGGCTCCGGGTGGTCGGCGACCACGTCCGTTCCGCGCTGATGCTGATGACCGACGGCGTCACCCCCGGCAACGAGGCGCGCGGCTACGTGCTGCGCCGGCTGCTGCGCCGCTCCATCCGCTCGATGCGGCTGCTCGGCGTCAACGATCCGGTGCTGCCCGAACTGCTGCCGCTGTCGAAGGGGCTGATGGAGCAGTCCTACCCCGAGGTCACCAGCCAGTGGCAGCGGGTCTCCCAGGTCGCCTACGGCGAAGAGGAGGCGTTCCGCCGCACGCTCGCCGCCGGCACCCAGATCTTCGACCTGGCGGTCGCCGAGACCAAACACAGCGGTGCCCGCGTACTTGGCGGTGACAAGGCGTTCCAGCTGCACGACACCTACGGCTTCCCGATCGACCTGACGCTCGAGATGGCGACGGAGGCCGGCCTGGAGGTCGACTCCGACCGGTTCCGCGTGCTGATGCAGGAGCAGAAGGACCGGGCCAAGGCGGACGCCCGGGCCAAGAAGGGCGGCACCGTCAACACCGAGGCCTACCGCACCCTGCGGGCGCCCGGCGAGACCCCGTTCCTGGGCTTCACCGACCTGAGCGTCGACTCCCGGGTCCGCGGCATCGTGGCGGACGGCGAACTGGTGCAGAGCGCGCGGCCCGGTGACGTGGTCGAGGTGGTGCTCGACGAGACCCCGTTCTACGCCGAGGCCGGCGGCCAGGACGCCGACCAGGGCGTGCTGACCGGCAACGGACTGGCGCTCGACGTGCTCGACGTGCAGCGGCCGATCCAGGGCCTGGTGGTGCACAAGGTGCTGGTCAACGAGGGTGAACTCGCCACCGGCGCGCAGGTGCTGGCCCAGGTGGACGGTCCGGCCCGGTTCGCGGCCTGCCAGGCGCACACCTCGACGCACATCGTGAACGCCGCGTTGCGGCAGCTGCTCGGCCAGGGCACCCACCAGGCCGGTTCGTACAACAAGCCGGGCTACCTGCGCTTCGACTTCAACGCCAGCCAGGCGTTGTCGCCGGCGCTGCGCAGTGAACTGGAGGGCGTGGTGAACGCCGCGATCCGCGACGACTTCGAGGTCACCGACCGTCAACTGCCGTTGGACGAGGCGAAGGCGCTCGGTGCGCAGGCGATGTTCGGCGAGAAGTACGGCAACGTGGTCCGGATGGTCGAGTTGGCCGGCCCGTGGTCGCGCGAGCTGTGCGGCGGCACCCATGTGGCGCGCACCTCACAGATCGGGCTGGTCAACCTGCTCGGTGAGCAGTCGGTCGGCTCCGGCATCCGCCGGGTGGAAGCCCTGGTCAGCACCGAGGCGTTCGAGAAGTTCGCCGCCGAGCGGGCCCTGGTGGCGACCCTGTCCGACACCCTGAAGACCCAGCCCGAGCAGCTCACCGACCGGGTCGAGAAGCTGCTGGCCCAGCTGAAGGCGGCCGAGAAGCAGATCGAGACCTACCGGACGCGCGAACTGCTGGCCGGCGCGGCCAAGCTCGCCGAGAAGGCGGTCACGGTTGCCGG
>NZ_JAPUED010000056.1:0-19762 GCF_027492755.1 Micropruina sp. | reverse complement strand
GCGAACTGCTGGCCGGCGCGGCCAAGCTCGCCGAGAAGGCGGTCACGGTTGCCGGTGGCATCCGGGTGGTCGCCGAGCAGGTGGACGGCGTCGGTGGGGGAGACCTGCGCACCATGGCGCTCGACATCCGCTCCGCGCTCGGCTCGGACGCGGCCGTGGTCGCCCTGGTCGGCGGCACCGGCGCCAAGCCGGTGATCGCGGTGGCCACCAATGAGGCGGCGCGTGCGCGCGGCGCCAAGGCGGGCGCCCTGGTGGGCGTCGGCGCGGCCCAGCTCGGCGGACGAGGCGGCGGCAAGGACGACTTCGCCCAGGGCGGTGGCTCCAACGGCGCCGCGGCGTCGGACGCCGTCCGTGCGGTCCGTGACGCGGTGGCGGCCCTTTGAGTCGCGAGTCATCGCCGGTCGAGCCTGCGGACGAACTCGACTCACGTCATCCCGGCGGACGCCGGGATCTCGGGTTGGATCAGCACGTGCCCGAGGGTCTCGACAAGCTCGACCAGCGGGCGTCTGGGGGTCTCGACAAGCTCGACCAACCCACTTTCCGGCGTGGCGTCCGGATGGCGCTCGATTGGGGGAAGGCCCGGATCGGGGTCGCTGCCTGTGACGCCGACGGCATGCTCGCCTACCCGGTCGAGACGGTGCCGACCCAGGCGTCTGGACGGCGGCTGCCGCAACTGCTGGCCGAGTACGAACCGATCGAGGTGATCGTGGGCCTGCCCCGCACCCTGGCCGGTGACGAGGGTCCGGCGGCGGTCCACGTCCGGGCCCAGGTGGCGTCGGTGATCGCGGCACACCCGGCGATCAGCTGGCGTTTCGCCGACGAACGGCTGACCACCGTGGACGCCGGACGCCGGCTGCGTTCGGCCGGTAAGGATGCGCGTCGCCAGCGCGCCATCATCGACCAGGCGGCAGCCGTGGCAATCTTGGAGCAGGCGTTGGCCGTCGAACGGGCGACCGGCCGGGCGCCCGGCGAACCCGCGTGACGAACGAAGGACACTGAAGCATGGCGAATCTCTTCCGCGAACTGCGCGATCCGGAGACCGGCCGTTGGGTACCCAAAGAGGTCTGGTACCGGGTGCGCGGTGCGATCGCGGTCGTCCTGTCGCTGACCGTGCTGATCGGCGGCGGCTGGTTCGTCTACTCCAAGGTGCACGACGCCTGGATCGGCTACCGGACCACTGAGGACTACATCGATCCGGCCGGCGTCGCCGATGTGGTGGTGGAGATTCCGCAGGGTTCGTCGATCAACAAGATCGCCGACATCCTGCTCGCCGCCGACGTCGTTCGCACCGGCAAGGCGTTCGAGCGTGCGGCCGGGTCTGACCCGAATGCCCGCAAGATCCAGTACGGGCTGTACAAGATGCGCACCCAGATTCCGGCGAAGACCGCGCTGCAGATGTTGCTCGACCCGGCCAACCAGATCAAGAACCAGTACCAGATCCGCGAGGGGCTGCGGCTCACCGAGGTGATCACCGCGCTGGCGGCATCGACCAAGGTGCCCGAGAAGGACCTGCAGGCCGCGCTCAAGAACCGCAAGCAGTTCGATCTGCCGAGTTGGGTCGGCAAGAGCGACGAGGGTTTCATCTTCCCCGACACCTACAACCTGCCGCTGAAACCCACCGCGCAGTCGGTGCTGAAAGCGCCGATCAACGAGTTCAAGAAGACCGTGCAGGATCTGGCCTTCGAAGAGCGAGCCAACGCTCTGGGTTACAAGCCCTACGACGTGCTGATCATGGCCAGCATCATCGAGCGCGAGGTGTTCCGCGACGAGGATCGGGCCAAGGTGGCCCGGGTGTTCTACAACCGGCTGGCCAAGGGCATGCCGCTGCAGTCGGACGCCACCGTCGCCTATGCCGCGAAGAAGACCGGAACGGTGTGGACCACCTCCAAGGAGCGCAAGAGCAACTCGCTCTACAACACCTACAAGCACAAGGGTCTGCCGCCCGGGCCGATCACGGCACCGGCGAAGAAGGCGATGGAGGCCGCGCTCAACCCCGCCGACGGCAAATGGCTGTACTTCGTGCCGATCAACCTGGACACCGGCGAAACGGTGTTCTCCGAAACCCTCGCCGAGCACAACGCCGCCACCGCCAAACTGCACCAGTGGTGCCTGGCCAGCCCGGAGAACCGGAAGAAGTGCTCGTGAGGCCACAGGCCGCCGTCCTCGGGTCACCGATCGCGCATTCGCTGTCGCCGGTGATCCACGCGGCCGCCTACGCGCACCTCGGCCTGGACTGGAGTTACGGACGCGTCGAGTTGCAGCCGGGCGGGTTCGCCGACTTCGTGAACGGGTTGGACGACTCCTGGCGCGGGTTGAGTGTCACCATGCCGCTGAAGGAAGTGGCCGCCGAGTGCGGCATCCCCGATGAGGACGTCCGGCTCACCGGGGTGGCGAACACCGTGGTGTTCGGGGAGCAGCGGCGGGTCTACAACACCGACATCGCCGGCCTGGCCGACGCGCTGGCGGCGTCCGGACTGTCGGGTCTGCGGGTCGCCACCCTGATCGGCAACGGGGCCACCGCCCGGTCGGCGCTGGTCGCGCTGGCCCGCGGCGGCGTCCGGCTCGTCGAGGTGCAGGGCCGCAACCCCGAGCGGCTCGCCGCCTTCCGGGAGTGGGCGGAGCGGCTGGGTGTCGAGGTGCAACCCCGCACCCTGGGGGCGCCGCTCGACCCGGCCAGCGAACTGCTGGTCTCGACCGTGCCGTCCGCCGCGTTGGAGGGACGCCTCGACTCGCTCGAGGTGGAGTACTGCCCGGCGCTGCGTGGAGTGTTCGACGTGATCTACCACCCGTGGCCGACACCGCTGGCCGAACGGGCCGAGACCGCCGGACGGGTGGTCGGCAACGGGCTCGATCTGCTCGTCTACCAGGCCCGGCACCAGGTCCGGTTGATGACCGGACGCGACGTCCCGGTGGAGGTGTTGGTGTCTGCCGTGCGGGCAGTGACGGAGGCCGGCGTCGGGTCGTGACAGACTCGCGATCATGCTGCGTTACCTGACTGCCGGGGAGTCCCATGGCCGCGCCCTGGTGGCGACCATCGAAGGCATTCCCGCCCATGTCAGGGTCTCGACCACCGACATCGCCGAGGCACTGGCCCGACGGCGGCTGGGCGCCGGCCGCGGTGCCCGGATGAAGTTCGAGGCCGACGAGGTGACGATGTTGACCGGCCTCCGGCACGGCGAGACGCTGGGTTCGCCGATCGCGATCATGATCGGCAACACCGAGTGGCCCAAGTGGGAGACGGTGATGGCTCCCGACGAGGTGGACGCCGAGGTGCTGGCCGCGCAGGCCCGCAACGCTCCGCTGACCCGCCCGCGTCCGGGGCATGCCGACCTGGCCGGCATGCAGAAGTACGACTGGGACGAGGCCCGTCCGATCCTGGAGCGTGCCTCCGCGCGAGAGACCGCCGCCCGCGTCGCGCTGGGCCGGGTGGCCAGCAACTTCCTGCAGCAGGCCTGCGGCATCACCATCGTCAGCCATGTCGTCGAACTCGGTCCGATCCGCTCCACGGGCACCCGGGTGCCGACCCTGGACGACCGCGACGCCATCGACGCCGACCCCGTCCGCTGCCTGGACGCCGAGTCCAGCGCCGCCATGCAGGACGAGATCGCCGCCTGCCAGAAGGCCGGCGACACTCTGGGTGGCGTGGTCGAGGTGGTGGCGCACGGCGTCCCCGCCGGCCTGGGCTCGCACAGCCAGGGCGACCGGCGGCTGGACTCGAAGCTGGCCGGTGCGCTGATGGGCATTCAGGCGATCAAGGGCGTCGAGGTCGGCGACGGTTTCGACCTGGCCCGCACCCGCGGCAGCCTGGCCCACGACGAGATGGAACCGGGACCGGGTGGTGTGGTCCGGCTGCGCAACCGGTCCGGTGGCACCGAGGGCGGCATGAGCAACGGTGAGCCGCTGCGCGTCCGGGCCGCTATGAAGCCGATCGCGACCATTCCGCGGGCCCTGCGCACCATCGACGTGACCACCGGCGAACCGGCCGTCGCCCACCATCAGCGCTCCGACGTGTGCGCCGTTCCGGCCGCCGGCGTGGTCGCCGAGGCGATGGTGGCGCTGGTGCTGGCCGAGGCCGTCCTGGAGAAGTTCGGCGGCGACTCGGTCGCCGAAACCAGCCGGAACCTGGCCGGTTACCGTGAGCGCCTCGCGCAGCGAGGGCTGAGGTGACGTCGGGTCACCGCATCGCAGTCATCGGCGCACCGGGGGCCGGCAAGACCACGGTGGGCCATGCCCTGGCGAGCCGGCTGGGGCTGCCGTTCGTCGACGTGGACGCCACGATCGAGACCGAGCAGGGCCAACTGATCCGGGAGATCTTCGCCGACTCCGGCGAAGCGCACTTCCGCGCACTGGAACGTGACGCGACGGTTGCCGCACTGGCCGAGCCCGGCGTGGTCGCGGTGGGCGGCGGCGCCGTGCTGACCTCCGAAGTGGCTGACGCGTTGCGTGATGTCACGGTGGTTTGGCTGCAGGTCTCGGTCGCGCAGGCCAGCCGGCGGCTCGGGCTGAACCAGGCCGGTGTCCTGGTGCTGGGCAATCTGCGGGCCACTCTCATCAAACAGCTCGCGGAGCGGACGCCCGTGTATCAGAATCTGGCCACCATCAGCGTAGACACCGATCATGCCGAGGTAGCGGCGATCGTGGAACAAGTCATGGCAGAACTGAAGGAGGACGACCGGTGAGAATCTCGGCCATCGATGTGACCGCCGAACGCCCCTATCAGGTGGTGGTCGGGCAGGGTGCGCTGGAACTGCTGCCCCAGTACGTGGCCGAGCAGGGGCGGATCGCGGTGATCCATCCGCCGGTGCTGCGCGAGCAAGCGTCCAAGCTCCGGTCGGCCTGCGACTGCCAGACGTTGAGCATCGAGGTGCCGGCGGCCGAAGCGGCCAAGACCGGCGAGACGCTGCAGCGCTGCTGGGACGCGCTGGCCGAGGCCGGCTTCACCCGCTCCGACGCCATCATCGGCCTGGGCGGGGGAGCGACCACCGATCTGGCCGGTTTCGTCGCCTCCACCTGGCTGCGCGGCGTCACCTACGTGTCGGTGCCGACCACGGTGCTGGGCATGGTGGACGCCGCCGTCGGCGGCAAGACCGGAATCAACCTGAGCGCCGGCAAGAACCTGGTCGGCACCTTCTACGAGCCGTACACGGTGCTGTGCGACCTGTCCTTCCTGGAGGGACTGCCGGTTGAGGAGATCCGCTCCGGGATGGCCGAGGTGGTGAAGGCCGGCTTCATCGCCGATCCGGCCATCCTGACCATCATCGAGGACGACCCGGCCGCGGCGCTCGACCCGAAGGGCGAAGTGATGTGTGCGCTGGTCAAGCGGGCGATCGAGGTGAAGGCGGCCGTGGTCGGCGACGACCTGCGGGAACGGACGTCGGTGGGACGCGACCTCGGACGCGAACTGCTCAACTACGGCCACACCTTGGGTCACGCCATCGAGCGTCACCAGCGGTACACCTGGCGGCACGGTGAAGCGATCAGCGTCGGCATGGCCTTCGTCGCAGAGCTGAGCCGCCGGGCGGGTCGCCTCGACGACGACACCGCCGGACGGCACGGCCGGGTGCTGCGGGCGCTCGGATTGCCGACCAGTTACCCGGCCGATGCCTGGCCGGAGCTGCGTGAGGCGATGAACCTGGACAAGAAGACCCGCGCCAGCACCCTGCGGTTCGTGATCCTCGAGCAGTTGGCCCGCGCGGCCATCCTGGAGAGCCCGGACGAGGATCTGCTGCGCGAGACCTTTGAGGCACTTGGTTCGTCCGAGACACTGGGCTGATGTACACGCCGCGCCACTTCACCATGCCGCCGGAACTGCAGGAACGGATCCTGGCCGCGCCCGGCGTCGGCGACCTGATCACCCATGGGCCGTCCGGGTTGCTGGCCACCCACCTGCCGTATCTCTTCGACGCGGACATGGGCGAGCAGGGCAGCCTGGTGCTGCACGTGGCGCGTCCGAACGCCCAGTGGCGCGAGGCGGTCACCGGGGAGGCGTTGTTCCTCATCACCGCCGCCACCGACTACATCTCGTCGCTGTGGTACCCGAGCGCGCCGGCGTCCGGGAAGTACATCCCGACCTGGGACTACGCCACCCTGCACATCTATGGCCAGCTGATCGCCCACGACGACCTGGACTGGACGACGATGGCCGCCGAGAGGCTGATGAAGGCCCACGAGCGCACCCTCGGCATGGAGGACATGCCCGCCGACTACGTCGCCGGCCAGCTGCGCGCCATCGTCGGCCTGCAACTGCAGATCACCCGGATCGAGGCGAAGGCGAAGCTCAGCCAGAACCGGACCCCCGACGACGTCCGCGGCGTCATCGACGGCCTGACCGGGGCCGGTGCCGACGACAGCGCCGCCCTGGTCGAGGAGTTTGGACTCCCACCCGCCGAACGCCGCGCCGCCCTGATCGCCGACGTCGCCGCCCGCCACCGCCCCGGCGACGACAGCCTCTCCACCGGCCAGATCATCGCCACCCCCACGCCTCGCTGACCCGTCAGTAACCCCGGGGAAGGTTCTCCCGGTCACCGGGGACCGTTCCTTCGGTCACCGGACGCGCGGAGGAGGTGGCCAGGAGAACCGTCCCCGATGGCTCGGACTCCGGTCGCGGGCCTCGATGTTTCGCCCGGTTCGTCGTCACAGCCCTCCCGCACTACACTGAGCGGTCGGCTCGCAATCGGTGAACGAAGGGTTTTCACGTGGCTTCCACCAACGATCTGAAGAACGGCATGGTGCTCGACCTCGACGGTCAGCTCTGGCAGGTGCTGTGGTTCCAGCACCACAAGCCGGGCAAGGGCAACACCGTGGTGCGCACGAAGCTCAAGCACGTGCTCAGCGGCAAGGTGGTCGACCGCACGTTCAACTCCGACACCAAGGTGGACACCGCCAACGTCGACCGGCGCGAGATGCAGTACCTGTACCACGACGGCGACGGCTACGTGTTCATGGACACCGCCACCTACGACCAGATGACGATCACCGACGAGACCATCGGCGACGCCAAGAACTACCTGCTGGAGAACCAGAACGCCACCGTCGCGCTGCACGAGGGCAACCCGCTCTACGTCGACCTGCCGGCGTCGGTGGAGCTCGAGGTGACCTACACCGAACCGGGCCTGCAGGGTGACCGTTCCACCGGCGGCACCAAGCCCGCCACCGTCGAGACCGGGCTGCAGATCCAGGTGCCGCTGTTCATCACCACCGGCGAGCGGGTCAAGGTCGACACCCGCGACGGCAGCTACCTGGGTCGGGTCTGACCGCCGGTGGCCGCCGATCCTGCGGTAACCACGCCGCGCCAGCGGATCACCACGCCCGACGGCACGGTCGCCGAGCTGATCGAGACCCGTCCGACGACACAGCCCGGACGTGGCTCGTCCCGCACCAAGGCGCGCAAGCGTGCGCTGGACATCCTCTTCGAGGCCGACCTGCGCGGTGTGGACGCCACTGAGCCGCTGGCGCTGCACATCGCCGAGGCCGACCCGCCGGTGCGTCCGTTCACCACCACGCTGGTGAACGGTGTCACTGCGCGCAAGACCGAGATCGACACGCTGATCGCCGACTGCCTGGCCACCGGCTGGACGATGGAGCGGATGCCGCGCGTCGACCGCTGCCTGGCCCGCATCGCGCTGTGGGAGATGCTGGACGGCACCACGTCCGCCGAGGTCGCCCTCGAGCAGGCCGTCAGCCTGGCCCAGGAACTCTCCACGGACGACTCGGCGACCTTCCTCAACGGCGTGCTCGCCCGCGCCCGGGAGAAGATCACCGCCGGCCTCGACTGAGGCCCTTGCCGAAGCCTCTAGCTCGTCAAATGGCGACCGATTCGGGACCTACTTCGCCTGGTTGGGCGTGGATCACCCCGGAATCGGTCGCTGATCCGCGAGCCGACCGCACCGGACTCGGATTCCGCGATCAGGCCCGGGGCCACTTGTGGAAGTCGAAGCCGACCAGCCGCCGGTACATGCCCACCGACTCGTACAGGTGGGTGGCGCCGGTCGGGCTCTCGGCGTCCACGTGCAGCTTGACGGCGCTGCGGCCGTCGGCTGCGTAGCGGGTGAAGCTGGTGCGCAGCAGCGCCTTCGCGACACCCCGTCCGCGCCCTTGCCGCAGCACGCCGAGATTCGCCACATAGCCGGCGTTGTCGGCTTCGAGATACGAGTTGTGCCCCATCAGTCCGCCGACGGCCTCGCCGTCGATCTCAGCGAGATACCAGTGGGTCGGATCGGCGAGCTGGTCGGAGTGCTTGGCCTCCACCCAATCCTCGAAGCTGCGCAGCTGGAAGTCGTAGTGGTCGCGGAACGACTCGCTGATGATCTGGTACATCGTCCTCAGGTCGACGGCGCCGTCATCGGGCACCTCCGCCTGCCTGACCACCACCGGGGAGGCAGGATCCGGTTCCGGCGCGACATAGCCGTCCAGGTCGATCTGCATCTCGATGAAGGCACGCATCTGCTGGAACCCGAACGCCTCGGCGTGCCGCCGGGTGAGCGCGTCGTGCTCGTTGACCCACAGATCCAGTCGCGGGCCGGTGACCCCGAGATCATCGGCGGTCGTCAGTGCGACCTTTTCCGCCCACGCCAGGCCGGCTTCCCACAGCTCATCGACCAGTTCGGCGGGCAACGACCGGTCGATCGCCACCTGCGCCCAGTACTTGTCGTCGAAGTTGCGGAACACCCGCCACACTCCGATCAGGACGCCGTCGCGCTGCAGAACCAGCGCGGTGTTGCGTTCCAACGCGCGGGGCGTGTCGAACCACTCGTCGACCTCGCCGACGCTCAGGGACGTCTCGCCCATCGCGGCCAGTTCGTCGGCCCGCAGCAGCGTGAGAAGCGCCGGGACGTCGTCCGCGCCGGCCGTCCGGACGGTGATGCCCTCGGGTAGCGGTGCCGGAGTCACTGTTCGCCGGGTGGTGCTGCTGTTGTCGGTCACGTCCCACGACCCTACCGGTGAGCCCGGACGGGGAGCTCGGCCGACGGCGTAGCACGGCGTCCATACGGACCTCGGCGGTCGGGAGGACCGTCCAGCTTTGCTAGTCTTTCGTGAGTTTGAGCCCGCCCCGGCGGGGAAAGGACTTTCATGCCTTCAGGCTTCTTCGATCACGAACAGACTCCGGCTTTGTTGGTTCTCGAAGATGGGCGGTCCTTTCGCGGCGTGTCCTTCGGGGCGGCCGGCGAAGCCTTCGGTGAGGCGGTGTTCTCCACCGGCATGTCGGGCTACCAGGAGACGCTCACCGACCCGAGCTATCACCGCCAGGTGGTGGTGGCCACCGCGCCGCACATCGGCAACACCGGCTGGAACGACGAGGACGACGAATCGTCTCGTATCTGGGTGGCCGGCTACGTCGTCCGGGACCTCTCCCGGGTGCGCTCCAACTGGCGCTCCAACCGCTCGCTGGACGAGGAACTCCGTAACCAGGGCGTGGTCGGCATCGCTGAGATCGACACCCGGGCGCTGACCCGGCACCTGCGCGAGCGCGGCGCCATGCGGGTCGGCATCTCGACGACCGAACTCGACTCGACCAAGCTGCTGGCCAAGGTCCGCGAGGTGCCGGCGATGGCCGGCTCCGACCTGGTCGCCGACGTCACCTTGACTGCCGAGAAGGTGCTGCCGGCGGTGGGCGAGAAGCGGTTCACGGTCGCCGCCATCGACCTCGGCATCAAGGACATGACCCCGACCCGGATGGCCGAGCGCGGCATCGAGGTGCACCTGCTGCCGGCGTCGGTCACCCTGGACGAGCTGACCACCCTGAACCCGGACGGCGTCTTCTTCTCCAACGGCCCCGGCGACCCGGCCACGGCCGACGCCCCGATGGAGCTGCTGCAGGGCGTCCTCGATGCGGGCATTCCCTACTTCGGCATCTGCTTCGGCAACCAGATCTTCGGACGCGCCCTCGGCTTCGGCACCTACAAGCTGAAATACGGTCACCGCGGGATCAACCAGCCGGTCAAGGATCTGCGCACCGGCAAGGTCGAGATCACCGCCCAGAACCACGGCTTCGCCGTCGACGCGCCGCTCGACAAGGCCACCGCGACCCGCTGGGGCAACGCCCGGGTCAGCCACATCTGCCTCAACGACGACGTGGTCGAGGGCCTCGAGCTCACCGACGACGCCGACAACCTGCTGTCCTTCTCGGTGCAGTACCACCCCGAGGCGGCCGCGGGCCCACACGATTCGGCCTACCTGTTCGACCGCTTCGTCGACGTGATGGCCCGACGCCGAGACGGCGCCGGCGGGAGAGCCGAGCACCACCCCACCCAGAGCAACACCGACCAGGAGAACTGATGCCCAAGCGGACCGACATCTCCTCGATTCTGGTGGTCGGCTCCGGGCCGATCGTGATCGGCCAGGCCTGCGAGTTCGACTACTCGGGCACCCAGGCGTGCCGGGTGCTGCGCGAGGAGGGCTACCGGGTGATCCTGGTGAACTCCAACCCGGCCACGATCATGACCGACCCCGAGTTCGCCGACGCCACCTACGTCGAGCCGATCCAGCCCGACTACCTGGAGAAGGTGATCGCCGCCGAGCGTCCGGACGCGCTGCTCGCCACCCTGGGCGGGCAGACCGCGCTGAACGCCGCGGTCGCGCTGCATGAGCGCGGTGTGCTGGCCAAGTACGGCGTCGAGCTGATCGGTGCCTCGTTCGAGGCGATCCAGAAGGGCGAGGACCGGGAGAAGTTCAAGGAGATCGTCGAAGCCCTCGACATTCCCGGCACCAATCCCGAGGTCGCCCGCAGCCGGATCTGCCATTCGATGGACGAGGTGCTGGCCGCTGCCGACTCCCTCGGCTACCCGCTGGTGGTGCGGCCGTCCTTCACCATGGGCGGCGTCGGCTCCGGCTTCGCCCACGACGAGGACGAGCTGCGCCGGATCGCCGGCACCGGCCTGTCGGCGTCCCCGGTCACCGAGGTGCTGATCGAGGAGTCGATCCTCGGCTGGAAGGAGTACGAGCTCGAGGTGATGCGCGACAAGGCGGACAACGTCGTCATCGTCTGCTCGATCGAGAACCTCGACCCGATGGGGGTGCACACCGGCGACTCGATCACCGTGGCTCCCGCGATGACGCTCACCGACCGCGAATACCAGGCGATGCGCGATGTCGGCATCGGGGTGATCCGGGCGGTCGGCGTCGACACCGGCGGCTGCAACATCCAGTTCGCGATCAACCCCGACAACGGCCGGATGATCGTCATCGAGATGAACCCCCGCGTCTCCCGCTCCTCGGCGCTGGCGTCCAAGGCGACCGGTTTCCCGATCGCCAAGATCGCCGCCAAGGTCGCCGTCGGCTACACCCTGGACGAGATCCCCAACGACATCACCGCCGAGACCCCGGCGTCCTTCGAACCCACGCTCGACTACGTAGTGGTGAAGTGTCCGCGGTTCGCCTTCGAGAAGTTCCCGACCGCCGAGAACACCCTCACCACACACATGAAGAGCGTCGGCGAGGCGATGGCGATCGGCCGCAACTTCACCGAGGCGCTGGGCAAGGCGCTGCGTTCGCTGGAGGACCCCAAGTCCACCTTCGACTTCACCGGTGAGATCACCCAGTCGGTCGACGAGCTGCTGACCGCCGCTTCGCGTCCGCACGACGGCCGGCTCGGCCTGGTGATGAAGGCCTTCCGGGCCGGCGCCACCCCGCAGCAACTGTTCGACGCCACCAAGATCGACCCCTGGTTCCTGGACCAGCTGCAGCTGATCGCCGAGGTCGCCGAACACGTCCGGACGTCGCCCGAACTGACCGCCGACGTGCTGCGGCTGGCCAAGCGGCACGGCATCTCCGACGAGCAGATCGCCCGACTGCGGCACCTCAGCACCGACGTGGTGCGCGGCGTCCGCTGGGCGCTGGGGGTGCGTCCGGTGTTCAAGACCGTCGACACCTGCGCCGCCGAGTTCGCCGCCCGCACGCCGTACCACTACTCGTCCTACGACGAGGAGACCGAGGTGGCGCCGCGCACCAAGCCGGCGGTGCTGATCCTCGGCTCCGGCCCGAACCGGATCGGTCAGGGCATCGAGTTCGACTACTCGTGCGTGCACGCCGCGCTCACCCTGTCGCAGCACGGCTACGAAACGGTGATGATCAACTGCAACCCCGAGACGGTGTCCACCGACTACGACACCTCCGACCGGCTCTACTTCGAGCCGCTCACCCTGGAGGACGTGCTCGAGGTCTACCACGCCGAGTCGCTGGCCGGCCCGGTCGCCGGCGTCATCGTCCAGCTCGGCGGGCAGACCCCGCTCAAGCTGGCCCAGGCGCTCAAGGACGCCGGCGTCCCGATCGTCGGCACCTCGCCGGAAGCGATCCACCTGGCCGAGGAGCGCGGCGCGTTCGGCCGCATCCTGTCCGACAACAAGCTCACCGCGCCCGCCTACGGCATGGCCACCTCGGCCGACGACGCGCTGGAGATCGCGCATGACATCGGCTACCCGGTGCTGGTCCGGCCCTCCTACGTGCTGGGCGGACGCGGCATGGAGATCGTCTACGACGATGATTCGCTGGTCGGCTACATCGAGCGCGCCACGCACATCACGCCCAACTCGCCGGTGCTGGTCGACCGTTTCCTGGACGACGCCATCGAGATCGACGTGGACGCCCTGTTCGACGGCACCGAGCTGTACCTGGGCGGCGTGATGGAGCACATCGAGGAGGCCGGCATCCACTCCGGCGACTCGGCCTGCTCACTGCCGCCGATCACCCTGGGCAGCGAGACCGTCGACCGGATCCGGCTGGCCACCGAAGCGATCGCCCGCGGGGTCGGCGTCCGCGGCCTGATCAACATCCAGTTCGCGCTGCTCGGCGACGTGCTCTACGTGCTGGAAGCCAACCCGCGGGCGTCCCGGACGGTCCCGTTCGTCTCCAAGGCGACCGCGACCCCGCTGGCCAAGGCGGCGTCCCGGATCATGCTGGGCGCCACCATCGCCGAGCTGCGCGCCGATGGCACGCTGCGCGCCGACCGCGACGGGACGGCCCCGCTGGCCTCCGCGCCGCTGGCGGTGAAGGAGGCGGTGATGCCGTTCAACCGGTTCCGCACCGCCGACGGCGCCTGGGTGGACACCCTGCTCGGCCCCGAGATGAAGTCGACCGGCGAGGTGATGGGGCTCGACCTGACCTTCGGGGTGGCGTTCGCGAAGAGCCAGACCGCGTCCTACGGCGATGTGCCGACCCAGGGCTCGGTGTTCGTGTCGGTCGCCAACAGGGACAAGCGGCACGCCATCTTCCCGGTGAAACGCCTTGCCGACCTGGGTTTCAAGGTCTACGCCACCGAGGGGACGGCGCAGGTGCTGCGCCGCAACGACGTCGAGGTCACGGTGCTCCGCAAGGAGACGCAAGGCCCTGGCGCCGACGGCACCAAGACCGTCGTCCAGGCGATCATGGACGGTGAGATCAGCCTGATCTTCAACACCCCGCTCGGGGTTTCCGAAGGTGGCGACCCGCGCCGCGACGGCTGGCAGATCCGCTCCGCGGCCATCCTGTGCGACGTGCCCTGCGTCACCACCGTGCAGGGCCTGTCGGCGGCGGTGCAGGGGATCGAGGCGCTGCGCCGGGGCGGCCTGACGGTCCGTCCGCTGCAGGACTGGAGCGCCGATATGCGTAGCGAACTGGAGGCCGTGCAGCGATGAACCCGCGGGTGAGCCTGGTCGGCGCCGGCTATCGAGGCGTCGTCCGGCCGCTGCTGTTCCGCTCGCACCATGGCGATCCCGAGGGTGTCCACGAGCAGATGATCGGTACTCTGGCCCGGCTCAGCCGCTCGCCGGGGTTCGTGTCGGCCGCCCGGCTGCTGGCCGGCAGCAGAGGCGCCCCCGTCACCGTCGCCGGCATCGATTTCCCGGGACGCGTCGGGCTCGCCGCAGGCATGGACAAGGACGGCCGCGCCGTCCTGGCCTGGCAGGCGCTGGGCTTCGGGTTCGCCGAACTCGGCACCGTCACCGCCCAGGCCCAACCCGGCAACGACAAGCCGCGAGTCTTCCGGCTGAGCAAGTCCAGGGCGCTGATCAACCGGATGGGCTTCAACAACGCCGGTGCCGCCCGGCTGCATCACGAGCTGTCGCTGCTCGGTGTCTATCGCAACAACGACGGGGCCGGCATCCCGATCGGCATCTCCATCGGCAAGACCAAGATCGTGCCCGTCGAGGACGCCGTCGACGACTACCTGACCTCGCTCGACCTGGTCATTCCGCACGCCGACTACGTGGCGATCAACGTGTCCAGCCCGAACACGCCCGGGCTGCGCAGCCTGCAGGACGGGGGAGCGCTGCTCACCCTGCTGAAGGCGCTCGTCGAACGGGCGGCCGGACGCGCGCCGCTGTTCGTCAAGATCGCCCCTGACCTGACCGAACCGCAGATCGACGAGGTGCTCGCCGCCGCCACGGACGCCGGGGTCGCCGGCCTGATCGCCACCAACACCACACTGTCCCGTGACGGCATCGACCCCGCCGAACAGTCACTGGCCGGCGAGGCGGGCGGCCTGTCCGGAGCGCCGCTGACCGTCCGGGCCCGCGAAGTGATCGGCTATCTGGTGTCGCACACCGACCTGCCGGTGATCGCCGCCGGAGGCATCATGACCGCAGACGACGCGTCCGCGATGTTCGATCTGGGCGCCCCGCTGGTGCAGCTGTACACCGGCTTCGTCTACGCCGGACCAGCACTGCCGGCCCGGATCAATGCCCTGACCAGGAGGAACCGATGAGCAGCTACCAGAGCAGACTCGCCAACGCCGTCCAGCAGCGCGGCGCTCTGTGCGTGGGCATCGACCCGCACCCGGGCCTGCTGCGCGCCTGGGGACTCAGCGTGGACGCCGTCGGCGTCGAAGCCTTCGCCCGCCGGGTGGTCGAGGCGGTGGGCACCGAGGTCGCCGTCTTCAAACCACAGTCGGCCTTCTTCGAGATCCACGGCTCGGCCGGTATCGCCGTGCTGGAACGTACCCTCGCCGACATCGCCGAGGCCGGCGCGCTGAGCATCCTGGACGTCAAGCGCGGTGACATCGGCTCCACCATGGACGCCTACGCCGAGGCCTACCTCGCCGACGGCGCGCCGCTGGCCGCCGACGCGATCACCGTGTCGCCCTACCTCGGCTTCGGCTCGCTGCAGCCCGCGTTCGACCTGGCGCACCGCCACGGACGCGGCGTCTACGTGCTGGCCCGGACGTCCAACCCGGAGGGCGGCCAGGTGCAGCTGGCGCTGTGCGGCGATCATGAGGGCTCAGTGGCCCAGGAGATCATCGACTCTGCCGCACGGCTCAACGCCGAGACCGGTCAGAACGCCATCGGCCTGGTCATCGGCGGCACCCACGCCGACCTCGGCTGCGACGTCGGCGCGTTCAACGGCTCCATCCTGGTGCCCGGCATCGGCTTCCAGGGCGGCCGGATCGACGACCTTCCCGCCCTGTTCGGCGCCGCGCTCGAGAACGTGCTGCCCGCCGTCAGCCGCGACGTCCTCGGATCGGGCCCGGACGCCGGCGCGCTCGCCGACCGGGTGCGCTCGCTGCTCGCCATCGGCTTCTGAAGCCCTGGCCGTCGGGCGGCTGCCCGCTGGTCGAACTGGTCGAGACCGAGGTTCCGGGTCCACGCCGTCGCGGCGAACGCCGGGATCTCGCACCACAGGCCGATTCGCCAGGACTGCGGGTCGTCGCGACCTGGCGTCCTATTGGTCGAGCTTGTCGAGAGCCTGACCAGAAGGGTTTCCAGAGAGCGTTTCGCCTTGTAAATTGTGCCCACACAAGGACATCCGGAGGTCACCGTGGCGATACCCCAACTGACGACGGAGCAGCTGCAGGCAGCCCGTGCGGCCGCCACGGAGGCGCGCCGTGCCCGCGCGGCGCTGAAAGCGCGTGTGCGTTCTGGTGAACTGACCCTCGCCGCGGCGCTCGACGAAGCCGCCGCCGACGAGGTGCTTGCCCACGTCAAGGTGATCGACCTGCTCAAGGCGCTGCCGCGGGTGGGCGACAAGCGGGCCGCTTTGGTCATGGAACGGTACGACATCGCCGCCAACCGGCGGATCCGCGGACTCGGACGGCATCAGCTCGCCGGCCTGAAGGCCGAGTTCGGTGAGCGGTGACGTCACCGTCATCTCCGGTCCCACGGCCGTAGGTAAAGGAACAGTCGTTCGCGCCCTGAAACAGGCACATCCCGAGGTCTGGGTGTCGGTGTCGGCGACGACCCGACCCCCGCGACCGGGCGAGGTCGACGGCCAGCACTACTGCTTCGTCAGCAGCGAGGAATTCGACGACTTGCTGGCCACCAACGGCCTGCTCGAGTGGGCGGTGGTGCACGGACGTGACCGCTACGGCACCCCGGCCGCACCCGTCCAGGCCGCTCTGGAGCGCGGCGAGCGGGTCATCCTGGAGATCGACCTGCAGGGCGCCCGGCAGGTCCGAACCTCACTGCCACAAGCCCGGTTGGTGTTCATCGCACCGCCCAACTGGGACGAACTCGTCGCCCGACTGGTGGGCCGGGGCACCGAGACCGCCGAGCAGCGCGAGCGTCGGCTGGCGACGGCGAAGGGCGAACTGGCGGCCGCCGACGAGTTCGATCACGTCATCGTCAACGACGATGTGGGCAGGGCGGTCAATGAGTTGGTAGACTTGCTGAGCTTGTGATTTCTCCAGCCGTGGAAACCGTCCGCGGCGTGGGTCTTCCACAAGCCGAACCACCCGCAGGCGCCCGGACCGTAGCTCGGGCCGAGCGCGCCGCATCAACCCGTGAGGTCATCCTTTGAGCACACACGCCCCCGAAGGCATCATCAACCCGCCGATCGACGAGCTGTTGGAGAAGGTCGACTCCAAGTACCGCCTGGTGCTTTTCGCCGCCAAGCGCGCCCGCCAGATCAACGCCTACTACAGCCAGCTGGGCGAGGGTCTGCTTGAGAACGTGGGTCCGCTGGTCGACACCGGCGTGCAGGAGAAGCCGCTGTCCATCGCGCTGCGCGAGGTGAACGCCGGTGTGCTCGAGTGCACCGAGATCGATCCCGAGGCCGAGGCGGCTGCCCGTGCCGAGGCCGAGGCCGACCCGCAGTTCAGCGATCTCGACCCGTTCAGCGACGACCTGGCCTGATTCTTCGATGAGCCGGATCCTGCTCGGGGTTGCCGGCGGAATCGCCGCGTACAAGGCATGCCTGCTGCTGCGCTTGTTCGCCGAGGCCGGCCACGAGGTGAACGTCGTCCCGACCCCGAGCGCGCTCAATTTCGTCGGTGAGACCACCTGGGCGGCCCTGTCCGGTCATCCGGTGCACACCCAGGTCTGGGCCGACGCCCAGGCCGTGCCGCATGTGGCACTGGGCCGCGCCGCTGAACTGGTGGTGGTCGCGCCGGCAACCGCCGACCTGCTGGCGCGGGCGGCGTCCGGACGGGCCGATGATCTGCTCACCAATGTGCTGCTGACCGCGACGTGTCCGGTGCTGATGGCGCCCGCGATGCACACCGAGATGTGGCTGCATCCGGCCACCCAGGCCAATGTGGCGACCCTGCGCGAGCGTGGCGTGATCGTGCTCGACCCCGATTCCGGACGGCTCACCGGCGCCGACACCGGGCCGGGACGGCTGCCGGAGCCGTCCGAGATCGAGCAGGTGGCGCTGTCCTTGCTGGATGCCGGCGTGACCGGCGCTGCCCGTGCGCGGGACCTGGACGGCGTCCGGCTCACCGTGAGCGCGGGCGGCACCCGCGAGGCACTCGACCCGGTGCGCTACCTGGGCAACCGATCCTCCGGACGGATGGGCCTGGCATTGGCCCGGGCCGCGCTGCTGCGCGGCGCCGACGTCCGGGTCGTTGCCGGTGCGATCACCGCTGCCGTGCCCGGCCGGGCTGAACTGGTCGAGGTGGTCTCGACGGCCGACCTCGCCGACGCGATGGCTGAGGCCTCCGCTGATTCCGACGTCCTGATCATGGCTGCCGCACCCGCCGACTTCACCCCCGGATCGCCCAGCGATCGCAAGCTGAAGAAGGAGGGGGACGCCGGGCTGACCGTGACGTTCACCCAGACCACCGACGTGTTGGCCGGCTTGGTGCGGCAGCGGCGTCCCGGCCAGGTGATCGTCGGCTTCGCCGCTGAGACCGCAGGGTCGCCGTCCGAACTGATGGAACTGGGCCGCGCCAAGCTGGCCCGCAAGGGCTGCGACCTGCTGGTGCTGAACGACGTCAGCGGGGGAGCGGTCTTCGGCGCCGCCGACAACACCGTCGCCATCATCAATGTCGACGGGCCGGTCGCGACCGTCGCCGGTGACAAGAACCTCGTCGCGCATCGCATCCTCGATGCCGTCGCCACTAGCAGAAAGAGCAACCGATGAGCCGCCTGTTCACCTCGGAGTCCGTCACCGAGGGTCATCCCGACAAGCTCGCCGATTCGGTTTCGGACGCCGTCCTGGACGCCATGCTCACCCAGGACGCCGACAGCCGCGTCGCCGTCGAGACCCTGGTCACCACCGGCACCGTCGTGGTGGCCGGCGAGGTCTCCACCACCGGCTACGTCGACATCGCCAAGCTCACCCGGGAACGCATCCTGCAGATCGGCTACGACTCCTCGGACAAGTCGTTCGACGGCGCCTCCTGCGGCGTGCTGGTCTCGCTCGGCGCCCAATCGCCGGACATCGCCCAAGGCGTCGACGACGCCGGCGAGCACCGCGAGGGTGGCTCCGGTGACGCGCTGGACGCCCAGGGCGCCGGCGACCAGGGCCTGATGTTCGGCTACGCCTGCACCGACACGCCGACGCTGATGCCGCTGCCGATCGACATCGCGCACCGGTTGGCCGAGCGGCTGACCGCGGTGCGGCGGGACCGGGAGCTGCCCTTCCTGCTGCCCGACGGCAAGACCCAGGTCACCATCGCCTACGACGGCGATCGTCCGGTCGCTGTGGACACCATCGTGGTGTCGTCGCAGCACACCGGTGCGGCCTCCTACGACCGCGACATCCGGCCCGGCATCCTGCACGAGGTGGTCGAGCCCGTGCTGGCCAAGTACGACGTGTCGACCGACGGGTTGAAGGTGCACATCAACCCGACCGGCAAGTTCGTCATCGGCGGCCCGATGGGTGACGCCGGACTGACCGGTCGCAAGATCATCGTCGACACCTACGGCGGCATGGCCCGGCACGGCGGCGGCGCCTTCTCGGGCAAGGACCCCTCCAAGGTGGACCGCTCCGCCGCCTACGCGATGCGCTGGGTGGCGAAGAACGTGGTTGCCGCAGGCCTGGCCACGCGCTGCGAGGTCCAGGTCGCCTACGCGATCGGCCGGGCGCACCCGGTCGGCTTCTACGCCGACTGCTTCGGCACCGAGAATGTGCCGCTGGAGCAGATCACCGCCGCCGTCCTGGAGGTCTTCGACCTCCGTCCGGCCGCCCTGATCCGCGATCTCGACCTGCTGCGTCCGATCTACTCGCTGACCACCAACTACGGCCACTTCGGACGCGAACTCCCCGAGTTCACCTGGGAACGCACCGATCGCGCCGACGCCCTGGCCAACGCCGTCCGCGGATAACCTTCTCCGCTGGCCGATCCCTCTCGTCGCACGCCCGGGGACGGTTCCTTCTCGTGCGAATCTCGCACGAAGGGGGACGGTTCCTTTTCGTGCGAACTTCGCATGTCGGGGGACGGTTCCTTTCGTGCGGGTCTCGGCCACTGGGGACCGTTCTTTCGGTCGCCGGGAACGGTTCCTTCGGTCACCGGGGAGGGTTCTCTTGGTCGCCGTCGGGTCGCGCGAGTGCCGGCGGACCAATGCCGGAACGGGTCACAGGAACGTCGGTGGCGCCCTCTAGCATCGAGTTCGTGGTTGAGTCGAGGGTTGCACGG
>NZ_JAPUED010000055.1 GCF_027492755.1 Micropruina sp. | reverse complement strand
CGTACGGCGAGCGTGCCCGGCGCAGCCAGTGCGCCCAGCTGGGGTCGCGCAGTAGGCGCAGATCGGCGGAGCCGGACTCAGCCCCGATCCGGGCTAGGCGAGCCGACGAACACTCTCGTCGCGGCTCCACAGTTCGCGGGCGGTCACCCACGGATCGATCACCTGGCCGGAGCGGCCGAGTTCGACGATGCGGGCGTCGGATTCCAGCACGGCCTGAAGTTCCAGCTCGACACGCAGTGCCTCGTAGTTGCCGCGCAGGGTGGAAACCTCCTGGCGCAGCGCACACACCCGCCGACCGGAGGTCTCGAGTTGCCGGTGCAGTGCCTCCACGCGCGAGCCGAGGACCTCGACCACCGCACGCTGGCGAGCGCGTTCGGCACGCAGTTGTTCGGCGTGCACCAGCACCTGATGCAGGGCACGCGCCTCACGGAGCCGCTGCGCCGTCCGATTCTCACGCCAGGCCAGCAGGCAGGCCAGGGCGGCACCGGCCAGCAGTGCGACCAGCCCGAGGCCACGACCGAGTTGATCGCCGAAGAGATAGGCGAGCACCGCCACACAACTGACCAGGGCGAGGGTCGTCCAGGACACCACCCGGGCTCGGGTGGGGCGACGGACACGTCCCGGGTGCGGCTTCACGGCCGAAGCCTAACCGGGGCTGCCGCTCTCGCCGTCCTCAGCCCCTGGCGCGTCGCCGGATTCATCGTCCGGAGGCACCCGACAGGCCCGCTCGAGGGCCGATCCGGCCACTGCCAGCGCCACACTGAGCACCGCCGACACGGCCGCCGAGATAGCCCGCTCGCGCGGCAGGGCGGCGTCCAGGTTGGGCAGTGAGCGCAATGCGATCACGGCGTAGCCTGCCGCCAGCGCGGTGCCGCCGATCAGTGCCGCCTTGCCGGCGAGCAGCAGCGCGATCGCGCGCGCGGGCTCCACAGGTGCGCGGCGCACCTGCACGGTGCGGTGCATCCAGCGGGCGGCCAGCCAGGTCGCGACGGCGAGGACGGCCACCGCGACCGCGGTGAACGGTGGAACCAGGGGGACCGACCAGCCGAAGTTCTCCGTGCTGGACAGCACCACCCAGGCCAGCCCGGCGCCCACGACCGCGGCGATCGCCAGCACGGTACGGCTGGTTCGCTCGACGCTCGGCCGAGGCTCGGACATCACAGATCGATGACGAGGTCGTCGCGGCGCCGCACGCCCGAGGTGTCGACGTCACGGAGCAGTTCGGCGACCCGTCCCAGGGCCGGCAGCGCGGCGTCCGGGTCGATGTCCAGCCAGGGCACGAGCACGAACGCGCGCTGGTGCGCCCGCGGATGCGGCAAGGTCAGCTCGGGCGTTTCCTTGATCCGGTCGCCGACCGTGATCAGGTCCACGTCGAGGGTGCGGGCCCCGCCCGGCACTTCGCGGGTCCGCAGGAAGTTCTTCTCGATGGCCTGGGCACGCTCCAGCAGCACCAGGGAGGCCAGCGTGCTGTCCGCACGGACGATGATGTTGAGGAAATCCGGCTGCTCTTCCACCGGTCCCACGGGCGCGGTCTCGTACACCGGGGATATATCGGCGATGCTCAGCGTCGGTGTGTTGCGAAGCAGGTCGACCGCGCCCTGCAGGTAGGCCAACCGGTCGCCGAGATTGGAGCCGATCGAGAACACCACCTGACGTATCGGCACCATGCCCGACAAGGTGTCGACATCGAAATCGAGGTGGGCGTTGGGATTGAAGTCGGTCACGCGGTGCGCCTCCTGGTGATGGTGACGGCCACATCGGCCAGTTCGACCGGCATTCTGGCCTGCGGTTTGTGCACGGTGACCTCGACCGCCGACACCAACGGACGGCTCAGGCAGGTGGCCGCGATCCGCTCGGCGAGGGTCTCGATCAGGTTCACCGGTTCGCCGGTGACGTCGCCGGCGATCGCCCTGGCGAGATCGGCGTAGTCCACGGTCGTGGCGAGGTCGTCCGAGGCGGTGCGAGGAGCCAGGTCGCAGGTCACGTCGACCACGAAATCCTGCGGCTCGACCCGTTCGAAGTCATAGACCCCGTGGGTGGTCCGGAACCGCATTCCGGTCAGTCGGACCCGGTCGGGACTCGGCTCTGCCATGCACTCACCTCCGACAAGACCCTACTGCACCCCGCCACGGCGCTCCTCGGCCAGCCTGGCCACCACCGCGACGGCATCGGCGTGCGGCCGGACGGTGTGCGTCCGGACGCCCCACACCCCGCGCTCGGCGCACAGCGCGGTGAGCGCCACCGAGGCGTCGTCACGTTGCCGCGGTTCGCGTCCGTCGAGCAGGTCACCCAGGAAGCGCTTGCGGGAAGCACCGATCAACAGCGGTTGCCCCAGCGCCGCCAGTTCGTCGAGACCGGCCAGCAGCGTCCAGTTGGCGTCGGGGGTCTTGGCGAACCCGAGCCCCGGGTCGAGCACCAGTCGGTCCGGCGCGATGCCTGCCGCCAGCGCGGTGTCCCGGCGCTGCGCGAGTTCGGCGGCGACGTCACGAAGCACGTCGTCGTAGTGGGTGAGTTGCTGCATCACGTCGGAATGGCCGCGCCAATGCATCGCGACATAGCCGACACCGAGTTCGGCGACCACGTCCAGCATCGCCGGGTCGGCCAACCCCCCGGAGACGTCGTTGACCAGGTCGGCGCCGGCGGCCACGGCCGCCTTCGCCACCTCGGCACGGGTGGTGTCGATGCTGACCGCAGCCCCGGCTGCCACCAGTTCGGCGACCACCGGCAGCACCCGGCGCAGTTCCTCCTGCACCGGTACCCGCGCCGCCCCGGGCCGCGTCGACTCGCCGCCCACATCGATCAGGTCCGCCCCCTCGGCCAGCAGTTGCCGTCCGCGCGCAATGGCGGCCTCGGCCGACAGAAAGTCGCCGCCGTCAGAGAACGAGTCCGGCGTGACGTTGACGATGCCCATCACCAGGGTCCGCCCGGCGTTCTGGAACTGCCTCACTCGCGGCAGCCTATCCAGCCGCACGCGGGTCCGACCCTGCTTCTGGTCGTTACCCAACCGTCCGTGGCACGAGGAGCCGCACCCTCGTGCCACGCTCTCATTCATGAGCGAAGTGATACTCAGCGAGGTCGACGAGCCGGGCCGCGAGGAACTGTTCGAACTGTACGGCTCTGTCGGCTGGACGGCCTACACCCGCGAGCCCGACGCTCTCGTCCGGGCTGTTCGCGGATCGCTGCGGGTGGTGACCGCTCGATCCCACGGGAAGCTGGTGGGGCTGGCCCGAATCGTCGGCGACGGCACCACCATCGCCTACCTGCAGGACGTGCTGGTTGACCCCTCACACCGACGCGAGGGCCTGGGGCGCCGATTGGTCGAGACGGTCCTCCAGGGCCCGGGCGAGGTCCGGCAACAGGTTCTATTGACCGACGCTGAACCCGGCCAACGAGCCTTCTATGAGGCTCTCGGCTTCATCGAGGTCGGCGAATCCAAGCCGCCGCTGCGCGCATTCTTTCGGCTGCGTTGAACCGCGCATACCGCTTCGTGGTGGTTATACGACAAGGGTCAGCCCTGATCAGCCCGAACCAGTTGCCGGTTGATTAGGAGCCTTTTCAGACGGCTGATTTCAACCGGGAAAACCGTGTGACGCCTCGACAGGGTGCGCCGGCGGCCGGATTTCCACCGGAAAGCGGTTCGAACTCAGCCGATGATCAGGCTCATCGCCTCGGCGCGGGTGGCCGGGTTGCGCAGTGCGCCTCGGACGGCGGAGGTCACCGTCTTCGAGCCGGGTTTGCGGACGCCGCGCATGGTCATGCACAGGTGCTCGCATTCGATCACCACGATCACGCCGCGGGGCTGCAGGTGCTCGACCAGGGCGTCGGCCACCTGGCTGGTCAGCCGTTCCTGCACCTGCGGGCGCTTGGCGAACACGTCGACCAGCCGGGCCAGCTTGCTCAGCCCGGTGATCCGTCCGTCGACGGCAGGGATGTAGCCGACGTGGGCGACCCCGGTGAACGGCACCAGGTGATGCTCGCAGGTGCTCCACACCTCGATGTCCTTGACCAGCACCAGCTCGTCGTGGGCGATGTCGAAGGTGGTCCGAAGCGCATCGGCGGGGTCGCCGTCCAGGCCGGCGAAGATCTCGGCGTAGGCGCGGGCGACCCGGGCGGGCGTCTCGCGAAGCCCTTCCCGGTCGGGATCCTCACCGATCGCAGCGAGGATCTCGCGGACGGCTGCCGCCACCCGTGGCTGGTCCACCGGCATGTCAGCGCTCCGGCGGAGGCGCCCAACCGGCCGGCGGTTGCTGGGGAGGCTGTTGGCCGTACGGGGGCTGGCCGTAGGGCGGCTGCCACTGCGGCTGGGACGGGTCGTGCGGCGGCTGCGGAACGCCGCCGCCGGGCGTGGTGGGCACCGGCACCTGGATCGAACCGTTGGGGCCGAGCAGCGGCGGGCCGTAGGTCGGCTCCGGCTTCGGCGCGGGCGGCGGCGGATCGACCGGCGGCAGGTCGGACGGCACCCGGGTGTCGGAGCCCGTCCAGGCCGGACGCTTCGGCCAGCGCACCAGCGGCTCGAAGATCTTGGCCACCTGCTCCTTGTCGAGGGTCTCCTTCTCGAACAGCTGGCGGACCAGCTCATCGAGCACCTCGCGGTTGGTGACCAGGCAGTCGAACGCCTCCTGGTGGGCGGTGTTGATCAGCCCGGCGACCTCGGCGTCGATGGCGGCCGCGATCGCGTCGGAGTAGTCGCGGTGCCCGCCGCCCATGCCGGCCTGCATGCCCAGGAACGGCTCGTCGGAGTCATTGCCCAGCTTCACCGCGCCGAGCCGCTCGGTCATGCCGTACTTGGTGACCATGGCGCGGGCGGTGTTGGTGGCCTTCTCGATGTCGTTGGCGGCGCCGGTGGTCGGGTCGTGGAAGACGAGTTCCTCGGCGGCCCGGCCGCCCAGCATGTAGGCCAGCTGGTCGAGCAGTTCGCCGCGGGTCTTGGAGTACTTGTCCGAGTCGGGCATCACCATCGTGTAGCCGAGCGCCCGGCCGCGCGGCAGGATCGTCACCTTCTGCACCGGGTCGGTGCCCGGCATCGCCGCAGCGACCAGGGCGTGGCCGCCCTCGTGGTACGCGGTGATCAGCAGCTCGCGCTCGTTCATGATCCGGGAGCGCTTCTGCGGCCCGGCGATCACCCGGTCGATGGCCTCGTCCAGATGCTCCTTGGTCAGGTAGCGCTGGTTCTGCCGGGCGCACAGCAGCGCCGCCTCGTTCAGCACGTTGGCCAGGTCGGCACCGGTGAAGCCCGGGGTGCGCTTGGCCACCGACTCCAGATCGGCGTCCGGGGCCATCGGCTTGTTGGCGGCGTGCACCCGCAGAATCTGCAGCCGGCCCTTCATGTCGGGCGCCTCGACCGGGATCTGCCGGTCGAAACGTCCGGGTCGCAGCAGTGCGGGGTCGAGCACGTCCGGACGGTTGGTGGCCGCGATCAGCACCACGCCACCCCGGACGTCGAAGCCGTCCATCTCGACCAGCAGCTGGTTCAGGGTCTGCTCACGCTCGTCGTGGCCGCCGCCCATGCCGGCGCCGCGGTGGCGTCCGACGGCGTCGATCTCGTCGATGAAGACGATCGCCGGGGCGGCCTCCTTGGCCTGCTCGAACAGGTCGCGGACGCGGGAGGCACCGACACCGACGAACATCTCGACGAAGTCGGAGCCCGAGATCGAGAAGAACGGGACGCCGGCCTCGCCGGCCACCGCCCGGGCCAGCAGCGTCTTGCCGGTTCCGGGAGGGCCGTAGAGCAGCACGCCCTTGGGGATCTTGGCGCCGACCGCCTGGAATTTGGCCGGCTCGGAGAGGAACTCCCGGATCTCCTGGAGTTCCTCGATCGCCTCTTCACAGCCGGCGACGTCGGTGAACGTGGTGCGCGGGGTGTCCTTGGTGGCGAGTTTCGCCTTCGATTTGCCGAAGCCCATCACCCGGTTGCCGCCGCCCTGCATCTGATTGAGCAGGAAGAAGAAGATCAACCCGATGACCAGGAACGGTCCGACGGTGAACAGCAGCATGCTCCAGATGCCCTGTTGCGGAACGTCGCCGCTCCAGCTCTCCAGGGTGTGGTTGGCCATCCGCTGGTTCAGCCGGTCGATGATCTGCTGGCTCTGGTTGCCGATCCACTTGGCCCGGACCTTGGTGCCGTCCTGTTGCTCGACCCGGATGTCCTGCTCGCCCTCGACCAGGGTGACGCTCTTCAGCGGAGTGTCGCTGTTGATCAGCGCGACCACTTCGGAGGTGGGCTTGGCCTGGTAGCCGTTGGCATTGCCGATGTAGTCGATAAGCAGCGCGATCCCGAGGAACGCCAGGATGATCCACAGGATCGGTCCCCGGAACAGTCGTTGAGCCTTCATTACCCACCTTTGTTGAGCGCGGCGGCCGCCGTCGATCCCCAAGAATAGACGGGCGTTTCCCGCCCGGGCTCGGCCGCCCGAGCCTCAGGAGTAGACGTGCGGAGACAGGGTGGCGACGTCACGCAGGTTGCGGTACCGCCCGGCGTAGTCGAGGCCGTAGCCGACGACGAACTCGTTGGGCAGGTCGAACCCGACGTACTTCACCGCGACCGGGCTGTTCAGGGCGTCCGGTTTGCGGAACATGGCCATCACTTCGAGGCTGGCCGGGTTGCGCGACTTCAGGTTCTGGATCAGGTACGCCAGCGTCAGGCCGGTGTCGACGATGTCCTCGACGACCAGCACGTGGCGTCCGGCCAGATCGGTGTTGAGGTCTTTCAGAATGCGCACCACACCGGAACTCTGGGTGCCCGAGCCGTAGGACGAGATCGCCATCCAGTCCATCTCGCAATGCCGGACGAGGGTCCGGGACAGATCGGCCATCACCATCAGCGCCCCGTTGAGGACGCCGACCAGCAGCAGATCCCGGCCGTCGTAGTCGGTCTCGATCTCGGCGGCCAGCGCCCGCAACCGGTCCTGAATCTGGTCGGACGTGTAGAGCACGTCGATGAGGTCGGACCGAATGTCACTGGCGTCCACACGCGCACCTTAGCGAAACCTGAGCGTTGTGCCGAACCGTCACTCGGCGCCGGCCGGGGGCAGCGCGACCAGCAGCCCGTCGCGCCGCGCCACCCGGACGCCGGGCACCTCCACCCAGCGCTGGCCCCGCCAGCCGGTGACCAGTTCCGCGACCGCAAGGGTGTGCCCCCGGTTCACCTCGGCGGCGCCCCGGGTCAGCAGCCAACGCCGCAGCACCCGCTGCCGCAGCGCGGCCGGCAGTGGTTCGAGGGCCGCACACGGCAACTTCTCCGGAGTCGCCACCGCGGCGGCGAGCTCGTCTAGGGCATCGGCGTCTTCCCTGGCGAGAGCGGCGGTGCGGACCAGCGCGTCGGCGACCCCGGGGCCGAGTTCGCGTTCCAGCACCGGCAGGACGGCCTCACGGACCCGCACCCGGGTGAACCGCCGCTCGGTGTTGTGCGGGTCGTCCCACCAGGCCACGCCCAGTTCGCGGCAGCACTCCCGGGTGGCGGCCCGGGACAGGTCGAGCAGCGGACGCGCGAAGCCGTCGCGGCTCGCCGGCATACCGGCGAGCGAGCGGAGGCCCGAACCACGGGCCAACCCGAGCAGCACCGTTTCGGCCTGATCGTCGCGGGTGTGGCCGAGGTAACACACCTCCGGCGGCCGCCGGGCGCCGCTGAGCGCGCGATACCGGGCCTCCCGCGCCGCCGCCTCCGGGCCGGAACCGTCGGAGTCCACCCGCACCGCGACGACCTGCGCCGGCAGCCCCGCCTGGTCAAGCCCGGCCGCGACAGCCTCGGCATGGGCCGCCGAGCCGTCCTGCAGGCCGTGATCGATCACCACCGCGCGCGCCCCGAAACCGGTCCGTTGCGCGGCCAGCCGGACGCCGTGCGCCAGCGCCAGCGAATCGGCACCGCCCGAGCAGGCGACCAGCACGTCCTCGCCGTGGTTGATCCGCTCGATCGCGGCGACCACCGCCAAGGTGGCCGGCCCGAGCGCCCGACGGGCCATCAGCCGGCCCGCTCCGGGACTCGGCGCAGCCACCCGGCCGGGTTGTGCAGCTCGTCAAGGGAGGGCAGTAGTTCAGGGGCGCGGAACGCCAGGTTGAGGCCGTCGACGCCGGCCTGGGCGATCACCGCGCGGCAGAACCGGGCACCGTGCAGATACTGCTCGCGTTTGGCCTGCAGGCCGAGAACCCGGGACAGCACCTGGATCAGGCCGCCGGCATCCCGGCGGCCCTCGAACCGTCGGCGCAGCAGGGCGGCCTGCGGCACCAGAGGGTCGGCGGCGGCGTCCATCACCACGTCGGCGTGGCCCTCCAGCAGCGACATCACCGCGGTCACCTTGTCGAGCGCGGTCGCCTGCGGAACCGACAGCAGCCGGAGCCGTCCGGACCGTTCGCCGGCGTCATCGAAGACGTCGCGGAGCAGGCCGAGCAGGTGGACCGCCAGCCAGGGCGCGGCCCCGAACTGGAACCGATGGGTCTGCTCGTGCAGGCAGACCCACTGCCGGAAGCCGCGTGGTTCGACCGCCATCGACCGCTCGGCGGCAACGATGTTGGGCGCGACCAGCAGCAACCGCGGCGCCGGGGAATAGGGGTCGTACTGGCCCAGGATGCGGGTCGCCACGAAGGCGAGCGCCGAGCCCAGTTGGGCACCGGCGAGACGTCCGGAGACCTTCTCACCCAGCGTCGCCGGCGGCGTCTGGCCGATCGTGCGCAGCATCGATTCGGTCATCGACACCACGGCGCTCACCCAGCCGGCCCGGTCCAGCACCAGGGTCTGCGTGGACGGCGGGACGGCCAGTCCGCTGGCCGCGGCCACGGCGTCCGTCGCCCGGTCGGCGCAGGACCGCAGCTCGGTCACCACCTCGGACGCCTCGTCCCGGGTCAGTTCCGGACCGGCCGGGACCAGTCGCCGTCCGGCACCGGCGGCCACCGACCAGTCCAGCACCGGCACAGCGACCGATCCGTCAGGTTCAGCCACAGCCGCACGCCGCCCAGCGGGCCGTGGTGGTGTCCATCCAGTCCCGGACGGCCAACGGCCGGCTCACCTGGTTGGCGACCAGCGCGAAGGCCACCGGCGCACCGTCGGAGGTGACCAGGTAGCCGGCCAGCGTGGTGACGTCGCGCAGGCTGCCGGTCTTGGCCCGGACGACACCGCGTCCGGCTCGTTCACGAGCATCGTCGAACCGGTCGGTCAGGGTGCCGGTCACGCCGCCGACCGGGAACCCCTCCAGCAGGGAACGGAAACGTTCCTCGGTGAGCACCAGCTGGACGGCCTTCACCAGCACCCCCGGCGTGACCCGGTTCTCCCGGCTCAACCCGCAGGTGTCGTCGATGACCATGCCGGACGCCCACAGCCCGAGCCGGCGCAGCGTGTCGGTGACCGTGCGGCTCGCCCCGGCGAAGTCGCCGCGCTGCCCGGAGGCCAGCGCCGCCTGCCGGGTGAGGGTCTCGACCGCGGTGTTGTCGCTGGCCTGCAGTGCGTGCGCGATCAGCTCCTCGACGCTGGGCGACTGGACGGCTGCCAGTTCGCGGGAGTCGTCCGGTGCCTTCATCGGCGTGACCGCGGTCACCGTGACGCCGGCCTTGGTCAGTCGCTTCGCGAACTTCTCGGCGGCCGTGCGGGCCGGATTCTTGTCGGCCTCGCCGGTGCGGGTGCGGCCGCCGTCGATCATCAGTGCGGTGATCGGGGCCACCGAATAGCGGTAGTTGTCGGTCCAGTGCCGGTGCCAGGGGTTGCCGGTGAACAGGGTCGCGTCGTAGCCGAGCTTCACCCGGGTCGTCCCGGCGCGGGCGAGTTCGGCCGCTGTTGAACTGGCCAGTTGCTGCAGCGAGGCACGTCCGTCGGTGCGGGCGTCGTGCAGCAGCGGATCGCCGCCGCCGCGCAGCACGACCGTGCCGGCCTTCGGGCTCACCGTCGTGGTGGCGAACCTCCGGTCGTTGCCGAGCGTCTCCTGAGCCACCAGGGCGCTCAGCAGCTTCAGCGTGGACGCCGGCACAGCCGGCCGGTCGCCGCGATCGATCAGGATCTGCCCGGACTGCGGATCGGCGACCACCACCGACGTCTTTCCCGCGGCCCCCTTCGGCAGCTTCGCCAGCCCGGCCAGCAGCGCCTTGGCTGTCGGCGCCGGGGTTTGGCTGAGGTCGTCCAGCGGCAGCGCAGGTGGGCTCGCGGTGACCGGCGCCCGATAGCCGACCGGTGGCGGCGAGTTCCGCACCACAGTCGCGCTCGGCAGCACCGCGGCGCGCCATTGCGGCACCGCCAGCAGCGTGGTCGCGGCCACCACCACGACCGCGAGCAGCACCAGCACCACCGTCCGGGCCCGGCGGGCGGCCGTCCGGGCTACCGCTTTCGGCATGTTGCCGCGGGCATGGTTGGCGATAGGGTCGAGCGTGGCACCACGCCATCATGACAGCCTCCGAAAGGGGAACCGTAGTGGCCGAGTTCACACGCGCCAAGATTCCAGCCACCCTGCATTTCGATGTGACCATCGAAATTCCCAAGGGCACCAAGAACAAGTACGAGATGGACCACCACACCGGCCGCATCCGGCTCGATCGGACGCTGTTCACCTCGACTCAGTACCCGAACGACTATGGCTTCATCGAGGGCACCCTCGGCCAGGACGGCGATCCGCTGGACGCCATGGTGCTGGTTCCCGAAGCCACCTTCCCGGGTGCGCTGATCGAGTGCCGCGCGATCGGCATGTTCCGGATGACCGACGAGATGGGCGGCGACGACAAGGTGCTGTGCATCCCGACCGCCGACCATCGGCAGGATTTCCTCACCGAGCTGAAGGATCTGCCCCAGCTCACCCTGCTCGAGATCGAGCACTTCTTCGCCGTCTACAAGGACCTCGAGCCGGGCAAGTCGGTCGAGGGCGCAGTCTGGGTCGGCCGCACCGAAGCGGAGGCCGAGATCTTCGAGAGCTGGCGGCGGGCCCAGGGCACCGACTACGAGAACGAGTTCACCCGCTCCGAGCCCGATTCCGAGTCCTGACCGAGTGAGCACACTGCACCTGCTGCGCCATGCCGAGGCCCAATGGCAGGCGCCCGGCCCCGGCGGCGATCATGCCCGTCGGCTGAGCGCCCGTGGCATCGTGCAGGCACGTGGTGTCGGCGAACATCTGCGCGGCGCCGGGATCGAATTGGTCCTGGCGTCGTCCGCCACCCGCACCATGCAGACCGCCGAGGCGCTCGGCCTCGGCGTGCCGATCTGGTCGAGCGACGCCATCTACAACGCCGGCGCGATGTCCATTCTCGAGGAGCTGATGACCGTGCCGAGCGGCTGCGGCAGCCTGCTCGTGGTCGGTCACGCACCGGGCATTCCGGCGCTGGCGCACGCCCTCGCCGACGGCTCATCGGACGCCGAGGCCCGGGCCCTGATCGCCTACCGGTACCCGCCGGCGACACTGTCGACGCTGACGGTGCATTCGTCGTGGGCGAAGCTGCGGACGGCCTGCCTGGTCTCGGCGCGGATCGCTCCGGAGCCCAGCTGAGGCCGGCGGATCAGATCAGCCGGCGTACGTAGACCCGGGCGTCGCCCGGGCCCGAGCACTCGATCCACGACTTGATCGAACACACGTAGGTGGCGTTCTTCTGGCTGTTCGGATCGACGATGGTCACCCGGAACTTGTCCGGCAGATCGGTACCCAGCGTGCGGACGGCCGACAGCACCCTGGTCGCGACCGCACAGCTGGTGTTGGTGCTGCGCGCCACCTCGGTGGTGCAGACGACCGCGCTGCGTGGCGGGGTGCTGCTCAATGGTGTCGCGGTGACGGTGGCGGGCGCCGAACCGGTGGTGATCGGACGGGCACCGACGGTCTGCCCGATCAGCCAGGCCAGGCTCACCACGGCCGCGATCAGGGCGACCGACAGGCCGGCCAGGGCCAGCGTGTTGCGCCGGTTGCGGCTCGAGTCGTAGACCGGCCGGAACCGGGTGGTCTCGTCCGGATCCCAGTCTTCGGAGTCGGGCGAGGACTCACTCGGACCCGCTGGTTCGCCGGTGAAACGGACCGGCGGAATCTCTCCGGTCTGCTCGGCATCGTGCGGCTGCACGGCATCGCCGCGGACGGCGTCCGGAACCGAACGTCCACAGGCGGGGCAACGCAACGCGTCATCGGAAAGCGGTCGGCCACAAGCCTCGCACGACTGCATGCAAACTCCCGATCGGAACGGACACTGGCCCGATTCTGACACAGGCCGTGCCGGACGCCGACTGCGACCGCGGCGTCCCGGCTGCGGCCGCTACCGCGACTGCGGCAGCCTGCGGGTTCCCCGGCGCGGTGTGCGCGGCGCGGACGGCGGCGGCACCATCGGTCCGATGTCGCCGTCCGGCGCCTCGTCGAGGTCGACCATCACCGGGGCGTGGTCGCTGGGGCCGGTGCCCTTGCGGGCCTGCCGGTCGATCCAGGCCGCCGCCACCCGGGACGCCGTCGCCGTGTCGGCCAGCACCAGATCGATCCGCATGCCGAGATCCTGGTGGAACATGCCGGCCCGGTAGTCCCAGTAACTGAACACCCGCTGGGTGGGCCAACGGTCGCGGACGACGTCGCGCAGCCCGAGATCGGTGAGCGCCTGCAGCGCCGCACGTTCCGGTTCGGTGACGTGGGTCTGGCCGATGTAGGCCTGCGGGTCGAAGACGTCGGCGTCGGCCGGGGCGATGTTCATGTCGCCGCACAGCGCCACCCGTTGCGGGCCGGCGGCCACGTCGGCCCGTAGCGCGGCCAGCCAGTCCAGCTTGTAGCGGTAGTGGTCGGAGTCGGGTTCCCGGCCGTTCGGCACGTAGAGGCTGTGCACCCGCAGACCGTCGCAGCCGGCGCTGATCGCCCGCGCCTCCGGTCCGGGAAAGCCGGGCATGTCGGGGAAGCCGCGCTCGACGTCGTCCAGCCCGACCTTGGAGAGCAGCGCGACACCGTTCCACTGACCCTGGCCGTTGCTGGCGAACTCGTAGCCGCGTTCCGCCAGCGGTTCGGCGAACAACTCCGCGAACGCGTCGTCGGTGAGCTTGGTCTCCTGCAGGCAGACGACGTCCGGGCGCCGCTCGTCCAGCCAGGGCAACAACCGAGGCATCCGCTGTTTGGCCGAGTTCACATTCCAGGTCGCGATCCGCACCCGGTCAGGCTACGTGAGGTTCGCCGTCCGGAGGCCGGGGTTACACTGCGGCCACATTCGGGTCGAACCTGGGAGGCGGTGGCGATGGCGCTCTTCGATCAGCAGCCGATGGGGCCGGTACCGGCGCGCCGTCCGGTGAACATCGGGCAGGATCCGGACTCCGCCGCGGCCGGGATCTACCTCGGCGCCACGCCTGTCGAGGTGCTCGGGCCGATACCGCGGGAACTCGCCGCAGGGAAGCCGTCGACGCCGCATCGGCATCCGATCCGGATCGCCGTGGGCGTCCTGGTCCTGGCGCCGATGGTGATGAATCTCCTGTTCGGGCTGCTGTACCTCCTCCGCTCCGAGGACGACCCGGAGATGCGCACCCCGCGGGTGCTCGCCATCGGCATCGTCTTCCTGGTGATCGGCTGCGCCCACCTGGTCTTCCGACACCTGGCCGGCCGACGTTGACCGATTCGCACCCGATCACCGGACGGCCGTTCGGTTCGCCGGTGCCGCCCGGCACCGGATGGCCGGGGGATCCGGCGACGACGGCCACTCCGGTCGCACTGGACGCCGCGGACGTGGCGCGACTGGCGGCGTCCGCGAGCCTGGATGAGTTGCAGGCCCGCTCGTCGGTGTGCCGGGCCTGCCCTCGGCTGGTGAGTTGGCGGGAAAGCGTGGCGACCCTCGGACGCCGGGCGTCGTTCGCCGACCAGCCGTACTGGGGGCGTCCGGTGCCCAGCTTCGGCGACGACGCCGCCACCCTGCTGATCGTCGGTTTGGCGCCGGCCGCCAACGGGGCCAACCGGACCGGACGGATGTTCACCGGCGACCGTTCCGGCGACTGGCTGTACGCGGCGCTGTTCCGGGCCGGCCTGGCCAACCAGCCGACCGCGCTCCACGCCGGGGACGGCTTGGCGCTGCGCGATCTGCGAATCACCGCCACCGTGCGTTGCGCACCTCCGGACAACAAACCGAGCACCGTCGAGAAGGCGACCTGCTCGGCCTGGCTGGATCGTGAACTGACCCTGATCACGCCCCGGCTACGGGGAATACTCGCGCTCGGGGCGATCGGCTGGGACGCCACCCTGGCCGCCGCGCGCCGGCTCGGCTGGTCGGTGCCGCGTCCGAAGCCACGGTTCGGGCACGGTGCCGAAGCCGAGTTGGGGGCCGGCGATCGCACGGTGCGGTTGTTCGGCAGCTATCACGTCAGCCAGCAGAACACCTTCACCGGCAAGCTCACCGAGCAGATGCTGGACGACGTGCTGCAGCGTCTGCGGGACTGCTGAGACGACCCACCGTCATCCCGGCCTCCCACCGCGCGATCCCGGCACCCGCAATCCCGGCTCCGGTCCCGCTCCCGGTCATCCCGGCGAACGCCGGGATCTCCTGACCGGATCTAGCGACACACGCAGTGATGAGATCCCGGGACAAGCCCGGGATGACGAAGAGAGGCGAGCCGGGGTGACGAAGAGAGGCGGAGCCGGGGGGACGACGAGAGGCGGAGCCAGGGGTGACGACGAGCCGCACTGCGGTTCCACGAGGACAGATGATACGATTTCCGTACTATTCTCCCCTCGGAGGTCAACGTGCGAGTCACCATCGTCGGAGCCGCCGGACCCACCGGGCTGTGGATGTGCCGGGAGGCCCTGCGGGCGGGCCATACGGTGACGGCGGTGAGTCGCCGTCCGGATCCGCTGCCACTCGATCCACGCCCCGAACTCTCTGTCGCGCAGGCCGACGCCCTCTCCGGCAACGGCCTCGACGAGGCGGTCGCCACCGCCGACGCCGTACTCTCCACCCTGGGCTGCGCCTACACCCGGCATCCGGTCAGCATCTACTCCGTGGGGACGCGCAACATCGTCGAGGCGATGCGGCGCAGCCCCTCGGCCAGGCGCCTGGTCGTGGTCAGTTCGGGACTCACCTATCCGCCGCCGCCGATGAACTGGTTCGCCGACCACCTGGCCTTTCCGCTGCTCCGTAACGTCATCGGCCGCACGCTGTACGCGGACATGCGCGCCATGGAGGAATACCTTCAGACCGTCGACGACATCGACTGGACGGTGATGCGGCCGGGCCGGCTGATCGATGCCGACCAGGTTTCGGACTACCGCCTCGACCTCGACCACCCCACCCAGGGCACCACCACCCGCGCCGATCTCGCCGCCGCCATGGTCGCCGAACTGGGCCGCGACGACCACCTGCGCCGAGCGGTCTCCCCCACCACGAACCGGCACCGGACGTCCCAGTGAGCGACACGTCGATCAGGGATTGCGTCAGGCAGCTGCGGATCGAACTCCAGATCGTCAATGACAAGGTCGCCAGTACCGCCGGCCTGAACCCGCGCGATCTGGACGTCCTCGACGTCATCGACCGCGAAGGCCCATGCACGCCCTCGCACCTCGCCATCCGGACGGGGCTGCCCCGGGCCACCCTCACCGGCGTGCTCGCTCGCCTCGAACAGCAGCAATGGATCGACCGGGAACGGCATCCCGCGGACGGCCGCTCGGCCCAGTTGCGCTCGACCGACCGGTTCGACGAACTGCGACGCCTCTACCGGCCGATGACGGAGGCCACCAAGGCCTTGACGGATCGCCTGTCACCGCAGGAGCGCGACCTTCTGGAACGGATGCTCACCGACCTCGTCACTGCCGTCCGGCAGAGCCATCCCGGCGCCGTCGATTGAGCCTGTCGGGACCCGCGGCAGGGGTCTCGACAAGCTCGACCAGCGGTGGCCCCGTCGTCCCGGCGACCCCACCCGTCATCCCACACCCGTCATCCCGGGGCAAGCCCGGGATGACGGGGGCGACGGTCTCAGTCGAGGACGGCGCCCCGGCTGGCTGAGGTGACCAGCTTGCGGTAGCGGGCCAGCACACCGCGGGTGTACTTGGGTGCGGGGTGGGTGACGCCGGCGTCCTGCCGGGTGCGCATCACGTCGTCATCGACCAGCAGGTCGAGGCGTCCGTTCGCCACGTCCAGCCGGATCCGGTCACCGTCGGCGACGAAAGCGATCGGGCCGAGGTCGACCGCCTCGGGGGCGACGTGGCCGACGCACAACCCGGTGGTGCCGCCGGAGAATCGGCCGTCGGTGAGCAGCAGCACGTCCTTGCCGAGTCCGGCACCCTTGATCGCGCCGGTGACGGCGAGCATCTCGCGCATGCCCGGGCCACCCTTGGGGCCTTCGTAGCGGATCACCACGACATCGCCCTTGCCGAGGGTGCCGGCCTCGACGGCGTCCATCGCGGCACGTTCGCCGTCGAAGACCCGTGCGGTGCCCTCGAACACCGAATCATCGAAGCCGGCGCTCTTCACCACCGCACCTTCAGGTGCCAGGGAGCCCTTCAGGATGGTGATGCCGCCGGCGTGGTGGATCGGCTGCTGCATCGCCCGGATGACCTTGCCGTCCGGGTCGGGCGGGGCGATGTGGGCCAGGTTCTCGGCCATGGTCTTGCCGGTCACGGTCAGGCAGTCGCCGTGCAGCAGACCCGAGTCGAGCAGCAGTTTCATCACCACCGGGACGCCGCCGACCCGGTCGATGTCGGTCATCACGTAGGCGCCGAACGGCTTGACGTCGGCCAGGTGCGGCACCTTGGCGCCGACTCGCTGGAAGTCGTCGATGGTGAGCTCCACCTCGGCCTCGTGGGCGATGGCCAGCAGGTGCAGCACGGCATTGGTGGAGCCGCCGAAGGCCATCACCACGGCGATCGCGTTCTCGAATGCCTCCTTGGTCATGATGTCGCGGGCGGTGATGCCGCGACGCAGCAGGTTCACCACGGCCTCGCCGGAGCGCCGGGCGAAGCCGTCCCGGCGGCGGTCGGTGGCGGGCGGAGCTGCCGAGCCGGGCAGCGACATGCCGATCGCCTCGGCGACCGAGGCCATCGTGTTGGCGGTGTACATGCCGCCGCAGGCACCCTCACCGGGGCAGATGGCGCGTTCGATGGCGTCCACGTCGGCACGGGACATCAGCCCGGCGGCGCAGGCGCCGACCGCTTCGAAGGCGTCGATGATGGTGACCGTCTTCTCGGTGCCGTCCGACAGCCGGGCGATGCCGGGCAGGATCGACCCGGCGTAGAGGAAGACCGACGCCAGGTCGAGCCGGGCGGCCGCCATCAGCATGCCGGGCAGCGATTTGTCGCAACCGGCCAGCAGCACCGAGCCGTCCAGCCGCTCGGCGTTCATCACGGTCTCGACCGAGTCGGCGATCACCTCGCGGGAGACCAGCGAGAAATGCATGCCCTCGTGGCCCATCGAGATGCCGTCCGAGACCGAGATGGTGCCGAACTCGAGCGGATACCCGCCGGCGGCATGAACGCCGTCCTTGACCGCCTTGGCCAGCCGGTCCAGCGACAGGTTGCACGGGGTGATCTCGTTCCAGGACGACGCCACCCCGATCTGCGGCTTCGCGAAGTCCTCGTCCCCCAGGCCCACCGCCCGCAGCATTCCGCGCGCGGCGGCCTTCTCCAGTCCGTCGGTGACGTCGCGGCTACGGGGCTTCAGATCAGACGTCTGTGTCATGACCGGAGTCTAGGACTGGGACTACCGTGTGCCTATGGGAGACGTCGTACCGCTGCGGCCGGAGCGCCAGCCGGAACCTGTCGAGCCGCTCTGGCGGGAGGCTCTGGGCGAGCAGTTGCGCGCCGAACGGCTGGAACGCGCCGACCGGATCGTCGACGTCGCCGGACGCGCCGGTATGTCTCCGCAGTACCTCTCCGAGCTGGAACGCGGCTTGAAGGAGCCGTCCTCGGAACTGCTCGCCGCCGTCGCCGGCGCCCTGGATCTGACCGTGTCCGAGCTGACCCTGCGGACCAGCTCGCGGCTCGGCGCCGGCGCGGTCCGCGGACCGGTCTGCCTGGCCGCCTGAGGTCGCCGGCGCTCAGCCGTCGTTCTCGGCCGTCCGGCGGGTGCGGGCGTAGATCCAGCCGGTCAGCCCGACGAAGACCAGGACCCCGAGGATCGCGGCCCAGTTCTCGAAACCCTCACCCACGATGGCCAGCGGTTCGTCCTTGCCGGTGGCCCCGACGATTCCGGCGAACACCACGCCGTACAGGCTCTCGCCGACGATCAGGCCGGTGGCCAGCAGCACTCCGAGACGCTTGCGATGCTCGACCCGTTCGGGACGGCCCTTGGCGGCCCAGCGGTCGTAGAACGTGCCCAGCACGGCGCCGATCGGAATGATCAGAGTCAACGCCATCGGCAGGTACATGCCCATGCCGACCGCCAGCGGCGGCAGCCGGTAGGACTTCGTCGTCTTGCCGAGCACCTCGTCCACCACGATGATGCCGACGCCGATCAGTGCACCGAGACCGAGCAGGCCCCAGTCGATGGAGACCCCGAACACGCCCGTGGCAAGGGACGACAGCAGCGCCGCCTGCGGGGCGGCCAGTGCGTTCTCACCCGCACCGGGGGCGCCGGCGAAGCCGAAGGCGGTCTGCATCAGGTCGAGCACCGGCGGAATGACCGCCGAGCCGAAGGCGACGCCGATGATCAGCGCGACCTGCTGCTTCCACGGGGTGGCGCCGACCAGTTGGCCGGTCTTCAGGTCCTGCAGGTTGTCGTTGGAGATGGTCGCGACACCGAACACCACCGCCGCGGCGAACAGCGTGTAAGCGACCAGCGAGAGACTCTCCTCGGGGTTCGCGGCACCGAAGGTCAGCTTGATCAGCAGCGCGGCGGCGATCACCACGATGATGCCGACGCCCGAGATCGGGCTGTTGGACGATCCGATCAGGCCGGCCATGTAGCCACAGACGGCCGCCACCAGCAGGCCGACCACGAACACGAACGCGATGCTGGTGATGACGATCCCGAGCACACCGTGATGGATGGCGGTGCCGCTGGCGAAGTCCCAGAGCAGGAAGCCGATCGGGATCAGCGAGACGACCACCACGATGCCGACCCAGGTGATCGGGATGTCGCGCTCGGTGACGTCGACGGAGGTGCCCGCCCGCCGTTCCCGGGCGGAGACCAGGGCACCCTGGATGCCCTTGACCACGGGGGTGGTGATCTTCACCAGCGTCCAGATCGCCGCGATCGCCATGGTGCCGGCGCCGATGAAGCGGACCTCGGAGGAGAAGACACTGCCGACGGCGGAGAGCAACGGGGTGTCGGCGGGCAGGTTGCCGGCTGTCCGGATCGGCAGCAGGACGCCGTAGGAGATCGCCAGGCCGACCAGCATCGCGATGCCGACGGTGAGCCCCACCAGGTGACCGACGCCGATCAGGGCGAGCGAGAGGCTGGCCCCGAACATGGTGCCGCCACTGCCGATCCGCAGCGCACCGGACACCGAACTGCCGACCACCTTGAGCGAGGACAGCAGCGAGAAACCGGCCGAGGCGAAGGCGCCCAGCGAGATGATCCGGACGCCGCTGCGGTTGTCGGCGGCCCCGCCGCTGCTGTCGCCCACTTTGAGCACCTCGGCGGCGGCCACACCTTCGGGGTAGGGCAGGTCCGAGCCGGTCACCAGAGCGCGCCGCAGCGGAATGGAGTACATCACGCCGAGGGTGCCGCCGATCGCGCAGACGGCCGCCGTCGTCCAGTACGGGAAGCCCTGCCACCAGCCGATCATCACCAGGCCGGGCAGCACGAAGATGATCGCCGACAGGGTGCCCGCCGCGGAGGCGATCGTCTGCACGATGTTGTTCTCGACGATCGAGTGGTCCTTGAAGTACCGCAGCACGCTCATCGAGATGACCGCGGCCGGAATCGCGGTGGCGAAGGTCAGGCCGACCTTCAGGCCGAGATAGACGTTGGCGGCGGTGAACACCAGGGTGATCAGGCCACCGAGGACGATCCCCCGGACGGTCAGTTCGCGGGCCGTGGCGGCCGGTGCGGAGATCTCGCTCATAACCCCTCCTCAGGGCCCGGCCGGCGCTTCAGGGGTGCGATCCGGTATCCGGGCGCCTCACCTTAACCCCTAGCCACCCCGCGAGATCCAGGTCCTTCGCGCTCAGGTTGAGGCTTTGCCCGCGACCTCCCATTCGAGCACCCGGTCGACCACTCCGTACCGCACGGCGTCGGCCGGAGTGAGGATCAGATCGCGTTCCAGATCGGTACGGATCTGCTCCGGCGTCCGGCCGGTGTGCCGAGCCAGGAGTTCCTCCTGCAGCGCGCGGACGCGGGCCACCTCGTCCGCTTCCAGGATCAGGTCGGGGATCGTGCCGCGTCCCTCGGCGGCGGGCGCGTGGATCACCACCCGGCCGTGCGGCAGGATCTGCCGTCCGCCGGACGCTCCCCCGGCCAGCAGCAGCGCAGCGGTGGCCGCCGCCTGTCCGACACAGGTGGTCTCGACCCGGGGCTGGACGAACTGCATGGCGTCGTAGATGGCCAGCGTGGCCGGGATCGAGCCGCCCGGCGAGTTCAGGTAGAGCGAGATCGGGGCGTCGGCATTGTCGCTGGCCAGGTGCAGCAGCTGCGCGATCACCGTGTTGGCGACGCCGTCATCGATGCCGGTGCCGAGGTAGACGATCCGGTCGGCCAGCAGCCGGCTGTAGATGTCCACGGTGCGCTCCCCGCGGTCGGTGCGGGTGGTGACGTAGGGAATCGGGTAGCTGCTCATCGGACCCCTCCCATTCCGATCCGGGTCCGGGGCGCCGGAAGCAGTTCCGGGCCTTCGACGACGGCGTCCACGAATCCGTAGTCGAGCGCCTCTTGCGCCGAGAACCAGCGATCCCGGCGCGAGTCGGCCTCAACCCGTTCCAGCGGCTGACCGGTGTCCTCGGCGATGCAGGCCAGCACGGTGTCCCGGGTCTGCCGCAGGTCGTCGGCCTGAATGGCGATGTCCATCGCGGTGCCGCCGATGCCGGCCGAGCCCTGGTGCAACAGCACCCGTCCGTGCGGCATGGTGAAGCGCTTGCCCTTGGCGCCGGAGGACAGCAGGAACTGACCGGCGCTGTAGGCCATGCCGAGATTGATGGTGACGACATCGTTGGGGATCGTTCGCATGCAGTCGCGGATCGCCAGCATGCCGGGCACGGAGCCGCCCGGCGAGTTGATCAGCAGCCGGATGTCGGCGTCCGGATCGTCGGCGGCCAGCACCAGCAGCGCGCTGCAGAGCCGCAGCGTGTTGTCGTCTTCCAATGGGCCGCTGAGCACGATGGTTCGTTGCTCGAAGAGCCGGTCGTGCAGCAGGTGGTCGAGCCGGATCGGCTCGGTCGCGGTGTCGGTCATGCGGCGAGCCTGCCCGCGCAGCCGCCGAGGCAACAGGGTGCGCTGCTCTGGGCAGTGCTGCTGTGAGCAGCGGCTAGGGAAATGCGATCACGATCCCAGCAGCGCCGCGTAGCGCCGCTCCAGGTCTTCCACCGGGACGTCGATCACCGGCACGGCGACGGCGCCGGTGTCGAGCAACTCGACCAGCTGGTCGAGTGCGGCGTGGTAGCCGGCCGCCGTGCCGTGCGCCGGGTACTGATCGACGTCACCCAGCCAGGTGGTGAACACCAGCCGGGTGCCGTCGCCGTCCGGCTCGAGCTCGAACCGCAGCAGGTCGACATCCCAGCTGTACTCGAGCAGCCGCGGCGGTTCCCAGGCCAGCATCCGGCCGGCGAGTGCGACCTGCTCGGCCGGAATGCCGAAGCGCTCGACGTGGGCCGGCCAGAACGGGAACACCAGGTCGGCGCCCGTCCGACGCTCGCCGACCATGTCGGCGGGCATCCAGTGCCGCAGCGACTCTGATTCCGTCAGTGCGCGCCACACCCTCTCGGGGGCGTGGCGCAACCGACGTTCGTAGCGCAGGCCATAGCGGCCGTCCTGGTGCAGAATCTCGCCGAGCCGTTCGGTGGTCATGTCTCCTCCTGTCGATCGAGATGCAGTTCGAGGGCGTCGAGCGCGTCCGCCCAGCGGCGGCGGTACGGCATCAGCCACTCGTCGATGTCGCGAAGCGGTTCGGGGCGCAACGAGTACCAGCGGCGCTGCGCCTCCGGCCGGACCCGGACCAGGCCGGCGCCACGCAGCACGGCGAGGTGCTTCGACACGCTCGGCTGGCCGATACCCAGCTCGCCGCTCAGGTCGCCCACCAGCCGCTCGCCGTCCAACAGCGCATCGAGGATGCGCCGCCGGACCGGCTCAGCGATCACCTCGATAGTGTCCATGCGAGTACGTTATATGCCGCTAACGGAATATACAACGGCCGGGCATGGCTGCCGTTCAGAAACTGTCGGTGGCGGCCTACAGACTGATCCCATGATTGATCACTTCGGCGTCAACGTGGCCGACATGGCCGCCTCCGTCCGCTTC
>NZ_JAPUED010000054.1 GCF_027492755.1 Micropruina sp. | reverse complement strand
CTGCAGAGCGGCCTGTCGACGGGCCTGATGGTGACCTTCATCCTGTGGTTCCTGCAGCCTCAGGCCAACCCGTTCGTGCTGCTGCCGGGCGCGCTGCTGATCGGCATCGTGATCGGCGTCGCCTTCTCGGCGCTCGGTTACGCCGCGTCCCGCGGGAAGCGCGACTTCAACTCGATCAGCCAGACGGTGGCCGCACGGTACGAACTGCTCTGCGAGCACAAGGTGGCCGGGCAGGCCCGCGAACTGTTGGCCACCATGCCCGGTGCCCGTGCCGCCGCGTTCGACCCGCGCAACGCGGCGCCGCAGCCGTGGCAGAACCAGCAGCAGTACCCGGGCCAGGCCGGCTACCCCGGCCAGGGCGCGCAGTACCCGGCCCAAGTCACGCCGCAGTACCCGGGCCAGGCCTACCCGGCGCAGCAGCCCCCGTACGCCGGTCAGCCGTCGGCGGGCCAGGCCTACCCCGGCCAGCCCTATCCGGGCCAGCCCGCGCCCGGGAACACCGGGCAGCCGGCGACGCCGCAGTCGGCGTCCGAACAGACCCCGGAGTCGGGTTCCGCGCCGCGTCCCTACGGTGAATACGGCACCGGCGAGGGCATCGGACGCGCGCCGCAGCCGGAGCCGTCCGAGGAGTCCGAGCAGGACGGCCGCACTCCGCGCGGCGAGAACTAGCCACTGACAAGCACAATGGGCCGCCCCGACGGGGCGGCCCATTGTTGTTGCGCGATGCTTACCGCTGGACGTTCTGCTCGTCGATCACCACGGTCTTGGCGATCTTGTCGGCGAAGGTCTGCTTCTTGGAGTCCCACAGCGGGAACAGGAAGCCCAGCGCGCAGACCAGCTCGTCGAGCAGGTGCGCCACGGCGCGCAGCATGGCGGTGTTCTGCGGCGGGGTCTGACCGGTGTCCTCCATCACCACACGGACCTTGCCGATCTTGTGGCCGAAGGAGTACCCGGTCGTCGCCACCCGGTAGCCGGTGTTGTACACCCACCAGCCCACGGCCAGCAGGGTGGACAGCAGGGTCGAGCCGTAGCCGCCGTTCGGCAACACGATGTTGACGATGATGCTGACCACGATCGCCGGGGCGACGAAGTCGATCAGGCCGCCGATGGCGCGCCGTCCCCAGGTCGCCAGCACCGGGCCGGACGGCGCGTACGGGTTGGGCTGGTAGCCGCCGCCGTACGGGCTCGGCGCGCCGTAGCCGCCCGCGTTCGGGTCGTAGCCGCCCTGCGGAGCGCCGCCGTAAGGGGCCTGCCCGTAGCCGCCGGCGTTCGGGTCGTAGCCGCCCTGCGGAGCACCGCCGTAGGGGTTCTGGCCGTAGTTGCCGGCGTTGGGGTCGTAACCACCCTGGGCCGGTGCGCCGTAGGAGGGCGTCTGGCCGAAGGACTGGTCCGGCGTGCTGGGTGCCTGGCCGTAGCCCGATTGGGCCGGGTCGGCACCGCTGGGGGCGGAGTAGCCCTGCTGGCCGTAGCCGGGTGCGCTGTAGCCGCCCTGGGCCTCGGAGCCGCTGGGGGCGGAGTAGCCCTGGCCGTAGCCGGGGGCCGGGTAGCCGCCCTGGGGGGCGTCCGAACCGCTGGCGCCGCTCGGAGCGGGCTGACCGGCGTCCCAGCTCGGGGGCTGGTAGCCGCCCGGTGCGGAGGCATCGGTGCCGCTGCTGCCGCTCGGGGCGGGAGGAGTCGGGGCGCCCCAGCCGGGCGGGGTGTACCCGGGAGCGGTGCTGGCTTGCTCGGGGGTGCCTTGATCAGGGGCGCTGTAGTCGGGAGGGGAGTAGCCGCCAGGCTCCTGGCCCTCGCCGGAGCCCTCGGGCTTATCGGGGTCGTTGTTCCACGTCTGGTTGCTCACGTGTTTCTCCTGGGTTGAGGTCAGGTGGACCGAATCCTACGGTCACCGAGGCGCAACGCTGCGGCGGCTGTCCACACCGATGGGGATAATGGCCGCGTGTCGCCGCCAGTGTTCCCCGTCCGCGCCTTCGATGCGAGGCGTGGGTTGCGTGCGTTGGGCACTTTCGGCGCGGTCGGGCTGGGCCTGAGCGGTGTCGGCGTGGCCACCGGGCTCGGCATCCCTTGCCCGTGGCGTCAGCTGACCGGGACGCTGTGTCCGCTGTGCGGCGGCACCCATGTGGGGATGGCCCTGTTGCAGGGTGATCTGGCGGGGGCCTGGGCGGCGAATCAGCTAGTCGTCGGCGGCCTGGTGGTGCTGGTCCTGCTCGGACTGCTGTGGACGATCGAGGCGCTGGGCGGGCCGGCGGTTCGTCCGCCGCGGTCGTTGCGGGGGCGTCCGGGGTTGTGGTGGGTCGTGATCGGCGCGGTCGCGGTGGTGTTCGCCGTGGTACGCAACCTCGTGCCGCTCGGGTAGCAGCCGGACGACTCAGGGTTCGCGCTCGCGGAACACCAGGACGAGGGCGCGGCAGCCGAGCACGAAGGCGAACAGCAGCAGGGTGAGTCCGCCGTAGGTGGACAGCCGGAGCGCCGGCGTCAGCTGCGGACCGAGTTCGCTCAGGGTCAGTGCCACCCCGCAGGCGGCGGCCGTGGCGGCGAGCACCACCAGGACGATCTGGTGCAGCAGCCCGGTCAGGAAACGACGCTCGCCGGCCCCGCCGAAGCTGTGGACGCGGACGGCCAGCGTGCCGGCCTCCAACCGTTCGGCGATGCCGACCAGCCGGCGCGGGAGTCGTTGCAGGGCGGGCAGGTGAGCGGCGATCAGATCCTTGACCCCGTCGTTGCCGGGCAGCGCCAGGCCGTCCGAGGTGAGCTGCGGGGTGAGGGTACGGGCCAGCGCGACCAGGTCGAGATGCGGGTCGAGCAGCCGCAAGGTGCCTTCCACCGCGCCGAGTGCCCGGAAGGCGGCCGCGATCTGCCCGGGCACCCGCAGGCCGTGCCGGATCACCGTGTCGAACAGGTCGACGATCATGTCGTTCAGTGGCAGCCCGCCGGCGAACCGCATGATCAGCTCGGCCACCTCGCGTTCCAGTGCGCGTTCGTTCAGGTCGGACGGCGCCACCAGCAGGTCGCACAACGCGGACGTCGCCGCCGCGCCGTCCTGCCGGTCGAGAGCGAGCAGCAGCAGCGCCAGCGAGGTGCGGGCGGTGGCGTCGATCCGGCCGACCGAACCGAAATCGAGCAGTGCCAGCCGTTCGTCGCGCAGCAGCATCACGTTGCCGCCGTGCAGATCGGCGTGGAAGATGCCGGTCACCAGCAGCTGCTGCAGGACGGCGAGTAGCAGTTCGTCGGCGAGGCGCCGGCGGGTTTCGGTGTCGAGCGCGTCCAGTTCGGTGGCCGCCCGTGACAAGGGGACGCCGTCCAGGGCATCCATGGTCAGCACCCGGGCCGAGGAGAAGGCCGGATGCGGCGACGGCACCACGATCGACCCCGAGCCGCAGGCGACGAGGTTGCGCAACTCCACCCGGTAGTCGAGTTCCTCGTCGAGCGAGCGGGTGAATCCCGCGGCCAGGTCGACGGTGCCCAGCGATCGGCCCCACGCCGTCCGGCGTTCGGCCAGGTGGGCCAGCCGGTTGACGATGTCGAGATCGGCGGTGACGGTGGCCCGGGCCGCGGGGCGTTGCACCTTGACCACGACCGCTTCACCGCTGGGCAGGGTGGCCCGATGTACCTGACCCACGGACGCGGCCGCCAGCGGCTCGTCGTCGAAGTCAGTGAACAGGTCGTCCGGTGAAGCTCCGAGTTCCTGCTCGATCATCGTTCGGACGCGCGTCGCCGGTTCGGGCGGGACGTCGCTGTGCAGCGTGGACAACTCCCTGACGTAGACCGCGGGCAGCAGGTCGGGGCGGGTGGCCAGCATCTGCCCGAGCTTGACGAAGGTCACCCCGCCGTCGGCCAGGGCGTCGCGCAGTGCGCGGGCCGTCCGGGCGTCCTCGCCGCCGGTCCGGGCGCCGGGCCGCAGATACCGACCCAACCCACGCCGGGCGAGGATGCGCAGGATCGTGAGGTAACGGCGGCTGCGGCGCCAGCGTTGTGGCGTCGAGCGGACCAGCTCGACCGGGCCGGGCAGGGTGCCGGTCGGAACGATCGCCTCGCCGATCGCCAGCAGGCCGACCTCGATGGCGATCATCCAGGAGGCGAACAGCGTGATCACCAGGACGGCGGCTCCGGCCGCGGGACTCCATTCGCCGATCGGGTTGACGCCGAGTTCGGGCAACGCCCAGGTCAGCAGCGGCGCGGTCGCCGCGTTGACGATCAACGACAGCACCAGGGTGCGCGGCCAGCCGACCGGCGTGCCCAGCAGGCGACGCGCCAGCCAGCCGATGATCAGTGCGTTGATCGTCGCGGAGATCAGCACGCCCAAGGTCGCCATGGCTTCACTGTATAGACGGGCCTCGGTCGCCCCGGGTGCAGGTGGCGACCCTCACGTCATCCCGGGCTCCGACCCGGGATCTCAGGCGGGAGAGAGATCCCGGATCAAGTCCGGGATGACGGTGAAGGGCTTCGATCAGCGCGTCCTCAGGGCTCGCTGAGTTCGGCGACCGTGAGTGGGAACGGTCAAGCGTCGAGGAGCGTCCAGCCGAGGCGCTCGGCGGCAGCGCGGTTGAAGGTGACTGTCTCGTCGATGCCGAACAGTTCCATGGCGCCCTGGATGAGTGCGTCGGCGAAATCGGCGCCGGCCTCAGCAAGGCTGAGTGCGCGGACGACGCCCTCGCCGTCGTCGAACTCCAGGACGTCGGTTTCGACCAGTCGGCGGATCGCGGCGAGGCAGGTCGCCCGCGGTAACCGTTTGGCTCGGGCTAGCACCCAGTAGGTCTCGGCCAAGCTCACCTGGGTGATGAAGCCGGGTGCGTCGGGGGTCAGCCCACGGAACACCCGTGCCGCGATGGGGCCCTGCGCCGGGTCGTCCTGCAGCAGCGCGCGGAGCAGGACGTTGGTGTCGATTCCGAGGCGTCGCGACCGCGACTCGGTCACGGCCGTCCCTCCGGCAGGCCACGCAGGCCGCTGGCCGCACCGCCCTCGGCGATCGCCTCGTCGATCTGGGCGAGGGTCAACGGCGGGGAATCTGGGTCATGGAGCATGCCGATCAGATCATCGACCCGGCCGGTGCGTGGCACGATCCGGTACTGGCCGTCTGACATCTTGACGAACATCACCTTGGACCCGGTGACGAGGCCAAGATCATCGCGCACGTCCTTGGGGATGGTGAGTTGTCCCTTGCTGCTCAGCGTTGCCGTCGACATGATCGCCCTTTCAATCAGGATCTCACTTTACGCGGCAGAATAAGTAAGGACAGAAGGAGTATTCCTTACCCGAGTGGCTGACCCATCGCTGGTCGAGCTTGTCGAGACCCGAGACTCCGCGTTCACAGAGGGGTTTCGACAAGCTCAACCAGCGGTGAGGGTTCAGCTGTCGGCCATGTCCCCGGCGAGGAACTCCGAGTAGGCGGGCAGGTCGAGCTGGCCCGAGCCGGAGACGCCGATCACGATCACCGGGGAGGTGCCGTCCTCGGCCGCCTGACGCGCCTCGCGCAGTGCCCCCGCGATGGCGTGGTTCGACTCGGACGCCGGAACGATGCCCTCGGTCCGGGCGAACAGGACGCCGGCGGCGAACGCCTCGCGCTGCTTGATGCTGATCGCGTCCATCAGGCCCAGGTGCTTCACGAAGCTGATCAGCGGCGCCATGCCGTGGTAGCGCAGGCCGCCGGCGTGCACCGGGTCGGGCACGAAATCGGGGCCGAGGGTGTACATCTTCAGCAGCGGCGTCATGCCCGCGGTGTCGCCGAAGTCGTAGCGGTACTCGCCCTCGGTCAGCGACGGCGCCGCCTTCGGCTCGCAGGCCACCAGCCGGGTCTTCGTCCGGCCGTCCAGGTTCTCGCGCAGGAACGGCAACGCCAGGCCACCCAGGTTCGAGCCGCCGCCGGCACAGCCGTAGACGACGTCCGCCTGCTCCTCGCCGAATTCGGCCAGCTGCAGCAGCGCCTCCTGCCCGATCACGCTCTGGTGCAGCAGCACGTGGTTGAGCACCGAGCCCAGCGAGTAGGACGCGTTCGGGTCGCCGGCAGCCACCTCGATCGCCTCCGAGATGGCCATGCCGAGCGAACCGGTGGTGTCCGGGAAGCGTTCGCGCAGCGCGCGTCCGGCCTGGGTCAGTTCGGACGGCGACGAATGCACGGTGGCGCCGAAGGTCTCCATCAGCACGTGCCGGTACGGCTTGCCCTCGTACGACGACCGGACCTGCCAGATCTCGCACTCCAGGTCGAAGACGTCGCAGGCGAAGGCCAGCGCCGAACCCCACTGCCCGGCACCGGTCTCGGTGGTCAGCTTGGTCCGTCCGGCCTGCTTGTTGAAGTAGGCCTGGGCGACCGCCGAGTTGGTCTTGTGCGAACCGACCGGCGAGGCGCCCTCGTACTTGTAGTAGATCCGGGCGGTGGTGCCCAGCTCCTGCTCCAGCCGCCAGGCCCGGATCATCGGCGACGGACGCCACAGCCGGTAGATGTCGCGGATCTCCTGCGGGATCTCGATCCAGCGCTCGGTGCTCGCCTCCTGCGCGATCAGCCCCATCGGGAACAGCGGGGCCAGGTCGTCCGGAGTCAGCGGCTCGCGGGTACCGGGGTGCAGCGGAGGCGGCGGCGCCTCCGGCAGGTCGGCGACGATGTTGTACCAGTGGGTGGGAATGCTCGACTCGTCGAGGACCACCTTCGTCTTCGTAGGTGCGTTCACCCGTGCGACATTAGTGGCTCCGGATGGGCTCGACCAACGGTTCGGCGAGGGTCCCGACAAGCTCGACGGCGGGGTGCCTAGAGCCACTTGAACTTGCGGAACAGGAAGTACAGCACCGTCATGCCGATCAGGTTCAGCGCCATCACCCCGTAGTAGCCCTGGCTCCAGTGCAACTCGGGCATGTTGTCGAAGTTCATGCCGTAGATGGCGCCCAGGGTGGTCGGCACGGCGACGATCGCCACCGCCGAGGAGATCTTCCGCATGTCCCGGTTGTCGTCGAAGCTGGCCCGGGCCAGCGCCGTCTGCAGGATGTTGCTGAGCTGGTCCTCCAGTGCGACCACGGTCTCCCGGACGGCCTGGACGCGCTCGGCGAGCTCGCGGAAGTACGGTTTGGCGTTGGCGTGGATCCGCCCGAAGTCCCGGGTGTAGAGCGCGGTCAGCGGCGCACAGAGCGGAACGACCCGGCGCCGGAACTCGATCAGCTCACGTTTGATCTGGTACGTGCGCTCCAGGTCGGGTTCGCGGCGATCGCCGAAGACGAGTTGCTCACAGTCCTCGACGTCGTCCTCCATCTGTTCGGCGACCCGCTCGAAGTCGTCGATCGCCACCGACAGGCAGGCGTACAGCACCCGGGACGGCCCGCGCGGCATGTCGTCGGACTCCTGCTCGACCAGGGCACGGACCTCCGGCATGCGGGAGGGTCCGCTGTGCCGCGAGGTCATCACGAACCAGTCGCCGAGGAAGACCATCAACTCGCCGGTGGTGACGATCTCGGGCGGCGCGTCGGTGGCCCGTTCCTGGTAGGCGACGGTCGACACCACGAAGAACAGGTGCTCGTCGAAGCGTTCGAGCTTCGACCGCCGATGGCCGTGGACGGCGTCCTCGATGGCCAACTCGTGAAGCCCCAACCGCTCACCGAAGGCCGACATGGTCTGTTGGGACGGATTGTGCAGGCCGAGCCAGAGGTAGCCGTCGCCGGCGCGAGCCGAGGCCACTGCGGACTGCAGATCGGGTGAGGGCAGCCGGCGCCCGGCGTGATAGCGCGCCCAGGTCCATTCCGGCGGTGTGTAACCCGACTCGGGGACGGTGCTGCCGGTGTCGGCGACCGGGCCGTCCCAGTTGCTCTGAGCTGTCGTCATGGCGGTCTCCCTTGCCCGAGCCGCCGCAATGCTACGTCGCTGGTGAGTCCGACGAAAGCAGTGTCGCCATCCAGCTTTCGACGGCGTCCGCCTCGCGCGGCAGTCGCGACGAGAGAATCTCGCAGCCGTCGGCGGTGATCAGCACGTCGTCCTCGATCCGGACGCCGATGCCGCGGAGTTCCTCGGGCACCAGCAGGTCCGTCGATTTGAAGTAAAGCCCGGGTTCGACGGTGATCACCATGCCCGGTTGCAGGGTGCCCTCGCGGTAGGTCTCGTGGCGCGCCTGGGCGCAGTCATGGACGTCGATGCCGAGGTGGTGGGAGGTGCCGTGCACCATCCAGCGCCGGTGGTGGCCGCCGCTGGTCGGGTCGAGCGACTCTTCGACCGACACCGGCAGCAACCCCCAGTCGTGCAGGTGTTCGGCGATCACCCGGATCGCCGCCGCATGGACGTCGCCGAAGTGGGCGCCCGGACGAGCCGCCGCGATGCCGGCCCGCTGGGCTTCCAGGACGGCGTCGTACACCTTCCGCTGCGCGGGCGAGAACCGCCCGGAGACCGGCAGGGTGCGGGTGATGTCGGCGGTGTAGAGGCTGTCCCGCTCCACTCCGGCGTCCAGCAGCAGCAGGTCGCCCGGTCGCAGATCACCGTCGTTGTTGATCCAGTGCAGGGTGTTCGCGTGATCCCCGGACGCCGCGATGGTGTCGTAGCCGACCGCGTTCCCGGCATGCCGGGCATACAGCCCGAAGACGCCCTCCACCCAGCGCTCGCCCCGGCCCCGGCGGACCGCCTCCGGCAGCGAGGCGACCACGGCTTCGAAGCCGTCCGCAGTGGCGTCGCAGGCCGCCCGCAACTCGTCGGCCTCGTAGTCGTCCTTGATCAGCCGGAGTTCGCTCAGGGCGGTGGCCAGCCGGCTGTCTGCCAGCGCGTCCGCCTCGGTACCGAGTTCGGCGCGCTGGGCCTCGATGGACGCGGTGAGTTCGGCGTCCGCGTCCGACACCACCAGCACCCGGGTGGCGCCGGCGTTCTTGGCCAGCGCATCGCCGAGCTGGCTGATCGGCGCGCAGGACAGCCCGCTGATCGCCTCCATCTCGGCCAGTGACTCGCGCTGCCCGACCCACATCTCGCCGTAGCGCGAGTCGGCGTAGAACTCCGGATCGGTGCGCGGCGCGCGCGGCTTGAAGTAGAGCGTGGCGTCGTGGCCGTCGTCGGTCGGCTCGAGCACCAGCACCGCCCCCGGTTCCCGGTCGGTGCCCAGCCCGGTCAGGTGTGCGAACGCCGAATGCGGCCGGAACCGGTAGTCGGTGTCGTTGGACCGCACCTTCAGCTCACCGGCCGGGATGACCAGCCGGTCACCCTGGAACAGCGCGCTGATCGCCGCCCGGCGGGCAGCGGTGAACGCGGTCGCCGGGAGGGCGTCCGGAAGTTCGTCGGAGTACGGCGCCCAGCCCTGCGGGATGAACGCCTTGAACGGCTCCGAGAACGGGGTCTGCCGGTTCGGCAGCGGCTTGTCGGCGGCCTCGCCGGCCGGGGTGGCGGCGTCGGTCACGATCAGCTGTTCCAGCGCAGGACCGCCCAGGACTCCTTCTCGCGGCCCAGGATGGACAGGCTGGCGACCTCGACCGGGAAGGCCTGGCCGAAGATCAACGGGAAGTCGAGCCAGCACAGCGCCAGCACCCGGGAAGCGTGCCCGTGACCGAAGCAGATCGCCTTGTCAACGCCCGATTCGCGGACCCGGCGGACGACCCGGCTGAGCCGTTCGCGGACCTGGTCGGCGGTCTCGCCGTTGGGGACGCCGTTGAACCACAGCCGCCAGCCCGGGTGGTACTTCTCGCGGATCTCGAGCGAGGTCTTGCCCTCGTAGTCGCCGTAGTTCCACTCCTGCAGGTCGTCGGTCACTTCGTAGTCGGTGAAGCCGGCCAGCTCGGCGGTGTGCCGTGCCCGCGTCCGGGGGCTGGTGAGCACCAGACCGAACTCGCTCGGGTCGAGCTTCGAGCGCAGTGCCTTGGCCTGCTCCTCACCCTGCGGAGTCAGGTCGAGGTCGGTGTAGGACGTGTGCTGGCCGGACACGGTCCACGGGGTCTGGCCGTGACGGACGAGGTACAGGAGTGTCATGCGGCCATCTAACCGTGTCTGCGACGAGTTGGGGAGACCGGGTGTCCACGGCTGGCCCGCTCAGGCGCGGCGGAGCCACTAGAGTCGAGCCCACAACTCCAGGAGGTATTCCATGCAGGCTGCTGCCACCGCTCAATCGAGGCTGCTGGCGTTGCAGTCCATCGATACCGCCATCGCCCAGCTGGAGCATCGCCGGCGCTCGCTGCCCGAGCTCGTCCGGATCGCCGAGAAGCAGCAGGCCCGGCGCCGCCAGGGCGAACAGCTGATCGCCGCGAACACCGCGGTCAGCGATCTCGAGTTGGATGTCGCCAAGGCCGAGGCCGACCTGGTGCCGGTGCGGGAGCGTCTCGAACGCGACCAGCAGCGGGTCAACTCGGGCGCGGTCACCGACCCGAAGCAGCTGAACGCCCTGCTGGACGAGATCGCACACCTCAAGCGCCGGATCAGCGATCTCGAGGACGTCGAACTGGAGCTGATGGAGAGCCTCGACCAGGCCACCGCCGCCCGTGACGAGGTGGTCGCCGCCCGCGCCGACGGCGAGGCGGAACTCCGGGCGTTGCTGGCCTCCCGCGACGAACAACTCGGAGTGATCGACGCCGAACTGGCCGAACGGAACACCGAACGGGCCGCGCTCGCCGCCGAGCTTCCCGCCGACCTGCTCGACCTGTACGACCGGATCCGGGCCAAGAGCGGCTCCGGAGCCGCCGCCCTGATCCGCCGCCGCTGCTCCGGTTGTCAGCTGGAGGCGACCGCTGCCGACCTGACCCGGTACCGGGCCGCCGGGCCCGATGAGGTGCTGCGCTGCGAGGAGTGCAACCGGATCCTGGTTCGTACCGCCGAATCCGGGCTGTGATGGCGCGGGCGCCCCGGCTGCCGCAGAAGCCGCCCGAGAACAGTAAGCCGGAGGATCAGCCCCATCCGAGCACCGAGGACGCCGACCGCGTCCGTGAGATTGCGTCCGATCCGAACGAGTCTGAGGCTGCTGAGGCGGAGTCTCCTTCAGATCGGACGTAGTCCGACGAAACCACCGCCAACGTCATCCCGGCTGTCCGTCTCCGGCGGACCTACGTCGCCCCGCCGGACCTAGGTCCGGCCGGACCTACGTCGTGGCAACTGCCGGGACGGTGACCGGCCAGGTATCACCGGGGTCGCGCGGGACTACTTTGAGATATGCGATACCGGTCCCGTTCGGTCCGGGGTATCCGGGCCTATGCCGTGTGTGGCGTGAACAGCACCTCGTTCGCGTTCACGGCCACCGAGTTCGCCCGCAAGGGGCTGCTCGGGTTCTGCGTCGAGCGGGCCGCCGAGGGCGGGCCGTTCCTGTGGCTGCGCGGCTTCAAGGTGTTCCGGTCGCTGGTGCCCGACCCACAGCCGGACGACGAGGTGTCCACCTACACCCACCCGATCCAGGCGCTGGTCTGGGACGACTTCACGCTGCGTCCGGACACCAGCTACACCTACCGCTTCCACCCGATGCGTGGGACGCCGGCGAAGCCGCGCCGTAACCAGCCGATCACCCTTACCATTCGCACCGAGCCGCTGCACGGGGCGATCCACGACGTCGTTTTCAACCGCGGGGTGGCGTCCAGCCAGGCCTATCAGCGCCAGTTCGGCGGCAAGTCGCCCGACCAGCAGCCCACGCCCGAACGCCGCCAGGCCGCGCTGGACTGGCTCAGCCGCGACCTGGACGACGTGCTGCTCGGCTTCATCCGTTCCGCCGGGCCGGGCGATTCGCTGCACGGCGCCTTCTACGAGTTCAGCTACCGCCCGGTACTCGACGAGTTGGTGGCCGCCGCCGGGCGAGGTGTCGACGTCCGGCTGGTCGTCGACTTCAAGGAGGTCGACGGTGGCCCGCGGACGGCCAACATCGCCGCGATCGCCGCCGCCGGCTTCCCGGACGGGACGATCGTGCCGCGTGAAGCACGGGTCTCCGCGATCGCGCACAACAAATTCCTGGTGCTGGCCCGGGCCGGTGCACCGCAGCAGGTCTGGACCGGTTCCACCAACCTGACCATGGGCGGCGTGCACGGCCAGTCGAACGTCGGCCAGCTGATCACCGATGCCGCCACGGCAAGGGCATACACCGCCTACTGGGAGCTGCTGGCCGGCGATCCGGGCGGACGCCGTGACGACTCGGCATCCGAGAAGCGCAGCCGCAACGCGGCCTTCAAGGCCGAGGTGGCGATGCTCAGCCCCGCACCCACCGACCGGGCCGGGGTGTCGTCCGGGATCACGCCGGTGTTCAGCCCGCGTCCGGATCTCGGCGCGCTGCAGCTGTACGCCCGGCTGATCGGCGGCGACGCCACCTCACTGGTCTGCGCCACCTTCGCCTTCGGCATCGCCCAGGAGATCGCGGACGCGGCCGGCGCGGGCACCCCGGACGGTCCGCTGCGGTTCTTCCTGCTGGAGACTCGCGGCAAGGCCACCGTCCAGCTGGACGCCAGCCGCAACGTCTACCAGGCCTGGGGTGCCGAACTGGACCATCCGCTGGGCCGCTGGGTGGCCGAAACCACCACCCGCGAACTCGGACTGAACGTGCACGTGGCGTTCATCCACGACAAATTCGCCCTCTGCGACCCGCTCGGCGCCGATCCGATCGTGGTCACCGGCTCGGCCAACTTCTCCCGCGCGTCCACCCTGGAGAACGACGAGAACATGGTGATCATCCGCGGCGACCGCCGGGTCGCCGACATCTACTTCACCGAGTTCAACCGGCTGTTCTTCCACTACTACTTCCGCTCGGTGGTGCAGCGCATCTCCAGCCGTCCGGACGCCCCGGCCGCAGACCCGCAGGCCGTCGACCTGGTCGAGAACGACACCTGGACGCTCAAGTACGCACCCGGAACGCTGCGCGCCAAGCGGGTGGCGAAGCTGGCCGAGATGGCGGGCGCCCAGCCCGGCTGAGCGGGTTCGCCTGAGGCCGGGATCTCCGGACCGGGCTACTCCTTGTCGGCGTCCGAGACCAGGTACGCGGTGCCGGACGCGACCGCGGTGACGGCGAGAACCGACGGCCAGGCGCCGATCCGCTTCGCCAGCGGGTGCGACAACCCGAACGCGCCCACGTACAGCGCCGACAGTCCGGCCGCGGCGGCCCAGCCGTGCCGGGCGTACCAGGTGCGGGCGGCCCAAGCGCCGGCGACGCCCAGCAGCACGCCGCCCAACGGGCGAATTCCGGACTCGCGGGCCGTCAGCCAGCCACCGATCAGTCCGACTGCGGTGACGGCGGCGGTGTTCACATCTTTGGCGGGCTTCATGGAGGTCAGCCTAGGTCGGGGTCTCGACAAGCTCGACCAACGGGTGGTGGGGTCTCGACAAGCTCGACCAGCGGGTGGTGGGGTCTCGACAAGCTCGACCGGCGGGTGGTGGGGTCTCGACAAGCTCGACCAGCGGTGGGTGGGGGGTCTCGACGAGCTCGACCAGCGGTGGGTGGGGGGTCTCGACGAGCTCGACCGGCGGGTGGTGGGGGTCGGGTCAGGCTCGTAGCAGGGCGGCGATCTCGGAGTAGCCGAGGCGCTCGGCGTGCTGCAGCGCGGTCACCCCGGAGGCGTCCGGGATGGTGCGGTCCACACCGGCGGCGAGCAGGATCCGCACCACCTCCTGGTGGCGGGGTCCGCCGTCGCCGAGGATCACCGCCTCGAGCAGCGCCGTCCAGCCCAGATCGTTGACGTGGTCGAGATTGACGTCGGTCCGCACCACCCGGCGCAGGTACTCGACGTGGCCGCGTTCGCTGGCCGGGATCGGCGAGAGCCCGCCGAACCGGTTGCGGATGGTCAGGTCCGGTCTCGCCGGCAGTAGCACCTCGAGCATCGCCACGCTGCCGGTCACGCCGGTGACCAGCCAGGGCGTGTCGTGCCGGTCGTCGAGGGCGTTCGGGTCGGCGCCGTGCGCGACCAGAACCCGCGCCACCTCGACGGCGTCGTTGGCGCTGGCCAGCAGCAGCGCGGTGCGGCGGTGCGGATCCCGGGCCTCGATGTCGGCACCGGCCCGCAGCGCGACCGCGACGGCCTCGGCGTCGCCGTCCGCGGCGGCCCTCAGCAGCGCGGCGTCCGGATCGACGGGCGACTGAGCGTCACCGCTCGGACGCGGCGTCGCCACGGCACCGGGTTCCGGCGGGACCGAGCCCGACGCCGTCCCGCCCGCACACGCTCCGAGGAAGAGTGCGAGCGGAAGCACCGCCAGGCCGGGGCGGAACCTCATCGGGTCGGGTCCGTGATCACCTGGTACGGGCCGGACGCCACCGGCTCGTCGAATTTGCTGTCCACGTAGAGGATTCTGCCGTCCAGCACCTTGGCCGTGGTCAGCACCCGGTCTGCGGAACTGGCCCGCTGACCGAGCAGCACCGCCGTGCGGCCGTCCCGGGTCAGTCGCAAGGTGGCGATCATCCGGGAGAAGTTGCGCACCACGGTCAGCCGGCTGCCCTGCCGGACCAGACCGTCGGCGTCGACCAGGTCGGCGCCATCGGTGCGCACTTCGCGCGCGGCGCCGTTGCGGGTCGCGAACCGCCACAGCTTGCCGGTGTTGCCCTGGGCGACCACGAAGGCGCTGCGATCGGCGCTCAGCACGATGCCGCCGAGGTTGAAGCCGGGCAGCCGCTCGATCCGGTCCGAGGCGTCCGCCCACAGCGTGGCCCGCCAGCCGCCGCGGCCCGGTGCCACCCGGAAGATCTGCGGATCGTTGGAGTTGGTGAAGTAGGCGGCGCCGTCCGGGCCGATCGCGACGTCGTTGAGGAAGACGTCCTCGCCGGGTGCCCGGAGCGCGGCCAGCAGCTTGCCGTGTGCGTCGTAGACCCACAGGTCCGGACGGCCGGTGCCGATCCCGTTCGGTCCGCCGGCGATGTAGACCCGGCCCTGGGCGTCGACCGTGATGCCGCGCGCGGTGAAGCGGCCGTCGGTGCCGTCGCCGGCCAGCCACTGCTCGGTCTGTGCCCGTCCGGCCCAGCCGCGATGGATCTCGCCGCCGGTGACCTCGCTGACATAGAACCGGCCACGCCGCTGGTCGGCCCCGATGCCCTCGAATTTGGAGCCGGCCGGGTTGTCGGCGCTGACCGGGTCGCCCTGCAGCAGGTAGGTCGCGGGCCGGCCGTGGCCATGCTGGTGGCCGTGGTCGCGGCCGGAATGCGCGGACGCCGGCGCGGCGCCGGTGGCGAGCGTCGCGCCGAGCGCGACGGCGGTCAGGGACGCGACGATCGTGGTGCGGTTCATGGGGGCTCTCCTGAGTCCGGGGATCTGACGCTTCCACTGTGCGGCGCGGACGGCGACGAGACGTCGGGCAATCGGGTGCCGCCGGATAGCCGATCGGCTGATGCCTCACACCGGTGACGCACCTAGGCTTGACCCCCATGTCCGACCGCAGCTCCCTCGCGCCCAGACCGGGCGAGCACGGCATTCTCGCGCCGGCCGGACGGCTCGATCGGTGGCTGCTGGTCGTCCTGGTGGTGCTGCTGATCACCTGCGCCGCGCGCTACCTCGATCGGCACGGTCTCGGCGCGCCCGGCGGCGGAGTGCTCGCCGCCGCGCTGATGCTGGGCGTCGCCTACGCCACCCGCGGACTGCTGCGGGCCAGCAACTGGTGGCCGACGGCGTGGGCGGTGGCGATGGCCGCACTGTGGGCCGGGCTCACCGTGGCGGCGCCGTCCTTCGCCTGGTGCGCGGTGCCGGTGGCGTTCGCCGTGCTGCAGGTGCTGCCTTTCGGTTGGGCGGTCACCGTCGTGATGGCGATGACCGTGGTGCTGACCGTGTCGTGGGCGCGGATCACCGACGGAGTCGACCCGGTGCAGATCGTCGGCCCGATCGGGGTGGCGCTGCTCACGGTTCTCGCCTACCGCGCGCTCGACCGTGAGTCGCGGGCCCGCCAGCAGGTGCTCGAGCAGCTCGTCGAAGCGCAGGACGACCTGGCGCAGGAGCAGCACCGCAGCGGTGCGCTCGCCGAACGGACCCGGTTGTCGCGCGAGATCCACGACTCGGTGGGGCAGGGGCTGTCCAGCATCAACCTGCTGCTCCAGGCCGCCGAACAGGCCTGGGAGGTCCAACCGGCCGCCGCCCGCGATCACGTCCGGACGGCGGCAGCGACCGCCCGGGAGGGTTTGGACGAGGTGCGCCGCGTCGTCCGTGACCTGGCGCCGGCCGAACTCGCCGAGGATGCCGGCGGCGCGGCGCTGCCGACCGCCTTGCGCCGGTTGGCCGAGACCAGGGCCGGTCTGGACGTCGCGGTGCGGGTGCACGGCGAACCGGTGCCGGTGCCGTCCGACATCGCCGCCGCCCTGGTGCGGACCGCTCGCGGTGCCTTGGCCAATGTGGTCGAGCACGCCGCAGCGAGCAGGGCGGTGGTCACCCTCACCTATCAGCCGGACGCCGTGCTGCTCGACGTCCGCGACGACGGGCGCGGCTTCGTTCCCGACGCCGTCCGACCCTCCGGAACTCGGGGACGCGGCCTGGCCGGCATCCGGGCCCGCGCCGAGGATCTGGGCGGCTGGGCCGCCGTGGAGAGTGCGCCCGGCGAGGGCACCACGGTGTCGGTCCGCTTCCCCGTCCCGGTCCCAGAAAGGAGTGCCCGATGATCCGGATCGTGCTGGTCGACGACCATCCGGTGCTGCGGGCCGGGCTGCGTGCCCTGCTCACGGGCCAGCCGGACCTGCGCGTGGTCGGCGAGGCGGACGGGCTGAGCCGCGCGTTGAGGGTGGTGACCGAGGAGCATCCCGAGGTGGTGTTGATGGATCTCAGCCTCGGCACGGCCGGACCGGGCGGTGCCGAGGCGACCGTGGCGCTGCGTGCCCTGCCGGAACCACCCGAAGTGCTGGTGCTGACCACCTACGACACCGAATCGGACATTCTGCGCGCGCTGGAGGCGGGCGCCCGCGGCTACCTGCTCAAGGACGCGCCGCCCGAGGAGCTGTTCGCCGGTATCCGCGCCACGGCGCGCGGGGAGACGGTGCTGGCGCCGTCCGTGGCGGCCACGCTGGTACGCCGGGCTACGCCCGGGGCGATCACCATCACCGAACGCGAGGTCGAGGTGCTCGAACTGCTGGCCCGGGGGCTGGGGAATAAGGAGCTTGCCCGGGAGTTGTTCGTGTCGGAGGCCACGGTGAAGTCCCACCTGTCGCACATCTACGCCAAGCTCGGCGTGGACACCCGGGCGGGCGCGGTGGCCGCCGCGATCGAGCGGCGGATCATCCGGCACTGACCGGCCGCGTCCACCGACACCGAATCGCGATCGGAGGACCGGCCCGGGGCGAGGGGCTAGGGTGATCCGGAATCGGCGAGAGGAGTCCCGATGGGCGCCTGGTCAGGGGTCGGGCTCGTTCTGGGCTTGGCCATGTTCCTGGTCAGCTTCGCGCCCTCGCTGTTGCCGCGGCGTTGGCTGTGGCAGGGCCTGGTCGGCGGGGTCAGCGCCGCCGTCGGCTACCTGGTCGGCTTCCTGCTCGAGATGACCGCGGACGCCGTGATGCGGCTGCTCGACCTCGAGGTGCAGGTCAGCTGGCATCTCGCCGGCGGCCTGTGGATCCTCCTCGCCCTCGGCATCGTGGCGGTGATCACCGGCTGGTGGTGGTCGGTGCGTGAGCACCGCGAGACCGCCCGGCTGGTCGGCATGTCCGAGCAGGCCGCCTGGACCGACATCGCCGCCACGCTGGTGGCCCTGGCGACGATGTTCCTGCTGGCATCGCTGATCCGGCTGATCGTGCTGTTCACCAGCTGGATCACCCGCGGCCTCGACCTGTTCCTGCCGTCGGTGCTGTCCATCGTCGGGGCCGTGCTGATCGCCGTCGTGGTGCTGCGGATGGTCAACCGGATGGTCTTCCACCAGGCCCTGGAGCGGATCTCCCGGCAGGCCGACAAGCTCGATCGGCGGCGTCCGCGCAACCTGCACGCACCGCAGCTGCCGACCCGCAGCGGCTCCGAGGGCTCCGCACAGTCCTGGGACGAACTGGGCCGGCGCGGCCAGATCTTCACCTCCTGCGGGCCGAGCGCGCAGGGCATCGCGGCCGTGGTGGGGGAGCCCGCCATGGAGCCGATCCGGGTCTATGCGTCGCTGGGCGACGGTGGCGTCGAAGCGGCGGTCGAGGTGGCGATGGCCGAGGTGCGGCGCACCGGCGCCCTGAACCGGGGGACGCTGGTGATCGACACCCCGGCCGGACGGGGCTGGGTCGACGAGTTCTCCGTCCAGGCCGTCGAATACCTGACCGGCGGCGACTGCGCGACCGTGTCGGTGCAGTACTCGAAGCTGGCCAGCGCCTTCGTCTACCTGGCCGACGCGGAAACCCCGCAGGCCTGTGCGCGGGCGCTGTTCGCGGCGCTCGAAGAGGCGATCCACGATCTGCCCGCCGACCAGCGTCCGAAGGTGTACGCCAGCGGCGAGTCGCTGGGCTCCTTCGGTGGCCATGGGGCGTTCGTGTCGGCCGAGGACATGCTGCGCAAGGTGGACGGGGCGGTCTGGATCGGCACCCCGGGGTTCACCGAGATCGCCCGCGACCTCACCCAGTCGCGGATGCGCGGATCGCCCGAGATCACCCCGGTGATCGACAACGGCCGGAACATCCGGTTCGTCACCCAGCCCACCGAACTGGTCGCGGACGCCTACGGCCGGGTGCTGGGGAAGTGGGAGAAGCCACGGGTGGTGTATCTGCAGCACGCGTCCGACCCGATGTGCCGGTTCACCGGCGGACTCGCCTGGCGAGAGCCGGACTGGATGCGCGAGCGGGCCGGCAGCGACGTCAATCCGTCGCTGCGCTGGTGGCCGCTGGTGACCTGGTTCCAGATCTCCACCGACATGCTGACCAGCCTGGACACCCCCGCCGGCCACGGCCACATCTACGAGGACGAGCTGGTGCCGGTCTGGGCGGCCGTGCTGGACCGCCCCGGTGCCCCGATCACCGCGATCACGAACGCGATCCGGAACTCGGTCAGCGTGCTGAAAACCCCCGGCACCCTCTCCGGCTCGGGTAACTCGGCCTCCTGAGTTCCTGTCTTCTGTGGCCCGGGTCGTCCGGTGTCATCCCAATGGCCGTCGTCGTCGGCGGCCTCCGTCATCCCGGGCTTGCCCCGGGATCTCCTACTTCAGCGTGGGGACATCCCGGCGTTCGACTCACAGCCGGGAGGACGGGGCGGCGGTGGCCCGCCCGATGCCCGCAGGGCTTTCGTCGCGCGGTTAGGGTGACCACGACGAACGGAGGTCACTGATGCCCGGCCGCGAGATTGCTTTCCTCGATCAGGTACCCGCCCCCTTGCGCGAGGGCCTGGCCCAACTGCGGGAGTCGCTGGGCGTCCCCGACGAGTTCGATGAGCAGGTGCGGGCCGAGGCCGAGCGGGCCGCCGCCGGCGTCCGGCTGCCCGAGCGCGACCTGACCGAGGTGCCGTTCGTGACCATCGATCCGGAGGGGTCGATGGACCTCGACCAGGCGCTGCACATCGGACGCGACGGCGGCGGCTACCTGGTTCGCTACGCGATCGCCGATGTGGCCGCGTTCGTCACGCCGGGCGGGCCGATCGACGTCGAATGCCATCAACGGGTGGAGACCCTCTACGCGCCGACTCGGCGGACGCCGCTGCACCCGCCGGTGCTCAGCGAGGGAGCGGCCAGCCTGCTGCCCGACGTGGTGCGCCCGGCGCTGGTCTGGGAGATCCGATTGGACGCGTCCGGTGAGCCGACGGCGTCCACGGTCGGTCGGGCCCGGGTGCGAAGCCGCCGCAGGTACTCCTACGAGGAGGTGCAGCGACTGCTGGACGACACAACGGCCGAGGATGTGCTGGTGCTGCTTGCCGAGGTCGGCCGGCTGCGTGAAGCCGCGGAGGCAGCGCGCGGCGGCGTCAGTCTCGGCGTGCCCGAGCAGGAGGTGCATGTCGCCGAGGACGGCACCTGGACGCTGGAGTACCGGACCAACCTGCCCTGCGAGGGCTGGAATGCACAGATCTCGCTGCTCACCGGCATGGTTGCGGCGCGGATCATGCTGGACGCCGGCGTCGGCATTCTGCGCACCCTGCCGCCCGCCGAGGACCATGCCATCGACCGGCTGCGCCGCACCGCGCAGGGCCTCGGCATCTCGTGGAAGCAGCGGGTGAGCTACCCGGAGTTCGTCCGCAGCCTGGACGCCGCCGTCCCTCGCGAGGCAGCGATGCTGAACGCGTGCACGACGTTGTTCCGTGGGGCTGGCTACGACGCGTTCACCGACGGGGCGCCCCTGCACGGCGTGGATCACGCCGCGATCGCCGCCCCCTACGCGCATGTGACGGCGCCGCTGCGACGGCTGGTCGACCGCTATGCCGGTGAGGTGTGCGTCGCGGTCTGTTCCGGCCAGCCGATTCCCGACTGGGTGCTGGTGGCACTGGAGGAGCTGCCGTCCGAGATGGAGGCGTCGTCGCGCCGGGCCGGTCGCTACGAGCGGGGCATCATCGACCTGGTCGAGGCGATGGTCCTGGCGCCCGGCATCGGGCACGAGTTCACCGGCCTGCTGATCGACGTCGATCCGGAGCGGACGGCTGGACGACTGCAACTGCGCGACCCGGCCGTGGAGGCTCGGGTCAAGGGCGGACGCCGGCTGCGGCTGGGCGCCGAGATCACCGCCACGCTGGTGGCCGCCGACCTGGTCAACGGCCGGGTCGAGTTCCGCGCTTTCGCCGAATGATGCGCGCTTCGTCGTCGGTCGAGCTCGTCGTCGGTCGAGCCTGTCGAGACCCCCGGCTACGTCTGTCGTCCCGGTGCCGCCTTCTCGGTCAGCCAACTGCTTCACCAGCCTGACGCGCAGTGATCAGTGGGTCGAGCCCTGCCTGGGAAGCCGCCCAAAGCCTGGCCCGTACTGGCGCCGCAGTCTGATATCGACCCCAGAGTGGTGGAGTGCCGACACCCTTTCGGCGGACGGTCTACCGTTCCGGGTCGGTGCCGCTGTCACTCTGGGGTCGATATCAGACTCATGCCGACTGTCCCCGACGTCCGTGCTTCACGCCGCTGCCCTTGGGGAAAGGCTGGATGCGCCATTCGCGCTCGTCGGCCTTCTGGCCCGGGGTGCGGAGAAGCGTCTCTAGGGTGGTCGAGTGGACATTGATCTCCGGCGCGTGGTGGCCGACGCGGGTCGGCTGGGGTTCAGTGAGCAGGATCTGCCCGGCGTCGAGCGGATGGCGGTGAACGTCCTGACCGACCCCGAGCTGTCGGCCGAACTGGCCGGCCGTGCTGAACTGCTGCGGGCCGGAATCGGCCGGTTCGCGGTGGACGGGCCGGATCCATGGGCGGGGCTTCCGGACGCGCCCGATGCCGGAGCGATCCCGATGCTGGCACTGCTCGCCACCGCTCCCGACGTCGTCGCCCACCAGCTCGGCCGCGGAGTCCCCGAGGCACAGGCGTGGCGCAATCTGTCGGACCTCGGCCAGCAGGTCCGGGTGCACCGGCTTGCCTACGGACGGTTCGGGCTGCACAACCAGGGCTGGCTTCGCACGGTCTGGGCGGGCGGATTCGCCTGGCTGGGACGGCTGCAGTTCAATGCGCAGCCGCTTCCCGGGGGCGAGTGGGTGCTGTCGACCCACATACCGCGTCGCGGCTCGGACGGCGCACCACGGTCCGGCGCGCTGAGCCCGGAAGCCGTGGACGATTCCTTCGCGCGGGCCCGCCGCTTCTATGCGAAGCACTTTCCGGATCTGCCGGCGACACACTTCTGGTGCCGTAGCTGGCTGCTGGCGCCCGAACTCGCCGCGGCGCTGCCCGGATCGAACATTGCGGCGTTCCAGCAGCGCTGGACACTGGACGACCAGATCGAACACGGAGACGACGACGCCGTCTACTTCACCTTCGCTCGGCGGGCGTCCTACGACCTGCGACGACTACCCCGGACGACCCGTCTCGAGCGAGCGGTGGCGTCCCGACTCGAGCAGGGTGAGCACTGGACGCTTCGGAGCGGCCGGATCCCGCGGGCAACATTTCCACCTGGCCGCTGAGCCGGCCCGGCCAATGCACCTGAGGCGCGGCCGATGCCGCCCGGCGCCTGCCCGGTGTCGCGATCGGTGGCGGTGCGGTGGTCGCGGCGGCCTCGGTGGTGACCCGCGAGGTGCCCGCCGGGACGGTTGTGGTCGGTTCGCAGGCACGAGTCGTCCGGCGAGTTCCGGGTGGGCCGAGTAGCGCTCGGGTCCCAGCGCACGACATCCCGGCCGCCATGAGGCGACCGGGATGTGGTGTCGATTCGGGGGAGTCGCTCAGTCGTCGTAGCCGTACCGGTCTTCCCAGCGGTCCTCTTCGCGGTCGCTGGCGTAGCGCTGCTTGACGGTGTCGTTGCCGGAGCCGCCGCTCACCTTGTCCTTGCCGGTGCCGCCCTCGACCAGGTCATGGCCGGAGTTGCCGTAGACCTTGTCCTTGCCGCTCTCGCCCTCGACGTGGTCGTTGCCGCTCGAGCCGTAGATCCGGTCGTTGCCGCTGCCGCCCTCGATCGAGTCATGACCCGATCCGCCGTGGATGTAGTCGTTGCCCGAGCCGCCGTCGACCTCGTCGTGGCCCGAGCCGGCGCAGATGATGTCGTCGCCGCCGTTGCCGTCGATCTCGTCATTGCCGCCCAGTCCGACGATGACGTCGCGGCCGCTGGTGCCCTCGATGTCGTCGGCGCCGTTGGTTCCGACGATGGTCGCCTTGTAGCCGTTGCAGTAGTGGGTCGCGGCCTCGGCGGCGGGTGCGCTGAAGGCGCTGAGACCGAAGCCCAGGCCGATCGCGGCGGGCAGGACGGCCCAGCGGGCGATGCGCTGAATGAAGGTGGAGTCGGACATGACGTCTCCTCTGATCGGGGGAACGGGCCTGGTGCCCGCCTGCTGGTCAGTACTCCATCAATCGGCGATGAGACCCGAGTGACGCCTTGATGAGGATCGCCTCATGCAACCCCGGGCCCGCTCGCGGTATCACCGTCGCGGGCCGTGGCACTACCATGAGGCCGGACGAGTCGGCCGGGTGATCGCGGCGAAAGCTGAGGAAAGTCCGGACTCCACAGGGCAGGGTGGTGGGTAACGCCCACCCGGGGTGACCCGCGGGA
>NZ_JAPUED010000053.1:12125-22979 GCF_027492755.1 Micropruina sp. | reverse complement strand
GTGCCGGAGAAGGGACTTGAACCCTCACGCCCGAAGGCACAGGAACCTAAATCCTGCGTGTCTGCCAATTTCACCACTCCGGCGGCAGGGCTCAGTGTAGGGCCCCAGGTGGGGGCGCTCAGTCGGCGACCGGGTGCAGTGCGGGGTCGTCGACGGCGAAGGTACGGACCGGGCCGGGCCCGGTCTGAGCCGTCTCGAAGCGGACGGTGACCCGGCCGAGGCCGGTGCCCCAGACCCAGCCGGGGCCGTGATCGTCGTGGACGACGTCAGCGCCGGCACGGTAGGCGGGTGGCACCGATCGCTGGTTGAGCTTGTCGAAACCAATTTGTTCGTCGGTTGTGGTCTCGACAAGCTCGACCGACGGGCCGGACGTCTCGAAGAGGGCTTCCTGGGCGACCTCGGTGAGGCCGGCGACGCCGACGCCGAACAGGCGGAGGCCGCGCGGGACGTCCACGCCGTCCAGGAGTGCGCGGGCGATGGTCGCGATCACCTCGGGGTCGTCGGTGGCTCCTTCCAGGGTGCGCGAGCGGGACAGCGTGGTGAAGTCCGGGTAGCGGGCCTTGATGGTGATGGTGCGGGCGAACAGGTGTGCCGCCGACAAGCGTCGGGCGACGGTGCCGGCGTCGCGGGTGGCGATGGCATCCAGCCGGGCGCGGTCGGTGACGTCGGTTTCGAAGGTGTCCTCCACCGAGATGGACTTGGTCTCCCGGTCGGGCTCCACCGGGCGGTCGTCGCGGGCGAAGGCGAGCGCGCCGATCCATTCCCCCTGGGCCCGGCCCAGTTCGCGGGTCAGCTCGCGCTGCGACAGTCGTTGCAGGTCGGCGACGGTGCTGACCCCGAGCCGGGCCAGCTTCTCCATGGTGACCGGGCCCACCCCGGGGATCGCTCGGGCCGGCAACGGCGCGATGGTCTCCACCTCGGTTCCCGGAGCGATCAGCCGGACGCCGTCCGGCTTGGCCAGTTCGCTGGCGACCTTGGCGATGAACTTCGACGATCCGACGCCGACGGACGCGGTCAGCCCGCCGGTCTCGTCGGTGAGCCGAGCCCGCAGCTGCGCGACCTCGTCCAGCACTGCCTCCGGCTCCAGCGAGCGGTCCCCCACCGCGAGATCGACGAACGCCTCGTCCAGGCTGAGCGGCTCGACCAGCGGCGACAGTTCTCGCAGCAACCCCATCACGATTCGGGACGCCTGCCGGTAGGCCCCGAACCGTCCGAACAGGAACGCCGCATGCGGGCAGCGGCGCCTGGCCTCGTGGGTGGGCATGGCCGAATGCACACCGAACACCCGGGCCTCGTACGAGGCCGTCGCGACCACCCCGCGCTGGCCGATGCCGCCGACGATCACCGGCTTGCCGCGCAGCGACGGCTTGTCCCGCTGCTCGACGGCGGCGAAGAAGGCGTCCAGATCAAGATGCAGGACGGAGGCGTGCGGACGCATCAGAGTCCGTCGGCGTCCCGCCGCCGGTATTGGACGAAGGCGAAGCCGTCCCGCGGTTCGCGGGCGACCTGGTGCCACTGGCCGGGGTCGACCTCCGGGAAGAGCACCGTGCCCTCGGCTTCGGCGTCCACCTCGGTCAGATCGAGGTCGGTGAGCGACGGCCAGGCCTGACGGTAGATGGTGCCTCCGCCGGCGACATAGATCTCGTCGTCGAGCGACCGGGCAAGCTCCAGGGCCTCGTCCAGCGAGGCGACTGCGTAGCCGACCGCGCGTCCGTCGCTCGGCAACTCGATCCGTGCCGGATCACTGGTCACCACAATCGTGGTGCGTCCGGGGAGCCAGCGTCCGATCGCGTCGTGGGTGGCGCGGCCCATGATCATCGGGTGGCCGAGGGTGACCCGCTTGTAGCGCGCCCAGTCCTCAGCGATCTCGAAGGGCTGGCGCTCGCCGTCCCCGATCACGCCGTTGGAGCTCACGATCGCGATACCGATGATCCGCACCCGCTGAGCTTATCGAGCCAGTTCGTGCACCAGTTCGTGGATCACCCGATGCACCTCGGCGTCCCGGAGCGGACGGAAATGACCGGCCGCCTCCAGGCTCACATTGCGGGCTCCCTCGAGCCGGCTGCCCTCGGGAATCACCTGGTCGTGGGTGGGTTGCAGCGAGATGATCCGGGCGTTCACCTCCAGCTGGGCCGACAGTTCGGTGATCGCCGCGCCGCGTGGTGCGAACACCCCCAGCGGGGTCCGGCCGAAGATCGGCCAGGACAGCGACGAGCCGCCGAACGGTGTACTGAGCGCCACCATGCCGAGGATCCGGTCGGCGCAGGACGGGTCCAGCATGGCCAGCTTGCCGATCAGACCGCCCTTGGAGTGGGCGACCAGGATCACCTTCGACAACTGGTGGGCTTCCAGGTAACCGGCGACGATCCGCTCCGCGGCCGGCAGCGGTGAACCGTTGGCGCCCAGCGCCGCGATCAGATGCACCGGATGGCCCGCGGCGTTCAGCGACCGGGCCAGCGGCACCAGGTAGGGCCAACGCTCCCAGATACCCGGCAGCAGCACGATCGGGGTGTGGTGGTCCGGATCGGGGCCGGGCTCACGGAAGGCGTCCGGGCTGCCGGAGCGGCTGAACGCCCGCAGCCACCAACCCACCCCGTAGGCCCAGTCCAACAGACCGCCGAACCGGCGCCGGATCATGCGGTGCCGACGCCGGCGAGGTCGAGCAGTTCGTCGGCCAGCTCCCGATAGCTGTCGTGGACGACGCCGTGCGCGGCACCCGGAATGGTGACAACCCGGCTGCCCGGCACCGCGGACGCCAACAGCTCACGCCAGGCCGGTGGGCTGATCAGGTCATGCTCACCGCTGGCCAGCAGCAGCCTCGCCTTCGCCAGCGGCAGCCGCTTGTCGATCGGGTACGAGATCACCTTCGGCACGGTGTCTAGGATCCAGCGCAGGCCGGCCCGGGCATAGGCGGCGGTGGCGGTGATCGTGTTGCCGGGCGGTTCGTAGATCGACGCCTGCAGGAAGCGACGGATCACCTGCGGCAGCGTCCGCTCGGCGCTCACCACCACAGGACCGACCAGCATCGAGGCGCTGCTGTAGGACGGGTACTGAGCCAGAACCTCGGCCACCACCTGGGCGCCCATGGAATGTCCGACCAGCAGCGGATCGTCGACATCGAGGTCGTCCAGTGCCCGCTTCACCACGTCGGCGAAGTCGACGATCGACATCCGGTGCCGTGGTTTCGGCAGATCGTGGAAGCCGGGGAGGTCGAACAGCAGCACCCGCCCGTAGGGCGACAACTGGTGCGCCAGCGGCAGGAAGAACCGCGACGAAACCCCAAGCCCGTGCACCAATACGAAGGTCGGGACGTCGGGCGACTCGGCCAACTCGGGCCGCATCGTCCATTCCTCGTAGACCCGGACGCGGGCGTCGCCGTACTGGAACTCGTGCACGGTGAGCCGGTCCAGACCGGACTTCCTCCGACCCAGCAGGAACCGTCGCCGCGCCATCGTGCTTTCCTAGACCGCGATCGGAGCCTTGATGCCCGGATGCGGGTGGTAGTCGAGCACCTCGATGTCGTCCAGGGTGAATGCGTCGATCGCGGTCACCTCAGGGTTGAGCCGCAAGGTCGGCAACGGACGCGGTTCGCGACTCAACTGCAGATCGGCCTGTTCCAGATGGTTCAGATAGAGGTGGGCGTCGCCGAAGGTATGCACGAAGTCGCCGACCTCGAGCCCGGTCACCTGCGCGACCATGTGGGTGAGCAGCGCGTACGAGGCGATGTTGAACGGCACCCCGAGGAAGAGGTCCGCCGAGCGCTGGTAGAGCTGGCAGGAGAGTCGTCCGTCGGCGACGTAGAACTGGAACAGTGCGTGGCACGGCGGCAGCGCCATGGTGTCGATGTCGGCGACGTTCCAGGCCGAGACGATGTGCCGGCGAGAATCCGGGTTGGTCTTGATCGCCTCGATCACCTGGGCGAGCTGGTCGATGTGCCGGCCGTCCGGGGTGGGCCAGGAGCGCCACTGGTGGCCGTAGACCGGACCCAGGTCACCGTTGGCGTCGGCCCATTCGTCCCAGATGGTGATGCCGTTGGCATGCAGCCAGGCCAGGTTGGTGTCGCCGCGCAGGAACCACAACAGCTCACCGAACACCGAGCGGGTATGCACCCGTTTGGTGGTCAGCAGCGGGAAACCCTCGCGCAGATCGAAGCGCAGCTGGTGGCCGAAGATGCTGCGGGTTCCGGTGCCGGTGCGGTCGCCCTTGGTCACTCCGGTGTCGCGCACCAGCCGAAGCAGATCCAGATACTGCTGCACCGCTAACCCTCTTCCCGCTCGGCCGGCCCTGCGCCGACCCGTCCCTCGTCGACCAGCCCCTCGCCGACCAACCACTGCAACATGGCTCGGACGGCCTGGCCGCGATGGCTGATCGCGTCCTTCTCGGCCGGCGACAGCTCCGCGTTGGTGCGGGTGTGTCCCTCGGCTACGAAGATCGGATCGTAACCGAAGCCGTTGCCGCCGCGGGGCTGCGACACCAGGGTGCCCTCCATCGCGGCCCGGACGACATGCTCGGTGCCGGCGGCGTCCACGAAAGCCACAGCGCAGACGAACCGGGCGGTGCGTTCCGCCGGGTCGGTGTCGGCCAGTTGGGCGATCAGCAGGTCGAGGTTGGCCTGATCGGTGGCACCCTTGCCGGCCCAGCGGGCCGACCGGACGCCGGGCATGCCGTTGAGCAGGTCGACCGCGATACCGGAGTCGTCGGCCAGCGCCGGCAAACCGGTGGCGGCCACGCAGGCCCGGGCCTTGAGCAGCGCGTTGCCCTCGAAGGTGCGCTCGGTCTCGGCCGGTTCGGGGTAGCTCGCCACGTCGTCCAGGCCGAGCACCTCGAGTGCGAGGCCCTGTTCGGCGACCACGCGGCGCAGTTCGCTGAGCTTCTTGGCGTTGTGCGTAGCCAGAACGATCTTCATGCGGTCAGTGCCGCCTGCTGCAGCCGGGTGAGCTCCGCGGTGCCGGCGACCCCCAGGTCGAGCAGGGTGTCCAGCATGGCGCGGTCGAAGGGCATGCCCTCGGCGGTGCCCTGCACCTCGATGAACCGGCCGTCGCCGGTGGTCACCACGTTCAGGTCGACCTCGGCGGCCGAGTCCTCGACGTAGGCCAGGTCGAGCAGCGCGGCGTCCTCGACCACGCCCACCGACACCGCGGCCACCGATCCGGTCAGCGGCTCGCCGGCCAGCGCGTTCCGTTCCCGCAGCCACTCAACGGCGTCGGCGAGCGCCACGTAGGCGCCGGTGATCGCGGCGGTGCGGGTGCCGCCGTCGGCCTGCAGCACGTCGCAGTCGAGCACGATGGTGTTCTCGCCGAGCGCCTTGTAGTCGATCACGGCCCGCAGCGAGCGTCCGATCAGCCGGGAGATCTCGTGGGTGCGGCCGCCGATCCGGCCCTTCACCGATTCGCGGTCGCTGCGGGTGTTGGTGGCCCGGGGCAGCATCGCGTACTCACTGGTCACCCAGCCCAGGCCGGAGCCCTTGCGCCAGCGCGGCACGCCCTGGGTGACGGACGCCGCCACCAGCACCCGCGTCCGGCCGAACTCGACCAGCACCGACCCTTCGGCGTGATCGAGCCAGTTGCGGGTGATGGTGACCGGACGCAGCTGGTCGGCCGCGCGTCCGTCGGTGCGGGTGTAAGTCATGGAGCCATCCCACGACCTCGCACCGCGTGGTGTCAAAACCTGACGCCCACCCCGCACGCTCTGGTGAGACCGTTGGGCTGGGGGTCCTCGACCGGGGCAGGCACAAAACTGCTACGACCGCGGATCGCGGCTGAGCCGGACGGTGAACGTCGAGCCGGCACCGGGTTCGCTGGTCACCTCGATGTCGCCGCCGTGGGTGTGGACGATCTCGCGACAGATGGCCAGGCCGAGGCCGGTGCCCGCGGTGGTGCGGGATTCTTCGGCCCGGTAGAAGCGGTCGAACACATGGGGCAGGTGTTCGGCGGCGATGCCGTCGCCGGTATCGGTGACAGCGATCCTCACTTCGTCGGGCAGTCCCCGCACAGTGACCGCGATGCTGCCGGCCGGGGTGTGTTTGATGGCGTTGTCGAGCAGGTTCACCAGCAGCCGGATCAGCGCGTCGGTGTCGCCGACCACGCTGGCATCCCCCTCGGTGAGACAGGTCAGCCGCACCCGGTCGGCGTCGGTGAGCGGCCGCAGGCTGTCCACCACCTCCGGGACCAGCTCGGCCAGGTCGACCGGCTCCCACAACGGCTCGGACGCCTCGGCGCGGGCCAGCCGCAGCAGGTCGTCGGTGAGCGCGCGCAGCTTGTCGGTCTCCTCGGACAGGTCGGCCAGCGCCGCCTCGTACTCGGCCGGAGTCCGGCGCTGCTCGGCGATCACGCTGAGAATCGACTGCATCGCGGCCAGCGGGGTACGCAGTTCGTGCGCGGCGTCGTTGCTGAACCGGCGTTCCCGCTGGAAGGCCTCGTCGAGGCGGCCGAGCATCTCGTCGAAGGTGCCCGCCAGCCGTCCCACCTCATCGCGCGAGGGCGGCAGGCCGAGCCGTTCGGTCAGGTCGTGCGCCGAGATCCGGCGTGCGGTGGCGACGATGTGGTCGATCGGCCGCAGCGCCCGTCCGGCCAGGTAGTAGCCACCGACGCCGGCCGCCGCGACGATCATCGGCGAGCCGAGCAGCAAACTGAGCAGCAGGCGCTCCCGCAGTGCGTCGATGCTGCGCAGGCTCTCGGCGATCTGGATGACGGCCCCCACCTTGCCGTCGATCAGCATCGGCTGGGTCAGCACCCGCACCGAGCCGGTGCCCTCCGGATCAGGCCGGGTGTGCAGGCTGGAACGGCCGGCCAGCGCCTCGCGCAGAACCGCGGGCTCCACAGCCAGGCTGGCGTAAGGCCCGAGGGACTGCAGCACGGCACCGGAGGGGCCGAAGATCTGGATGCTCAGCCCTCGCGAGCGCAGTTCGTCGGTCAACCCGGCATCCAAGATCACCGGATCGTCGTCGACCTGCAACTTGCCGTCGTCGACGTCGGCGGTGGCGATCAGCTGGGTGGCGCCGAGCCGCAGTGAGTCGTCCAGGCTGGACGACAGCCAGTGCGAGACCGAGAAGTAGACGAACGCGCCGAAGGCACCGAGGGTGGCCAGCATCATCAGGCAGATCCACAACGCGAACCGGGCACGCAGCGTCACCTGCCCACTCCCCGCTCGGTCAGCCGGTAGCCCGCGCCACGCACCGTCTGCAGCAGCTTCCGCTCACGTCCGTCGTCGACCTTGCGGCGCAGATTGCGAATGTAGACGTCGACCACGTTCGACTCGTGGTGCACGTCGTAGCTCCAGACGTGTTCGGCGATCGCCTCGCGGGTGAGCACCCGCTCCGGTTCGCGCAGGAAGCACTCCAGAACGGCGTACTCCTTCGAGGTCAGGGTGATCTCATCGCCGGCGCGGGTGACCCGGCGAGTGGTGGTGTCCATGGTCAGATCTGCGAGCGTCAGCAGCGGTGAGCCGTCGCCGCCGTCCGAGCGACGGGTGAGGGCGCGCATCCTGGCCAGCAACTCCTTCAGCGAGAAGGGTTTGGCCAGGTAGTCGTCGGCGCCGGCGTCCAGACCCGCGACCCGCTCGTCGACCGCACCGCGGGCGGTGAGCATCAGGATCGGCACCCGGGAACCCTGGCGCCGCAACTCGCGGCACACCGCCAGGCCGTTGGGAGCCGGCAACAGGATGTCGAGCAGGATCATGTCGTAAGGGGTCGAACCGGCCCAGTAGAGCGCGTCCTGCCCGCTGTGGACGGCGTCGACCGCATACCCGTGTTCTTCGAGGCCCCGTTTCACGTAGGCGGCGATCCTGCGTTCGTCCTCGACGATCAAGACGCGAATGTCGATTCCTCCTGTTCGCGTCGAGGGTAGTCGCGGCAGATGAAAGCCAGATGAAGCGGGCTGGGTTCTGTGAGCCGGCTGTCGAGACTGGGAGTGTGACCGTCGATAGCAGCTCCGACACCCTGACCCCCGTTGGGCCGATGGCACGCCTGGTCGCGGCGCGGCCGGCGGCACCGGTCCGGAGCGAGCCCCGGGCGTCGGCGGCACCGTGGCTGGACCGGGCGACAGCCGGGCGCTGGATCGCTCTGGGGCTGGGCGTGGTTGCCGCTGTCGTCACCACCTGGGGTATCGCCACCCCGTGGCCGTGGAGCGATGAGGGTGCCACCTACCTGGCGCTGCAGCGCAGCTGGGGGGACCTGGCGGTGCTGTGGCAGGGTCCGGACGCCCCGATGGTGCCCTACTACTACCTGGCCAAGGCGTGGACGGCGGCGCTGTGGTCGTTCTGGCCGGCACTGTCGACGCTGGTCGCGGTGCGGCTGCTGTCGGCGGCGGCCGGGGCGGCCACCGTCGTCGTGCTGTACGCACTGGTGGCACGCAACGCCGGCCGGTTCGCCGGGGTGCTGGCCGGACTGGTGTTGCTCAGCCTGCCGGGCTTCGTCCGGTACGCCCAGGAGGCCCGGCCGTACGCCCTGCTCGCCCTGGCCGCGACCGTCAGCTGGCTGGCGAGCGACCGGCGGCTGCGTCCGGGACGGGTCGCGCTCGGCTTCCGCAGCCTGGTCCCCGCCTCAGGGCCGACCGGTGGCGTCGGCGCGGCCACAGGTCATCTGTTGAGCCTGGTGGCAGTGGGAGCGATCCACACCTTCGGGGTGTTCCAGTGGCCGGCGCAGCTGCTCGCCTGGCTGGTGGCGCCGGGCGAGTTGCGGTGGCGTCTGCGACGAGCCGCCTCGATCGTGCTGACGCTGGTGGCCGCGGCCGTGCTGGCCGGCGGACAGCTGGTGATGTCGGCAGCCCACGGGACCGGGGCTGCCGGCCTGGCCGCGCATCGGTTGGTGACACCGGCGACGATCACCGAACAACTGCTCCGCGCGATCTCGCTGACCTACGCGCTGCCGGTTTCGGCGATCGTCCTGATCCTGGCGCTGGTGGGCCTGTTCAGCCGCCCCGGCGGACGCCGGGAGTTGCCGGTCAGCCTGTTGATCTGGCTGGCGGTGCCGCTGGCTCTCGCGTTGGCGGTCGGCACGGTGCGGACCAATCTGTTCCGGCTGCGGTACTGGGTCGCCTTCCTACCGCCGCTGGCCGCTCTGGCTGCGCTCGGCATCGTCGCTGTCGCGGGTCTGTTCGTGCGGCTGGTGTGGCGGGCGCGCGCTGCCGATGCGTCTTCCTGGTCGGGGGGTGCGCGGGTCGCCGCGGGCGTCACCGCCCTGGCACTGCTCGCCGTCCAGGTCGCCACGGTGTTGCCGGCGCAGCGCTTCGTCCGCTCGGCGAACGGGCATTCGGAGAATCTGTCCGGCGTGTTCGCCGCGATCTCAGATACCCGAGCCGAGCATCCCGGCATCCCGGTGGTGATCACCAAGGGCAACGCGAACGGCATGATCGGTGCCGCCGATCCTGCGGTGATGGCGAACAATCCGCTGAGCCGGATCGACCCATCGGCGCACATCGTGTACAGCACCGTGCCGTCAGCCGAGGCCGTCCGGACGTCACTGGCGGGTGAGCAGTATCTGCTGTGGATCTACAAGGGCACCGTGACGGCTGCCGAGGCGGCCCGGGGTGTGCCGGCCGCCCTGGCCGACCTGCACCCGACGATTCTGCATGCGGCGCCGGCAGGGACGGGGTGGACGGCGGTCCTGATGGAGCTGCCGGGCTGAGCGGCATCACCCACCCCCCTGATCGAGCTTGCCGAGATCCTGGTTCCGACCAGCTCAACCGGCGGTGGTCAGGGCCGGTTCGACGCGGACCTCGAAGTTCACCGAGTTGGCGATGAAGCACCACTCGTGCGCGTCATGGTGGGCGGCGATCGCCTCCTCCACCATGGATGCGTCCCGCACCGTGACTCGAGGGTGCAGCACGGCCTCGCGGAAGGCGCCGCCGTTGCCCTGGACCTCCATCACCGCGGACGCCTCGTCGACATAATCGGTGACCACCACTCCCCTGGTGACGCAGGCGTGCAGGTAGGACAGCAGATGGCATTGCGACAACGCCGCCAGCAGCAGATCCTCCGGATTCCAGCGCGTCGGGTCACCGCGGAACGGCCGGTCCGCCGAGCCCAGCAGCACCGGCTTGCCGTCCACCTCGACGGTGACTGCACGGTCGTAGTCGCGGTACCCGGTCGTCCCCGCACCGAGGTTGCCGGTCCAGGTGGTTGTCAGTCGGTAGCGATGCTCGCTGGTCATGACAGCCAGCCTGGCACGAGGCGCAGTATCCGCCCACTAGAGTCGGACGCCGTGAACAGCAGTGACGCTGTCAGGAACGCGCGGTGTGCTCGGAGGCAAGCCGGCTCGCCAGCCCCTCGACATCGGGAGCGTTCCCGGTGTTGTCGAGGGTGACGTGCTCGGCGCCCTGCCAGGTGCAGTCGACCTGGCCGGCCTTGGCCCAGAACTCGTCCCAGTGGGCGATCTTCCAGGCATCCCGCTCCAGGCCGCGTCCGATCAGGCGGTTCCGGATCGCCTCGCCGTCCACTCGGACGTGCACCACCACGGGACGGATGTCGTCGCCCCAGCCGAGGCGCTCGGCGGCGTCGGTGAGGAAGGCGTCGCGGCGCAGGTAGCGGCCGAACGGGGCGTCCAGGACAACCGAATTACCCAGGGTGAGGTTGTCGGTGGCGACCCGCAGGATCGTCTCGTACTCCAGATCCATCACATGGTCTTGGTAGTACTGGTTGTTGTCCCGCTCGTGCGGGTCGCTGCCGGCCAGGGTGAGGATCGCCTCGGTGAAACCGGTCGCGACGGTGTCCTTGTCCAGGTAGGCCGCGCCGAGTCGTTTCGCGATGAGCTTGCTCGCGGTGGATTTTCCGCTGCCGGCGGGGCCGACGACGAAGAGTAGGTCTGACATCAGTGTCTCCTTCTCAGAGGTGCGTGTACGAGATCCCGGGGCAAGCCCG
>NZ_JAPUED010000053.1:0-12025 GCF_027492755.1 Micropruina sp. | reverse complement strand
CAAGCCCGGATGACCGGAGGCAAGCCCGGATGACGACGGGGACGGGCCCGCGATCACGTCGAGGTGGTCGCGGGCCCGTCACCGGGTCAGGCGGCCTGCGAGCGGTCCTTGACGAACAACCCGTAGGACAGGGCGCCGACGACCAGCAGGATGCCACCGATCACGAACACGCCGGTGAACGAGCCGGTCGCGGCCAGCACGGCACCGGTGATGATCGGGGCGACCGCGGCACCGATGAAGCCACCGAAGTTCTGGATCGCGCCGAGCGAGGCGACCTGGTTGGACGGGGCGACGTCCGCGGCCAGGGTCCACAGGCAGCCGATCGGTACCTGAGCACCGAAGTACCCGACCGACAGCAGGAAGATGACCAGCGGCACATTGGTGACGAAGGCGGCGGGAATCACGGCCGCGGCGGCCAGGATGGCGCCACCGGCGATCGGGATCTTCCGCGCCAGCACGGTGTTCATGCCGCCCTTGACGAACTTGTTCGACAACCAGCCACCGAACAACACACCGGCGATACCGGCCATATACGGCACCATGGCGACCCAGCCCATCTGGCTCAGCGTGAAACCGAGCTGCTGCTGCAGGTAGCCCGGCAGCCAGGTCAGGTAGACCCAGATGGTGTAGAAGATGCCGAAGGCGCCGAGGATCATGAACCAGGTGTTCGAGCGCTTGAACAACTCACCCCAGCTCGCTTGCGCCTCCGCCTTCTTGGTGGTCGACGTGCCCTCGGCGTTGCCGTGGATGGCGACCATCTCTTGCACGTTCGGGTCCCGGTAGAAGCGCAGCCAGAACGCAACGACGACGAAGCCCAGCGCCGCGATGATGATGAACATGCCGCGCCAGCCGATGACCAGCATCAGCGCGACCAGCAGCGGCGGCGCGATGGCGTTGGCGATCTGCGAGCCGGTGTTGACCACCGCGACCGGCATGGCCCGGTCCTTCTCGTGGAACCAGCGCTGGTTGACCTTGAGGCCGGCGGTGAAGAACGGCGACTCGGCGATGCCGAGCAGCACCCGCAGGGCGTACATCACGCCGAACGAGCTTGCCAGGGCCATCAGGCCACCGGCGATCGACCAGCCCACGGCCGCCCAGGCGAACATCTTCTTCGGGCCGAACTTGTCCACCAGATAGCCGGCGGGCAGGTTCGCGATCGCGTAGGGCCACGAGAACGCCGAGAGCAGCAGGCCCATCTCGACCGGCCCGAGGGAGAACTCCTTGGCCATCGTGGTGTTGGCGATGCTCAACGTCGAGCGATCCAGGTAGTTGACGACGCCACCGATGACGAGCAGGGTGACCGCGGTCCACCTCAGCGTATTGATGGCCTTGGGTAAGGGAGCTGCGGACGGTTCCGCAGTTGGCGAGGACATTGACCACTCCTTCGTGAGGTCGGGTGAAATGGAGAAATCTCTTGGTCGTGTTCTGGAGCACAGCCCCAGGCACTGCCAACGGCTGTGATGCACCCGACCGGGCACACCATCGACCGAGCCGATGGCGATGACAGCGCCGTTTCACGGGCCGCCGGCTCACCGGGTCAGGTGGTCGACATTGCTCTCATCTACGAACACCCTAGTACATGATTTCACTATTTGTCACGTACTCGTTCAAACTCTCACAGATTCGCACTCACTCGGAGTGTCGGCCGTCATCGCACGGCGGCGAGCTCCAGGTCCACGCCCAGTTTGCGCAGGTCGTCCGCCGTCTCGCCGGCCAGGCCGGCATCGGTGATGATCAGATCGAGACGCTCCAATCCGAACACCTTCACCATCGACGATGCCCCGTACTTGGTGCTGTCGGCCAGCAGCACCGAGCGGGTGCTGGCCGACAGTACGGACTGCTTCAGCAGCGCCTTGTCCGAGGACGGCGACGAGACGCCCTTGTTGATCGACCAGCCCGCGGTCGACACGAAGTAGGTGTCGATGTTCAGCCGCGACACCGTCTCGGCTGCGAGCAGGCCCTGCGCGCAGCCGGCGGCCGGATCGACGTTCCCCCCGGTGTGAATGGTGGTGATACTCGGCTCGCGACACAGCGAGTTGACGATCAGGAAGTCGTTGGTCACCACCGTGAGTTCCTTCATGCCGGCCAGCAGCGGGACCAGGCTGTGCGTGGTCGTTCCGGCGTCCAGGTAGATGACCGAGCCGTCTTCGACATGACTGGCGGCGGCCCGCGCGATCGCCCGCTTGCGGGGCAACTCAAGGCCGATCCGCGCCGAATGATCCAGCGGCGCGCCATGCCCCCCGGCCTCCGCCTCGACCAGCCGGACGCCACCCTTGACGCCGACGACCAGGCCGTCACTCTCGAGTTGGCTGATGTCCCGGCGAATGGTCATGTGCGAGACGCCCAGCACCTCGGCAAGGCTGCGGATGCTGACGATGCCGTCGCGGCGCAGAGCGGCAAGGACGCGCGCCTGTCGTTGCTCGGGGATCAGCGGGGCACTCGACATGACAGTCTCCTCGGGTTGCTTTCATCGGCCAGCTGGATGTTCCACCCTGTTACAGTTTGTGCTATGATTCACATATGTTCACAAAGCAGACTCATCTCGAATCAATTTACTCCACCGGCGCGTTCCTGATCCTGCGCCTCAACGACGAGGAGGAGACCTATCAGGTCGCCAAGGCCGCCATCGCCGGCGGCATGCGTGCCCTCGAAGTCACCTACTCCGTCCCCGGCGCACTCAACCTCGTCGCCCGGCTGACCAAGGAGCACCCCGACGTCCTGATCGGCGTCGGCACCGTGATGGACGCCCCCTCCGCCTTCGCCGCGTACCAGGCGGGCGCTCGGCTGATCGTCAGCCCGCACTTCAACCCCGAGCTGATCACGGTCGGCAACCGCTACCAGTGCGTCGTCGCCAGCGGTGCCTTCACCCCGTCCGAGATGGTGGCGACCGCCGAGGCCGGCGCCGACATCGTCAAGCTCTTCCCGGCCGAGGCAGTCGGCCCGGCCTACCTCAAGGCTGTGATGGCTCCGCTGGCACACCTGCCGATCGCTCCGACCGGCGCCGTCAACCCCGGCACGGTCGCCGACTGGTTCGGCGCCGGCGCCTGCGCGGTCGGGGTCGGACGCTACGTGTCCGGCGCCCATCGCGAGTCGGGCAACTACGACGACGTGAGCGTCGCCACCCAGACCCTGCTGGCCGCCATCGCCAAGGCCCGGCAGAGCTGACCTCTCCCGTCTGCTGAGTGAGGCGGCGGGCAACCCCCGCCGCCCATCGCAGCCGATCGACCTGCCTGGGCAGACCCCAACCGTCCACCCCAATCCGCGGAACGACGGTTCCGCCAGCAACCAACCACGAACCACCGGCGGCACGACTCCCGCCAACCCACCCGCACAAGGAAGTGAAGGGATCCATGAACTCCAACTCATCGGCCAGCGACTCGGGCGTGACCCTGTGCATGGACGCCGGACAGTCCGGCGTCCGCGCCATGATCCGAACCGGTGACCGGACGTCGGGGCAGGTCGAACTGCCCGGCGTCGTCAATGACGGCACGCTGGTGGCCCAACTCGCCGCCGCCACCATCGCCGCGCTTTCCCAACTCGGGCCGAGTGCGGCCGAGGTCGACCAGGTGGCCATCGGATCCACCGGATTCCAGGACGACGACGCCACCCCGCTGCTGGAGGCGCTGCGCCCGCTCGGCGTCCGGCGCGTCCACCTGGCCCACGACTCGACAACCAGCTATCTCGGCGCCCTGGGAGACCGTCCCGGGGCGGTGGTCGCGGCCGGCACCGGGGTGGTCACTCTGGGCGTCGGCGCCAGAGAGGTGGCCCGAGTGGACGGCTGGGGCTACCTGATGGGCAACGCCGGCGCGGGCAGCTGGATCGGCCGGATGGCGATGACGGCGGTGATGCGCGCCTATGACGGACGCGGCCCGGCCACCGCGCTGACCGACCACATGCGCGAGCTCTACCCCGATCTGGAACTGGCTTACCTGCAACTGGCCGCCGATCCCGAACGGGTGCCCGTGATGGGTCGCTTCGCCATCCGGGTCGCCGAACTGGCCGACAGCGACGAGGTGGCGGCGTCCATCTCGGCCGACGCCGGACGCGAACTGGCCTGGTCGGCGGCGACGGCGCTGCGCCGAGTCGGCGAACTCGACCGGCAGGCGCCGGTGGCCTGCCTGGGCAGCGTGTTCAAGTCGGCGGCGATTCACCGGGCGTTCACGTCCTCACTGGCCGAGGTGGCGCCGCAGGCCCGGATCGTCGACGCCGCGGGGACGTCGCTGGAGGGTGCTGCCTGGCTGCCCGTGGTCGAAGAGGCGTCCCCCCTCGGCGGGCGGATCGCCCGCGTCGGCTGAGCCGCGCGGCGTCGACGGGCGCCCGCCACTACAGTCGGACATCGTGACCAGCAGTGACGGCCCCGTCGGTATCTTCGACTCCGGTTTCGGCGGCCTTACCGTCGCCCGGTCGGTGGTCGACCAGATGCCGAACGAGGACGTCATCTACCTCGGCGACACCGCCCGTGCTCCCTACGGCACCAAAAGCCTGCCCGAGGTGCGCGAGTACGCCCTGGAATGCCTCGACCGGCTGGTCGACCACGACGTGAAAGCCCTGGTCATCGCCTGCAATTCGGCCTCCTCAGCGGTGCTGCGGGACGCTCGGGAGCGATACAGCGTCCCGGTGGTGGACGTCGTGCTGCCGGCCGCTCGCCGCGCCGTCCGGGTGAGCCGGAACGGACGGATCGGCGTCATCTGCACCTCCGCGACCGCCTACTCCCGCTCCTACGACGATGCGCTGGCCGCGGTGCCCGACGTGGAGCTGTTCACCTCGCCGTGCCCGCTGTTCGTGGACTTCGTCGAGGCCGGGGTCACCGGCGGGCCCGACCTGGAAGCCATCGCCCACGACTACCTGGAACCGCTGCGGCTGGCCGGCATCGACACCCTGATCCTGGGCTGCACGCATTATCCGCTGCTCACCGGCGTCATCAACTACGTGCTCGGCGACACCGTCACCCTGGTCTCCTCCGCCGAGGAGTGCGCCAAGGCGACCTGGACGACACTGAACGAACTCGGCCTGCTCAACCACGCGCCCCGTGAGGCCACCCGGCGGTTCCTCACCACCGGCAACCCGGAGAAGTTCCAGGGCATCGGCAGCCGGCTGATGGGCGGCTTCGTCACCGACGTACTCGGCGTGTGGTAGCCGGCTGAGCCCCCTCGGCTCAGCCGGCCACCTCGGCCCCCTGGCCTCTTCTCAGCCCCGTCGCCGGCGTCGCGCGACCAATATCGTGAGTCCGCCGAGCATGATCAGCGCGGCACCGCCGAACAGCATCCCGAGCTGCGCCCCGGTACCCGTCTGCGGCAGCGGCGGCACGACCGGCGGCACCGGATCGAAGGTGTTGGTCGCCACGATCTCGACCGTGGAGCCGCGCCCGACCCTCACCTGCCCGGGCTCCACGCGGGTCGCGTCCGCTCCCCCGTCGGCGGTCTCGGTCAGTTCACACGTCGCACCGGTCGGCAGGTCCCCGAACGACCGGCTGAGCCCGCTGGCCTGCGAGAGCGTGAAGGCTCCGCCGCCGGGCAGCGTCACCGGCACCGTGGCGCCGTCCACCTCGCGGGTACAGCTGAGCTGGAATCCGAAGGCCGCGTCCTGCGGCGCCGAGCCGACGATCCGTTTGGTGACCTGCAAAGCCCCCAGCTGGAACTCGTTGGTGACGGTCACCGTCACAGGCTGCTGCGCCGATTCGGCGGTCACCCGGAACGCGCCATCCGGAGCGATGGTGGTCGCGTTCGCCCCGCCCGAAGCCGTCTCGGTCACCGTGCACAGCGACGGCACGTACAGGTTCTGCACAGTCGTCGCCAGGGGCTGCCCGCCGCCGAGTTGGACGTCACCGTCGTAGACCGAGCGCCTCGACTCGGCGTCGACACAGGACAGCCGGACGGTGAACGGGCCCGCACCGTACAGTTCGGCGCCCGGACCGGTCAGCTGCTTGGTGACCAGCACAGCGCCGGTCGGGAAGGTGTTGCGGAACATCACCTCGTTGGCCACGCCCTGCTCGCCGTCGGCGTGCAGGACCAGCGGACCGATCGTGGCGTCACCGGTGATCGGCGGCTCGGACGCCGGCGCCACCACCTCCGACGTGGTCGACGACGCGTCGTCGGTGTCGGTTTCGGTGGCCAGACACGACGACGAGGCCGGCAGGCCGCGGAACGTCGCCGTCTCCCCGGCGGAGAAGGTAGCCGTCATCGGATGGCCGGCGGAGTACCCGTCGGCGTAGACCGGTTCCCCCAGGTAGGTGCAGGTCACGGCGAAACTGAACGGTCCGTAGCCGGTCGAGTTGCCGTCGGCGTCCACGCCGCCCTGCGGCACCGTTTTGGTCAGCGACAGCGACGCCTCCACGTAGGTGTTGGTGGCGATCACCACCGGCACCGTCTGGTCGTCGCGGACGATCGTCACCGTGGTCGCCGAGAAGGACGGATTGCCCGCCGCGGCGAGGTCCTCGGTAGCGGTGCATTCCGAGCCCCACGGAATGTCGGTCAACTCGGCCGACTCCCCCGCGCGCAGAGTCAGCTGGGCCTGATCGCCGAGATCCACCTCCTCGCGCAGGCGTTCGTCGTCGGGTACCGAGACGCACTGCACGGTCAGCCGGAATTCCTCCGGCGCGTACTCGGCGGCCGGGCCCTCGACCAGCTTCTGCACCCGCAGCGGGCCGGTCGCCAGCGCGACGCCCACCTTGTTGCCCTCCGACTTCGGTGACAGGCCCTTCTGGCCGCCGTCATCGGTTCGGGCGGCCGCTGCCACCGTGTTCCAGGCGATGGTGTCCGCACCGGCCGCTGGGGACTGCGCCGGCGTGGTGGTGATCAGATCGACCTTCACCCAGCCGGTCGGCCGCAGCATCTGATCGAAGAAGTCGGCCTGGAGCATGAGGGCGGTCGCGCCCGCGGGCAGTGGGATCTCGCGGCCGATCACCGGATCGTCGATCTCGCCGAGCAGGGTCCAGGCATCGTCCGGGCAGGACTTGCCCAGCTCGAGATCGTCGGTGCAGATGTCCTGGTCGGTGTCGTAGAACACCCGCACCGCACTCACCCTCCCACCCTCAACCCCGGCGTACCGCAACGCCTTCGGACGGGGTTGCCACCGGCTGTCCCGCGGCAGCGGGGTGATCGCGCCGACGTCACCGGGCACCGGCAGCCGGTCGATGGCGTACACCCGGTCCTGCGGCAGGTTGCCGGTGTTGGTGAACGTCATCCGCCAGATCTCGTCGCCACCCGGCTTGGTCACCGGCACGCAGCCGCCGGTGTAGAAGCCGTCCGCATCGGCCTGGCAGCCGGCCGGGTTGTCGAGGGTGTTGAGCACCCCGAGACCGTCGCCGTCGGCGGCACGCACCGCCTTGCTGTTGGCCAGCGCCCCGCCACGGATCGGCGACACCGTGGTGCTGGCCCGGCACTCGCCGCTGGCCTCGTCCAGGTCGGCGTCGCAGGAGTCCCAGGGCCGGTCGCCCACAATGCCGGTGGTGTTGGTGACCTGGGTTTGCCCGGTCAGGCCCGGACGGAACCGCATCGCGACGGTGATCGTGTAGGTCTGGCCGACGTCGAGCACGCTGCCCCGGGGGAACCGGAAGGTGAGCAGGGTCGCAGTTTCGTCCACGTTCACCTGGGCGCCGTCGGTGGGCATCGGGGTGCCGTTCGCCGGATCCGCCGCGGCGCCATCCAGGGCGTAGCCGTACGGGCTCTCACCCTGCCGCGAATCCAGGATCAGCTGCGGGCCGCCATCGTCGCTGGGGATGCGGTCGGTGATCACCGGGTTGGTGATCGGCGTCGCCCCGGTGTTGGTGAACGTCAGGGTGTACGGAATCACCTGGTCGGGCGGGTAGTTGCCGGTCGGCGACTTGGTGACCGTCACGCCGTTGAGCGAATGTTTGTACACGATCGTGTCGGTCGCGTCATCGGTGGCCGACAGCGGGACGCCGTTGACCGTGTCGGCCGCCCGGTTCTCGCCCTGCACCGTGTTGGACGCCTCACCCGGCGCCGCTTCGCCGGGTGCCGCCGCGTTGCCGGTCAGGTCGCTCAGCACCGGGCCGCCGGTGCGCAGCTCGGTCCGGCGCTGCACCTGCAGGTCGACCTGCTGGACCGGTGCCGACGGGTTCTCCCAGATGGCGCCGTCGGCCCGGGTGAAGGTGAACCGCAGCCCGGTCACCTGCTCGGCCGTCACGCCCGCCGGCAGGCTCAGCGCGGTGGCCGGCGTCCCTTCGACCCAGGAGCCACCGGTGCGCTGCACGTCGTCGCCGACCACGCTCAGGGTGCCGCCCACGAAGGCGTCGACCTGGACCCGGTCGATGGGCGCGGTGAAGCTGAACGGGCCGAAGCCGACGAAGTCGTACTGGTTGAAGAACGTCGTGTCGTCGTCGGTCAGCCGCATCCAGTTGGTCCGCGACGGCCCGGACGGCTGCCCGCTCAGCGTCAGGGTGACCGGGTTGCGGTCGGGCTCGGTCTGGCTGTCCGGATCGAAGGCCTTGCCGACCTCGAGCCCCAGGCCCTGGGCCCGCAGCGCGATGTCGGCGTCGTCGGTGTCGGTGCTGGTCACCGGATCGACGCCCGGGTAGCCGATCAGGTCGTCGCCTTGGGTGCTGGCCTCGTTGTCGACAGTCGCCGGCGCGGTCACCGGTTCGCTGGTCGTCCGGTCGGTCGCCCGGAGCCGGGTGTCGGTGGTCACGATGGCATGCGCGCCGGAGGCGATCCGGCCCTCGTAGACCAGGGTGTAGCCGACCACGTCGGCCAACTCGGCCTCGGAGGCCGCCAGCGCCTCCTCCCGGGTCAGCTGCCGGGTCCCGCCGGCCAGCCGCAGGGTGATGGTCACCGTGTCGGCACCGATGTCGGCGGGGTCGGTGATCGTCACGAAGCCCTTCAGGTTGAAGGTGTCGAACGGGTGGGTGGCACTGTCCGGGTCGGGCTCGGTGAGGGTGAGCCGGTCGATCTGTCGCGGTGTGGTGTTGTGCGCGTTCAGGCTCAGCCGGCCGCTCGGATAGTCACCGGGGAAGCTGGCGCTGCCCTGCGGTGGGACGCCGAGCGGGCCCCCGCTCCAGCTCTTGTCCAAGGTCACGCTGACCGGCACCTTGGTGATCGTGGCGATGTCGGCGTCGGTGTCGGACGCCACCACCTCGTCGTCGACCAGCCCGTCGGCGCGGACGGTGTTGCGCACCTCGCCGGCACTGCCGTCCACGTTGTACTCGTTGCCCGCGATCACCGGCACGTCGGGATCGGAGCGCAGCTCGTCGCGCAGCCGGAACACCAGGTGGATCGGCCGGGTCGCCTCGAACGACCGGGCCACACCACTGCCGACCGGCGGGGCGGACGGGTTGTCGCCGATCCGGTCGCCACGGGTCGGGCTCTCCTCGAAGACCAGCCGGACACCGATCACGTCGCCGCGAAGCTCCTCCGGCACCTGGTAGCCGGGGAAGGTTCCGTCGCAGGCGTCCGGGCAGGGGTCGCCCGGGGCGCGGATCCAGCTGTTCGTCGACAGGCTGAACAGTTCGACCCGGGCCACCCGGTCATAGCTGATCAGCGGATCCCGGGTGGGCGTGATGGGGTCGACCCTGACCAGGTCGAAGGCGTCGAAGGCGCTCGAACTCAACCCGGACGCCGACGGGTTGTTGGTGTCGGCGACGATCACCCGGTCGAGGTGGGAACGCCCGCCGGTCGACCAGCCGACGGTGGCGCCCAGCTCGGACCCGGTCCGCTCACCGACCGCCTTGGGGTCGTCCCAGTCCTTCTCCACCAGATCGCCCTGGCCCGGCGTGGGCGGAGTCAGGTCGATCGAAGGGCAGGGCGCGGTCTGGATGGCATCATCAGCACTCACGTCACCGGACGAGGCGTCCGCGCGAGCGCAGTTCTGAATGTCGTCGAGGTCGCTGCCGGCCAGTTCGGGACGCAGCGCGAAGTTGAGGTTCGGAGCCACCGCGGTGCCGGGCGGGAACCCCGTCTCGGATTCATAGGAGAACCGGATTCCACCGGAGTTCTCGATCACGTCGGCCGGCAGATCGGCGGAGAAGATCTGGGGTCCGGCCAGGTTCACCATGCCCGGCACGTCCACCCAGCTGTTCGTCCGGGTGTCGTAGTACTGCACGGTCAGCGTGGCGTCGTCCGGAATGGGGGTCGCCACGATCGACGACGGGGCGAACGCGTCCCACCAGGGGCTGGCGCCCGGCTGAGCGGGATCCTGCACGATGATCTGGTGGGCGTCGGTGGTGGAATCGGGGAACGGCTTGAGCTTGCCGGTCAACTGCACGGTCGCGGTCTCGCCCGGAATGGACAGGATCTCCGACGGCGAGATCTTCTTGTCCACCTCCACCGCCAGCCGATCCACGATGGTGGTCAGCGTGTCGTTTGCAGTGTCCTCGCCGCGGTAACCGCCCTCGGCGGTGGATTCGGCCAGCACCGTGTTCGGGTGCTTCACCTCCTCGGCGGCCTGCTCGGCGTCGGCGGTGACCACGAACTCGATGTCGGCCTCGGCACCGGGAACGATCGCGCCGGTGAACTCGACGGTGAAGCCCACCGGCTGGCGTCCCTCCGGCGGGCCGGGCAGAGTATTGGGCCCAGTGGCCTCCAGGGTCACCGGCGGGCCTTCGGCGAACGTGTAGGTGACCGTGGCGCCGGTGGCGCCCCTGGGCCAGGTCGCTTTGCCCCAGCCGGAGAAGGTCAGCCCGTTGCGGAACGGATTGGGGTCGGCGCCCGGCTCGGTCAGCCGCAACGAATCCAAGGTGCGGTTGCTGGAGTTGGTGGCGCCGATGGTGACCGTGCTCTGTTCGCCGACGCCGATGATGTCGGGATCGAAGCTCTTCCTGGCGTCCAGCTCGATCTCGGCCGAGGTGACGGTGTAGCTGTCGTCGGCGGTGGCCGCGGGTGACCTGTCGTCACCGGCGACGACCACCGTCGACACCCGGTTGTCGATCCGTCCCGGTTCGATGCCGTCGCGCTGCTCCAGGCCCACATCGATCGACCCGGACGCCCCGGGCGCGATACCGCTGCCCTGAGTGCTGATGAAGTGCACCCGGAGGCCCTGGCAGTCCTCGGCGGCCACCCCACCCGGCAGCCTGGCCGGTGGCGCGCCGGCTGCGCCGTTGACCCAGGCGCCGTTGACGTAGCAGTCCACCTGCACCTGTTCGGCGCCGCTGGGCAGGGTGACATCCAGGTCGCCGGTGAGTGCCAGCGACTCGAACGCACCCGGCGGGTTGGTCGGGTCGGTCATCACGATCTCGTCGACGGCGACGTTGGAGGTGTTGCGGCCGGTCAGCCTGAGGGTGGTCTCGGTGCCCGGGCTGGCGATGCCGCTGCCGGGCCTGAACTCCTTATCGGTGGACGCTGTCAGCTTCTGCGGAATGGTCGGCACGACGGTGAAGTCGTCGTTGGCGGGCTCGGTGTTGGTGCCGTCCACCGCAGCGGTGTTGGTGAGGTCTTTCCCGTTGAGTTCGGCCGGAATGTCGGCGTCCACCACCACCGGGATCTGCACGGTGATGGTGTGCCCCGCACCGATCCCCTCGCTGCCGGCCGGGTCGAGCAGCGGCTCGGTGAACTTGACGGTGATCGTGTCGCCGTCCACGCTGGCCGTCCCCGAACCGGAGGGCAGCACCGCGACGTCTCTCGCGTTGCCGTCCAGCGAGATGCCTTCGGGCAGCGCGTCGGTGAGTTCGGCGTTGGTGCAGCCGGCCTCGGCGGAGTTGTTCGAACAGGTCAGCGCGATCGTGTAGACGAAGGTGTCGCCCGGCGCGACCGTGTGGCCGTCCTGCCAGCCGGTGACACCTTTGTCGATGGTCAGGAACCCGGCCGGTTCAGCGGCAGCGGTCTGGGCCACGCCCACGATCGAGCCGAGTGCGAGGACCAGCGCCAGCAGCAGGCGCAGGCCGGAGTGGTGACGACGGCGACGTGGGGGTACGACAACAGAGCGAGGGGCGGCGGACATGTCCGTCTCCTAAGCGGGGGTGAACCTTACTTGCGCGCGGGGTGAACGCGCTGGCGACATGCTGACGCAGGCATTGATCGCAACCAAATTCGGATCATGATATGGACTGTCGCAAGGCTCGGACGCGACGCGACGC
>NZ_JAPUED010000052.1:7327-23122 GCF_027492755.1 Micropruina sp. | reverse complement strand
TCGGCGTCCCCACCGTGGCTGTGCTGGTGATCAGCGGTGCGGCAACGGCGTTCGGTCCGGTCGTCTGGGCGGTGTTGCGCCGCCGGTACAGCGGGTCCAGCGGCACCCGGTCTCGGCGGTCCGGCGAGGTCGCCGAACGGGCACCGCGACAACGGACTCCCTGGGGCGCCAGGGACGACCCGTGACACCGCGACGATCGACCGACGGCGCGCGGGTCCGCCAGCAGCGCACGACAATGCGGGGTCAGTAGCGTCCTCGCGGGCCCGACCCGGCTGGCCGAATCCTCGTGGCCTGGATCAGGCTCAGTGCCGGGACAGGAATTTGATCCAGCGCCGCTTCACCCTCCGGCCGAAATGCCAGATCCAGCCGCCGCCACCCTCGCGTCCGGTGCGGACGTAGTGCAGCACGTTGAGGTTGTTCATCAGCAGTTCGATCTTGCGGGCGGCCTCCGGTGAACCGGCGATGAGCAGTTGGTCGCCCACCTCCAGCTGGTAGCCGGTGGTCGGCAGGATCGCGCCACCGTCGCCGCGGGAGACCATCAGCACCAGGGCGTTGGCCGGATTGTCGTGGTCGTAGGGGTCGGTCAGCAGATGGCCGATGTTCACCCAGTGCTCGTCCTCGATCGCCTCGACGACGGCGCCCGCGTGTTCGGAGTCGATGGTGACGCCCCACAGCTCGGGGGTGTAGCCGCCGTTGAGGTACGACAATGCCTCGCTCAGTTCGGCTGCCCACTTCTCGGACGCGCCACGAATCTCCCAGCGGAACCGGTCCAGCAGCGGGGTGGTGATCAGGGCCAGGAACTCGCGGGCGACGATCCGGCTCGGCTGCATGCACTGATCGTCGTGGAAGGCCTCGAACAGGGTGGTGTTGCTGATCTGGTTCTGCCGGGTCACCACGAAGATGTCGGGTTTGAGGTCACGGGCGACCAGCGCGATGGCCAGGTTCTTCAGGTCACTGGCGTTGCCGGCCACGATCCCGACGGCGTCCTCGATGCCGGCCTTCTTCAGGCTGGCCGAGTCGGTGCCGGTGCCCTCGACGTCCACGCCCTCCTCGCCGTAGTGCAGCCGGTCGATCACGGTGACCTGGTTGCCGGCCTTGGTGAGGGCCTCCCGGACGCCGTGCCCGAAGCGGCCGTAGCCGCACATGATCCAGTGCCCGCGTGGCGGATGGTGGCGTTCGGGCAGGTCGTCGCCGGGGAACCCGGTCAGGATCTGGCCGAGCCGGTACCGCTCGGGACGGGCGACCGCGAGCGCCAGGTAGGTGGAGAACCGTTCGAACGGGTTGATCACCATGTCGCCGCCGAAGGCGCCCATGGTGTGGTCGGTGTGCGGGTCGCCGACCCGTGCCATCACCGGCAGGCCGGGACGCAACAGCCGGGCGGTGACCGCGATCGCCCGGTTGGCGATGTCGTCGGCGGCCAGTGCCATCACCCCGCGACAGTGCGGTGACATCAGCCCGGCCCCGATCAGATTGGCCGGCTGAGAGGCGTCCGCGACCACCGTCGGGGGGTCGGCATGGAACTCCTCCAGTTTGATCTGGTCGATCCGGACGGCGTCGGAGTCCACCACCACGAACCGCATGCCCAGCCGGTCCAGGCCGTGACAGACCAGGGTTCCGGTCTCGCCGACACCGCAGACGATGTAGAACGGCTCACGCAGCCGGCGGATCCGACGCGCGTACCGGCCCCGCCGCAGTGCGTTCTGGAACGCGGGTTCCTGCAACAATCCGACGACGGTGGCGACGGCGTAGGACCAGCCCGCCACCGTCATGTAGATCGCCACGATCATCCACATCCGTTGCGGCCCCGAATAGGGGTTCGGCAATTCGCCGAAGCCGATGGTGGTGCCGGTGTAGCTGATCACGTAGAAGGCGTTGAACAACCCCATCCCCGGGGTCGGGTTTCCGGCGTCATCGACCCCCGGTACGACCGCCAGCCCGAAGACACTGATCGTGTAGACGCTGATCACCAGTACCAGCGGCACACGCATGCGCCGCAGGAACAGATAGGTGACGTTGTTCATCGAAGCGCCGCCGGGCCGCCTAGCGGCGGGCGGTGATGATCTCGGAGATCATCAGCGCGACCGAGACCAGGTTGGCCAGCAGCGCGCCCGCCGACATCGACACCACCGTCGCCATCTCCGAAGGGGTGACGCCGGCCGGTGAGGTGGCCGCCCAGCTCCAGACGATTGCGGCGGCGATCAGCTGGACGTCTGCGACCAGCGAGGTGGCCAGGTGGACGGCGCCCAGCTGTGTCCGGTCGCCGAACTTGAGCACGGTGGCGATCAGGCTGACCACGATCGCCGCGGCGAGTTCCCACACATTGTGGAACTCGATCTTGTCCATGTCCCCGGTCCAGAAGCCGAAGTTCAGCGCGGCCGCCAATGTGATGAAGAAGCCGAAGATGACCTTTTCCGAGTTCATGCACCCTCCTGAAGCTCGCCCATACTCTAGGCCCGCCGCCCCCATATCCCGCCAGGGGCGGCTTCGCCTCGCCGTGGCGTCCCCCAGCTGTGGCTGGAGCTGGTCGCAATTGGTCGCATTGCGCACGTCGGAAATCGGGAGCGTCGGATAAGGACCGGGATCGGGAACGGCTGTCCGTGCCCGATCCCGATCGTCGTTTCTTGGCACTGAAGCTGCTGCCCCGGCCACACTGGGGTCATGGACCTGGTGACCATCCCGCGCGCCGATGTATCGCGGCACGGCACGGGCAAGCTCGTCGCCGGACTGATCGTGACCGTCCGGTGACCGGGCGCCTCGAACCCGACCGGGAGGTGCGCGGCGCGTTCCTGGTGCGCAGCGGCTCCACCCAGCAGTCCTGGGTGGATCCCGATGATCCGCTCCGGCTGGAGTTCGAGTACGTCCAGCGGATCGCCGAGGCGCTGCAGGCGACCGTGCTGCGGCGGCCCTCGGGCGTCCGGTTGCGGGCGGTGCATCTGGGTGGTGGCGGGATGACCCTGCCCCGCTGGCTGGCGGCGGTCCGTCCGGGCACGGCGCAGATCGTCTGCGAACCGGACGCCGACCTGCTCGACGAGGTGCGACGCAAGTTGCCGCTCGGCAGGCATGCCGGCATCAAGGTGCGCACCACCGACGGCCGCAGCGGGCTGGCGGCGATGCCCGCCGACTACGCCGATGCGCTGATCGTGGACGCCTTCGACGGCCTGCACGTGCCGGGCTCGCTGGCCACCGCGGAGTTCTTCGCCGACGCCGGCCGGGTGCTGCGCCCCGACGGGGTGGTGCTGATGAACCTCGCCGATCAGGCGCCGTTCGGCTGGGCGCGGAGGTGTCTGGCCGGCGCCGCGCGCAGCTTTCCGCACCTGCTGGTGACCGCTGAGTCGGCGGTGTGGAAGGGACGCCGCTACGGCAACCTGGTTGCCCTCGGTTCACGGGCGCCGCTGCCACTGGCCGCGTTGGAGGAGGTGACCCGGCACGCCCTGTTCGGTTACCGGTCCCTCACCGGAGCGGGTTTGCGCCGCTGGCTCGGCACCGCTGAGCCCTTCGCGGACGCCGACCCACAGGATTCCCCAGGTCCGGCGAACGGACGCGGCTGGTTCAGCTGACCACCCGATCCAGCCGCCGCAACCCGTTGTCGGCCGGTGCACAATAGGGCGATGAGCAGTACCACGGCGACACCCTCCGCCGGACTGCCCGAGAAGCCCACGCCGAAACCGCGTCGGCGCTGGGGCCTGACCGTCATCGGCGCGACGCTGCTGATCGCCGGCCTGGGCCTGCTCGGCTTCTATCTCTGGGACGCCTACCTCAACCCTGTGATGGACACCAAAGCGGCCCAACAGCAGGTCGACGAGGTGAAGAAGGGGTGGGCTGCCGGCCGCACCCCGGCGTCCACGATTCCCGGCAATGCGGTCGGGCTGCTGCGGATTCCCGAGTTCGGGCCTGACTTCGAGGTCGCGGTGATGACCGGCACCACCCCCTATGCGTTGAGCGTGGGGGTCGGCTGGTTCGAGAACACCGCGGCGCCCGGACAGGTCGGCAACTTCGCCGTCGCCGGCCATCGTGGGGCGTCCGGACCGTTCGTGCCGCTGCTCGACCTGAAGCCGGGTGCCCGGATCATCGTGGAGACCAGGGACGCCACCTACATCTATGCGCTGACCAGCTCGGCCGCCGACCTGACCGTCGACAAGAGGGAGACCTGGGTGGTCAATCCGGTGCCGGAGCCGCCGGGAGTCGAACCCGTCGAGCCGAAGCAGCCCACCAAGCGGTTGATCACCCTGATCACCTGCCGGAACTTCTTCCACTCACCGGAACGCTCGGTGGCCTTCGGCGAACTCATCGAGACCATCAAGAAGTGAGGCGCTCAGCACCCTCTGGCGGGGCACTAGGGTGGCGGCCATGTCGGATCGTTCTGAGCTGATCGAGCACATCAAGCAACTCGCCGTCGTGCACGGCAAGGTCACCCTCACCTCGGGCAAGGAGGCCGACTACTACGTCGACATGCGCCGGGTCACGCTGGACGGCGTGGCCGCCCCGCTGGTCGGACGGGTGATGAACGACCTGGTCGCCGACTGGGACTTCGACGTGGTGGGCGGCATGACGATGGGCGCCGATCCGGTGGCCACCTCGATGCTGCACGCCGCGGCCGCCGCCGGTGGCCGGCTGGACGCCATCGTCGTCCGCAAGCAGGCGAAGGCGCACGGCATGCAGCGCCGGATCGAGGGCGCCGCGGTCAACGGACGCCGGGTCCTGGTCGTCGAGGACACCTCCACCACCGGCGGCTCGCCGCTGGAAGCCATCGAGGCCGTCCGTTCCGAGGGCGGCGAGGTGGTCGGCGTGGCGGTGATCGTCGACCGGGCCACCGGTGCCGCCGAGGTGATCGAAGCGGCCGGCGTCCCGTACCGCTACGCCGTGGGTCTGGCCGACCTGGAGCTGGCCTGAGCCCTGGTGCCCAACGTCCCCACCGCTGGTTGAGCTTGTCGAAACCTCGAATGGCGCGGCAGGAGTGTCAGGCGTCGCGACGGACGAACCGGAGCGCGGCGATGCCGCCGATCGCCATGACCCAGCCCAGCGCGACCAGTGATCCGGTGCCGGGGGTGAGGACGGCGTCCGTGGCGGCGTAGAGCTGCTGGGCGGCCCGGTCGGGCAGCCAGCGGGCGTGCTCGCTCTGCGCCGCGAGCAACGGCGACGCGATCATCACCACCGAGAGCGTGGTGACCAATGTGGGCACCAGGTGGTGCACCAGCAGCGCGACCCCGGCCGCCAGCAGCCCCATCAGCAGTAGGTAACCGACCGCGCCCACCAATGACCCCAGACCGACGTCACCCTCCGGGATGCCGTGCGCGCGCAGGGTGATCGCGCCGGCGGCCCAGGTGACGGCCACCGTCCCGGCGGCGGTCAGCCCCGCAGCCACCAGGGTGGCGATCGTCTTGGCCACCAGCAGCCGCGGACGGCGCGGCATCGCCGCCAGGGTGCTGCGGATCTGACTCCCGGCGTATTCGTGGGTGAACGGCCACGCCCCCACGACCAGCATTCCGGCCTGCAGATAGGGCACCGTGGCGAGGGTCGCCTCCGTGGCGGTGAGCGCAACGCGGCCGGCGACGGCAGCGGCAGCGAAAGCCGATCCGAGCGCGGCACCGGCCACGATCGTCCCCGCTAGCGCCAGCAGCATCGCGGGCAGCGTCCGCAACTTGTCGAGTTCAGCGGCGACGGCGCTGCCCAGCCCCGGCGCGGTCATGCGTCCCTCCTGCGCAGCACGGCGCCGGCAACCAGCAGCAACGCCACCGTCCAGGCGGCCATCACCCAGGCGCCCGGGACGGCGTCCAGCCCACCGTCGACGGTGTCGATGCCGGTGAACAGCCGGCGTCCGGCCAGGTCGGGCAGCCAGTGCGCCAGCGAGGTCAGGTTGGTCAGCAGCAGCGAGAACGACACCAGCGAGTTGTTCATGATTAGCACGATCAGCGGCACCGTCGCGCTGCGGGTGAGCGTGGTGATGGCCAGCGCCATCAGCCCGGTCAGCGTCCAGTACAGCGTTCCGCCCAGGCAGCGGACGACCGCCTCGGCGACGGAGACGCTCTCCACCGCGAACTCGCCGACGATCAGCCGGGCGACGCCGATGCTGACCGGCAGCGTCACCGCGGCGATCCCCACCACCAGCAGCACCACCGCGACCGCCTTCGCACTCAACAGCCCGATCCGCTGGGGGAGCGCGGTCAGTGTGGTGCCGATCTGTCGGCCGCCGCCAGCGTCCGGGCTGTTCGGGGTGTACTCGCTGCCGATCGCGATCACCCCCAGCACCACCGCCCCCACCGTGCCGAGCGGCATCGCCGCGAACGCCGTCTCGAACGGGGACGCGCTGGCGATCAACTCCGGTTGTCCGGAGGCGAGCGCGCGCCGTGCCGTCATCGCGTTCAGCACGGTGAGCGCTATCGAGCCCAGCATGGCCACCGCGATGCCGGCCCGCCCGCCGGGCAGGGTGAGGCACTTGGACAGCTCGGCGGACACTGCCCGGATCAACCTCATCGGGACGCCTCGGCGTCGGTCAGCGCGAAGAAGGCGTCCTCCAGGTCGGCGTAACCGCTGGTCACCTCGTCCAGCGGGCCGGACGCGACGATCCGGCCGCCGGCGATCATCACGATGTCGTCGGCGAGACCGGCCACCTCGCTCATCAGGTGACTGGACAGCAGCACCGTGCCGCCGGCGTCCGCATGCCCACGCAGCAGCCCACGGATCCACCGGATGCCCTCCGGGTCCAGCCCGTTGACCGGCTCGTCCAGCACCAGCACCTCGGGTTCACCGAGCAGAGCAGCGGCCAGCCCGAGGCGTTGCCCCATGCCCAGCGAATAGCTGCCGACCCGCGCCCGGGCATGGTCGGTGAGGCCGACGCGGTCCAGCACCTCGGCGATCCGGTGACCTCCGATCCCGTTGCTGCGCGCCACCCAGGCCAGGTGGGCGCGTGCGGTCCGCGAGCGGTGCGCACCCGAGCCGTCCAGCATCGAACCGACGGTGCGCAGCGGGGCGGCGAGTTCGGAGTAGCGGCGTCCGGCGACCAGCGCGTGACCGCCGTCGGCCCGGTCGAGCCCCACCAGGATGCGCAGGGTGGACGACTTGCCGGCACCGTTGGGGCCGAGGAAGGCGGTGACCCGGCCGGGTGCGGCCTGGAACCCGACCCGGTCGAGGACGGTGCGGGCGCCGTGCCGTTTGACGAGTTGTTCGATGTCGATCATGTCCACCCACCCCACCGGACGCCGCGCCGGTAGACATCGACCCCGAGCCGGGTCCTGGTCGCGCGCCTCCGACCCCGGTCCCTCCGACCTCGGGCCGATGCGCCGGCCAGGGAGCGTTCCTAGACTCACTGCAATGCAGACCGCCGACCGCCCCGTGCTGCGCTCCCGCGGCTGGCTGGTCGCCGGCGCCACCCTGGCGGCACTGCTGCTGGTGATCTCGACCGTGGGGGTGGATCAACCCGTGCTGGCCACCGCGGCCGCTGCGGTGGCAGTCGTGGTCGCCGTGCTCGTGCTGGCCTGGGCGGCACTCCACGAACGGCGGCAGCGCCGCGAATACGAGAACGAGCTGACCGCCTGGGCTGCCGAGCGGGCCGTCCAGTCCGAACGGTTGCGGATCGCGCGTGACCTGCACGACCTGGCCTCGCACGGGCTCGGCCTGATCACCCTGCGCGCCGCGGCCGCGCGGCGTACCCACGGCCCGGACGCCGACGCCGAGCGTGGCGCCGCGCTCGCCGACATCGAGCGAGCCGGACGGGACGCCACCACCGAACTACGCCGGATGCTCACGGTGCTGCGTGAACCCGGCAGCGATGCGCCGTTGCGGCCCGCCGAAACCATGGCGGACCTACCGGCGATCGTCGCCGCAGCGTCGCGAGTAGGGGTCGTCGCGACCCTGGACGCCGTCCCGGACGCCCCGGTCTCGGCCGGCGTCCAGCTCACCGTCTGCGCCGTCGTCCGCGAATGCCTGGCCAACACCGCCCGGCACGCCGGTCCGGTCCCGGCCCGGGTCGAGGTTCGGCGTGAAGGCGACACGGTCGTGGTCGGCGCCGAGGACGACGGTCCCGCGGCGGGTTGGCGCCCCCACCGGGGCGCCGGCCGCGGACTGTCGGGTCTGCGTGAGCGGGTCACCGCCCTGGGCGGCACCCTCGCCATCGACAGCCTGGGGCGAGGTTTCCGGGTCGAGGCCCGCCTACCCGATCGGGAGACGCCATGACCCCGGTGACGGTGCTGATCGCCGACGATCAGCCGCTGATCCGGCACAGCCTGCGGACGATCCTTCGCGACGCCGGGCTCGCGGTGGTCGCCGAGGCCGCTACCGGCACCGAAGCTGTCGCCGAAACCGTCCGGACCAGGCCCGATGTCGTGCTGATGGACATCCGGATGCCCGGTGGGGACGGGCTGGAAGCTACCCGGCGGATCGTCGCCGACCCCACGCTCGCTGACACCCGCGTCCTGGTGTTGAGCATGTTCGACCTGGACGACTATGTGCTCACCGCACTGCGTCACGGTGCCAGCGGCTTCCTGCTCAAGGACGCCGAGCCGGCCCGCCTGGTGGATGCCGTGCTGCGTACCCACGCGGGGGAGTCGTTGTTCGCGCCGGCCATCCTGACCCGGCTGATCGGCCACTATCTCGACCGGGTCGCCCACGCCCGGCCACGCCGTCCGGCCCTCCTCACCGAGCGTGAGACCGAGGTGCTCACCCTGGTCGGACGAGGCCTGTCGAACCAGGAGATCGCCGGCACGCTGGTGATCTCGATGGGCACCGTCAAGACCCACATCGGGAACCTGCTCGCCAAGCTCGCCGCCCGGGACCGGGCCCAACTGGTCATCGCCGCCTACGACCACGGACTGGTCGCCGCCCGCAGCGACCGCGAGGCACGGGCAGAGGGTGACGGGTTCCGCAACCGCTGCGCGCCCGGCAGCCGTTAGGCTGGACCGCGCACCCCGTCCACGACAAGGAGTTCGCCCATGAGTGGCATTTTGTGGTTCCTGGTGATCTTGGTGATCATCGCGGTGCTGGTCGGCCTGTACGCCGTGTCGTTGTACAACGGCTTCCAGCGCGACCGGAACATGATCCAGGAATCCTGGCGTCAGATCGACGTCGAGTTGAACCGGCGCTACGACCTCATTCCGCGTCTGGTGGAGACCGTCCGGGCCTACGCGGCCCACGAGCGGAACACGCTCGAAGGCGTGACCCGGATGCGCAACCAGGCCGCCGCGCTCGCCCAGCAGGGCGGCACCGCCGAACAGCGGGCGGTCGCCGAGGCGCAGCTGTCCGAAGCCGTCCACAACCTGATCGTCAGCGTCGAGGCCTACCCGCAGCTGCAGAGCAACCAGAACTTCCTCGAGTTGCAGCGCGAACTGGTGGACACCGAGGACCGGATCGCCGCCGGGCGTCGCTTCTACAACGCCAACGTCCGCAACTACAACACCAAGGTCGACTCGTTCCCGTCGAACATCCTGGCCGGCATGTTCAAGTTCGAGAAGGCCACCTATTTCGAGGTGAACGACGCCGAGGTGCGACGTGCGCCTGACGTCAACTTCGGCGAGATCAGCTACCGCGGCGAGTCGCCGCAGTCGTCCGAGCCCACCAATGCCCAACTCAATGCGGCGCCGCAGTCGTCCAGCGACCTGCCGAACCCGCAGGCGTACCAGGGCCAGAACTACTCGGCCCCCTCGCCGGGCCAGTTCGGCGGACAGCAGCCGCAATACCAGCAGCAGCCGCAGCAGTACGGCCAGCCGCCGCAGGGCCAGCAGTACCAGCAGCAGCCCCCGCAGTACGGGCAGGGTCAGCAGCCCACTCAGCCGCAGCAGTACGGCCAGCCGCAACAGGGCCAGCAGTACCCGCCGCAGCAGGGTCAGCAGTATCCGCAGCAGGATCAGCCGCCGCCCTACCAGCCGCCGCAGCAGAACGGTCCGTCCCAGGGTGGTTACACGCCGCCCCAGTCCTGACCTGCGAGCAAGCAGATGGCCCCCGGTTCGTGAACCGGGGGCCATTGCTATCGGCGGGTCATCGGTCGACCATCAGCGCTGGTCGAGGGTGCCGAGGCCCGATCACTCGGACGAGGAGGTCGCCTCCGCCTTCAGCTTGCGGCGCTCACGCAGGTACTCGAAGACCATCGGCAGCACCGAGATCAGCACGATGATGACCAGCACCAACTCCAGGTTGGTGTGGATGAACGGCAGGTTGCCCATGAAGTAGCCGAGCACCGTGATGCCGACCGCCCAGACCACGGCGCCGACGCCCGTCCAGGTGATGAACTTGCGGAAGTCCATCCGGCCGATGCCGGCGATCAGCGTGATGAACGTCCGGGCGAACGGCACGAAGCGGGCCAGCACCAGGGCACGCGGGCCGTAGCGCTCCATCAGTTCGTGGGTCTGATCAACCCGCTTGGGGTCGAAGATCCGGCCCCAGAAGCCCTCACGGGGCTTGAAGATCGCCGGGCCGATCCACTTGCCGACGAAGTAGCCGAACACGTTGCCGAGGACCGCGGCGATCATCAGGATCACGCACGAGACGAGCAGCACCATCGGCTGGCTCATCCCGGCGAAGGTGATCGACGGCGGATCCATCGCGATGAACATGCCGACGGTGAACAGCAACGAATCGCCGGGCAGGATCGGGAAGATCGAGCACTCGATGATGAGGACCAGGGCCACGCCCCACAGGGCCCAGTTGCCCAGGGCGTGGATGAGGTATTCGGGGTCCATCCAGTCGGGTAGCAGCAGTGGCGCGAGCAAAGGAAGCAGGGTCACGATGATCGAGGCTACCTTGGGCTCCGTGGAGGCAGAAAACGAGCGACCGCCAGATTTCATGAAAGGCGTGCTCGCCGACGGCACGGACGTCGCGGAAATCGCCCGGAGATCCGGCTCGGATCCGGCCACCGCTCCGGGTGCGGCGGATCCGACCGCCCCCACCGTGGGGGTGGGTCCGCATCCGCACCCCTGGCCGGAGGATCCGCGCCTCGATCCGGCGCTGCTCGCCGAGGGTGACCGCCGCAATGTGGTCGATCACTACCGGTACTGGCGGCTGGAGGCGATCGTGGCCGACCTCGACACCCGTCGGCACCCGTTGCATGTGGCGATCCAGAACTGGGAGCACGACTTCAACATCGGCTCCATGGTCCGGACGGCGAACGCGTTCAATGTGGCCGCGGTGCACATTCTCGGACGCCGGCGCTGGAACCGGCGAGGAGCGATGGTGACCGACCGCTACCTGCACGTCGAGCACCACCCGGACGTGCCGAGCTTCCTGGACGCGCTGGCCGCCGCCGATGTCGTCCCGGTCGGCGTGGACAACCTGCCCGGATCGGTGCCGCTGGAACGCACCGAACTGCCCCAGCGCTGCTGCCTGGTCTTCGGCTCCGAGGGCCCCGGCCTGACCGAGGAGGTGGTCGCCGGCTGCGCCTCGCTGGTCTCGATCACCCAGTACGGCTCGACCAGGTCGCTGAACGCCGGTGCCGCCGCCGCGATCGCCATGTACCACTGGGCCTCCCGTTGGGCCGGCCCGGCCCGGACTGCCCGGTAAAACCCTCCCTAACTACCTGCGCCCTCCCACATGCGGGAGGGCGCAGGTAGTTAGGGAGGGCCCTGGGGGACGGGGGTCCCGGCCCCCACTACGATGGCGGCTGTGAACGGCGGCGGGGAGTACGTGGTGTATTACGCACCGGAGGCTGCCCAGGCGGCTGTCGCCCGCCGGCGTTCGATGCTGATCCAGCGGTTGATCTCGACGGCGGTCTCGGTGGCCATCGGCGGAGCCGTCTGGTATTTCTTCGCCGATCAGGTCGGCTCGTTCGGTCCTTGGCTGATCGGCTCGGCGCTGGCCATCGGGCTGGTCTGGGTGATCGTCACCGGCACCGGCCTGCGGCAGGCCCGGGCCGACGCCAAACTGGTCACTCCCGGACCGGCCTTCGCCACCACCCGTGACGGCGTCTGGGTGGCCGGGCTGTGGCTGCCCTGGCCCGAGGTGGGTGCCTTTCGCGCCGCTCCCGGCCGGCTCGGACGCTCACCGCTGTTGCGCGTGGAGGCCCGCGACGGACGCTCCGCCACGGTGCCGATGAACTACCTGAGCGCGCTGCCGGCGAACATCGATTCGGCGGTGCGGGCGCTCTCCGGCGGCCGCTCCTGGATCGATCTGTCCAGACTGGACGACTGACCCGCGCCGGGCGCCGGACAACTGGCGTCCGCAGCTTGCCGAAACAGGTCGCGCGGACCCCCGTAGTTTGCAAGACTGGCCTGGTCCTTCGTAGGCGTCACCGTTGATGGTGGCGCCCCGAGAACCCCGTGAGGAGCGCAGGAATGCCCATCGCAACACCCGAGAAGTACGCCGAGATGCTGGACGCCGCGAAGGCCGGATCGTTCGCTTTCCCGGCGATCAACATCACCTCGTCGCAGTCCATCAACGCCGCTCTGGCGGGCTTCGCCGCCGCCGGTTCCGACGGCATCATCCAGGTCAGCACCGGTGGTGCCGAATACGGGTCCGGTTCGACCATCAAGCACATGGTCACCGGCGCCGTCGCACTGGCCGAGTACGCCCAGGTGGTGGCCAAGAACTACCCGGTGAACATCGTGCTGCACACCGATCACTGCCAGAAGGAGAAGCTCGACACCTACGTCAAGCCGCTCATCGCCATCTCGCAGGAGCGCGTCGACCGTGGCCTCGAGCCGCTGTTCCAGTCGCACATGTGGGACGGCTCCGCAGTGCCGATGGAAGAGAACCTGCAGATCGCCGATGAGCTGCTCGCCCTCACCTCGAAGGCTCGCCAGATCCTCGAGATCGAGGTCGGCGTGGTCGGTGGCGAAGAGGACGGCGTCGCCGCCGAGATCAACGACAAGCTCTACACCACCGTCGAGGACGGCCTGCGCACCATCGAGGTCCTCGGCTTGGGCGAGAAGGGCCGCTACATCACCGCGCTGACCTTCGGCAACGTGCACGGCGTGTACAAGCCGGGCTCGGTCAAGCTGCGTCCCGAGGTGCTCAAGGAGATCCAGGACGCCGTCGGCGCCAAGTACGGCAAGGACCGTCCGTTCGACCTGGTCTTCCATGGCGGCTCGGGTTCGACCCCGCAGGAGATCAGCGACGCGGTCGACTACGGCGTCGTCAAGATGAACGTCGACACCGACACCCAGTACGCGTTCACCCGCCCGGTGGCCGGCTGGATGCTCAGCAACTACGACGGCGTGCTGAAGGTCGACGGCGACGTCGGCAACAAGAAGATGTACGACCCGCGCGCCTGGGGCAAGGCGGCCGAGGCCGGCATGGCCGCTCGCGTGGTCGAGGCCTGCGAGAACCTGCGCTCGGCCGGTAAGACCATCGGCTGATCAAGCGATCTTCTCGACGATGCCCGGGCCTGCGTGCCCGGGCATCGTTGCGTTGTCGTCGGTTGAGCTGCTCGAACCGTTGCCGGAGAGGAGGGTCCGTGCGTGCTCAGGTTGGCGAGAACCGGACGCGGGCCAGCACGGGGCAGTGATCCGAGGGCACCGGACCGTCGGCGAAGAACGGGTAGCGACGGCCGTCCGACAGCTTCAGCCGGCGTATCCCGGGGCCGGTGTAGGTCTGCCGCTCGAGCACGGTCGCGCCCGGACGCACCCACAGGTAGTCGACGTTCTTGCCGCTGGTCGAGATCAGCCGGTAGTGCCAACTGCCGGCCACGGTCGCCCCGAAGGCGTTGTGGGTGCTGACCCCGCGGACGGCCGAGGTGTCGCGGCGGGCGATCCGGGCCGAGTCGCGCCAGCCGTCCGCCTGCAGCTTGCGCAGATGATCGGAGTAGACCGGACGCCGCTCGTCGGCCCGGGCGTTGAAGTCCCCGGCCAGCACGGCCGGCGTCCGGTAGCCGGGATCCGCGTGCCGCATGGTGTCGATCAGCCGGCTCACCGTGGCGGACCGGATGCGGGCGATCTCGATGGTCTGGAACGGTGCCAGGTGAGTGTTGAACGCGATCAGTTCGCGTCCGGTGGCGCGGTGCCGCAGCTTCGCCCACGTGCAGTACCGCTGCCACGGTGACGTCTGGCTGCCGGGATAGATCTCGGTGACCCCGGAGTCGCGCAACTCCAGCATCGACTCGCGGAACATGATCGGCAGGAAGTGGTCGATGTGAGCCCAGCCACGATCGGGCAGCATGTCCACCATCAGATTGGACGGCCGGCCCGCGGCGTCCCGGGTGCCGAGCGCCTCCTGGAAGCACACCACATCGGCGTCGGTTGCCTGGAGCCACTGCTGGACGCGCGGTGCCCGCGTCGCCCAGAGATGATCCTGGCGCGGCATCGACGAGCCGTACCAGTCGGGACCCAGCCCCTGGGTCATCACATTCCACGACATCAGCCGCAGCGTGAACGGTCCTCCGGACGGCGCTCGCGCCGGTGAGGAGGGAACCGGGGGCACCGGCGAGGGTGAATCGGTGGGTGAGCCCGGCGGGGTGGCGGCACAGCCGGTGACCGCGGCCGTGGCTCCGCCCAGCAGGGCAGCGGCGAGCAGCGTGCGGCGTCCGATCACCGGACAACGATAGTCACAGTGGGTTTTGGCCGGATTGGAATGCCGTTGGTTGTGGTTTCGAGTGGGGTGGTGTGGGTTCGAAATGTCGGCGCCGCAATCCCGTTACTTCGCCGACGCGTACCCTTAGCATGTCGCGCATGAGACCCCTCGTGATACGAAGTGCGCTGGTCGCCTCGATCGGTGGCCTGGTCTTCGGATTTGATACCGCAGTCATTTCCGGAACCACTGAGCAACTGAAGTCCTATTTCCAACTGTCCGACGCTTACCTCGGTTGGGCCGTGGGTATGGCCCTGCTGGGCACCATCCTCGGCGCCCTGACCGCCGGCAAGCCTGCCGACCGCTACGGCCGCAAGCCGGTGCTGTTCGTGATCGGCATCCTCTACCTGGCGGGCGCCCTCGGTTCGGCGTTCGCCCACGACATCATCACCCTGGAGATCTTCCGGTTCCTGGGTGGCATCGGCGTCGGTGCGGCGTCGGTGTGTGCGCCGATCTACACCGCCGAGATCGCCCCCGCGAAGGTCCGCGGACGCCTGGTCGGCCTGGTGCAGTTCAACATCGTGCTCGGCATCCTGCTGGCCTACCTGTCGAACACCATCGTCCGCGCTGTCGTCAACGACGAGACCAGCGACTGGCGCTGGATGTTCGGCGTCATGGCCATCCCCGCCGCGATCTTCCTGATCATGCTCTTCTCGGTTCCCGAGACCCCGCGCTGGCTGATGGCCAACGGCCAGGAGCAGGCCGGTCGCGACGTCATCGCCAAGCTGACCACCAGCAAGGAAGAGGCCGACTTCCAGATCCAGGAGATCGACTCCTCGCTGGCCGCCGCCGAGAACGCGCCGAAGGTGCCGTTCTTCACCAAGAGCCATGCCAAGGTCATCATGCTGGCCTTCATGATCGCCATGTTCAACCAGATGTCGGGCATCAACGCGATCCTGTACTACGCCCCGGTCGTCATGGTGAAGGCCGGCGCCTCCACCGATGCCGCCTTCCAGATGAGCATCGCGGTCGGCTTCATGAACCTGGTCGCAACGATGGCCGCACTGACCGTGATCGACCGGATCGGCCGCAAGAAGCTGATGATCATCGGCTCGATCGGCTACATCGTCAGCCTGGGCTTCATGTCCGCGCTGATGTTCTACTACGAGCAGGCCCTCGGCGGCGCGTTCGACTCCCAGTCCAGCTTCCTGGTCCTGGGCGGCCTGCTGGTCTTCATCGCCGCTCACGCCTTCGGTCAGGGCGCGGTGATCTGGGTGTTCATCTCCGAGATCTTCCCGAACCGCATCCGTGGCCGTGGCCAGTCCTTCGGCTCGCTGACCCACTGGGTGTTCGCCTGGCTGACCTCGACCT
>NZ_JAPUED010000052.1:0-7227 GCF_027492755.1 Micropruina sp. | reverse complement strand
GGCCAGTCCTTCGGCTCGCTGACCCACTGGGTGTTCGCCTGGCTGACCTCGACCTTCTTCCCGCCGGTGATCAACGGCCTCGGTGGCGGCGTGGCGTTCGCGGTCTTCGCGGTCTTCATGGTCGGCCAGCTGTTCTGGGTGCTCAAGGTCATGCCTGAGACGAAGGGTGTACCGCTGGAGGAGATGGAGGCCAAGCTTGGCTTGACCCATGATCCGAATGACAGCGGCGATCCGCTCGCCGCGAAAGGACACTGATGTCTGACCGCGAAGTGTTGTGTCTCGGCGAGGCGTTGATCGACGTCGTCATCCGAGAGGATTCCACCAAGGAGCATGTGGGCGGCAGCCTGCTGAACGTGGCGGCCGGTGTCGCCACGCTCGGTGAGCCGGCCAGCATCTGCGCCTGGTGGGGCAAGGACGAACGGGGTGACCGGCTCGCGCAGTGGGCCACCGCGTCCGGGGTGTCGATCGTGCCGGGTACCGACTCGGCCGAGAAGACCGCCGTCGCCTTCGCCCACCTGGACGCCGATGGCCGCGCCACCTACGAGTTCGACCTCGAGTGGAACGTCCCGGCGATCGACGACCTGTCCAAGTACGGGCATCTGCACACCGGCAGCATCGCGGCCACGCTCGAACCGGGCGGCACCGCGGTGGTCGAGAACGTGCGGGCGATCCGCGACCATGCCACCACCTCCTACGACCCGAACATCCGTCCGGCGCTGATGATCGCGCCGGAACAGGTGGTCGGCCGGGTGGAGGACCTGGTCAGCCTGTCCGACCTGGTCAAGGTCAGCGACGAGGACCTCGAATGGCTCTACCCCGGTGAGCCCGTCGAGGACGTGATGCGCCGCTGGATCAAGGCCGGACCGTCGATGGTGGTCGTCACCCGGGGGCCCTGGGGCGCGTACGCGCTGCTGGCCGACAACCGCGACATGCTGCACATCGACCAGATGAACGTCACCGTCGGCGACACCGTCGGTGCCGGTGACTCGTTCATGGCTGGGCTGATCGCCGGTCTGCTGAAGAGCGGCCTGCTGGGTTCGGTCGAGGCGCGTCAGCGGCTCGCCGACGCCGGCTGGTCCGACGTTCAGTCGGCACTGCACAACGCGGTCGTCACTTCGGGCATCACCGTCAGCAAGAACGGCGCCTACGCCCCGACCTCCGACGAGGTCGAGGCGGTCAAGCAGGCCGATCCCACCCTGTACTGACCCTTTCGGAACAAGACCCGCCGGAGCCCTCGGACTCCGGCGGGTCTTTGCCGTTCCCGTCCGTCCTCCGGGCTTTCCATCATCCCGGGCTTGATCCGGGATCTCGCCTGGTCCTGTCGGTCGGACCGGCGCCGGGGATCCCGGCGTTCGCCGGGACGACCGCAAAACTGTTGGTCGGGCTTGTCGAAAACCCTCGGACGGCTTCAGCGCGGTTGGTCGAGGACCGGCACCTGGGCGTAGTCGGTGAGCGGAAGCAGGCGCACACCCGAGGGACTGTCGACGGCGGCATAGACCTGGGCGGTCTCGGCGTCACCCTCCTCGAGGGAGCCCATCGCCGCGTGCAGCATGGTGCGGACGGCGGCGGTCTCGTCCAGGTTCAGCGTGCGCGGCGGCGGCGTGTCGTCCCGGGCGGCGAGCACGATCAGCAGCAGATTGCGGACGCGGGGGAGCCCCTCGCTGATCGGCGGCTGGTAGTAGGGCAGGTCGAGCAGCGTGGCCCCCAGCCGGTGGTAGAAGGCCAGTCGTCGTGCCGGATCGCCGTACTTCGGGTGTGGCTCGAAGAGGTCCGGACGCTCGATCTCGGCCAGCACCAGGTCGATGCCGGGCTCGGCGATCCACCGGGTGATCCCGGCCGTGATCAGGGCCGATCCGGTGCCGCCGCCCCGCCGGGCACCGTTGACGGCCAGCCAGTCGACGAGGTAGCCGTTGCCGAACCGCTCGCCGACGATCGCACCCAGGTACCCGTCGTCGTCCTGCGCGGCGAGGACATCCAAGGCGCCCGAGGCTCCGCCCTCGACGAAGTCGGTGCGGGTGACCCGTTCGGACGGCGGAAAGCTGGGTTCGAGGATGTCGGTGTAGAGCCGGGCCAGCGCCGCGGCGTCGGTCACGGTGCGGATCGTAGGGTTGCCCATCATGGCTCCGATCTCGTGGATGCTCGCCGTCCCCACCGGTGCCGGTCGCGGAGGCCGGGCAGGAACGACAACAGGATGCCCGATACGGCGGCGAGCGCGAGGATCGCCACGACCAACCACCAGGCGACCCCGCCGTCCCAGTCGGGATGTCCCGCCTGCAGCACCGAAGCGAGTCCGGAGAAGCCGATCACGGTGAAGACGACGCCGAGCACGTCGAAGACGCGGTCGGTGCGCTCACTGGCCTGGGCCTCGGCCTCCAGCCGTTCGCGCTCCAGCCGCGTGGTTTCCGCTGCGTACGCCTGGGCCATCCGCCGGTGCACCACCTCGAGCAGCGGCTGCAGCCGGGTCCCGAGCACGTCGCGGACGGCGTGGATGAACCCGTCCCGCAGCCGCGGGTACCCGTTCGAGTCGAGGATCGTGTCGAGATCGGTGCGCAGCGGGGGCGAGGTGACGATCGCCGGCGAATCGATGAACAGCATGATCGCGTCGCTGGACTGCACGAACGCCTGCAACTCGAGTTCGGCGCGCTCGATGTCGCGCACCAGATCGTCCAACTCGGCGATCGCCGCGGCCCGCCGCTCGGGGTCGTCGGCGGCTTCGCCGGAAGGGCCGGTGGGCGAGCGCGGCACAACGGCGACCGCCTGCCGCAGCAGCCGGGACACGGTCTCGACGTGAGAGCGGATGGTGTCCTGCCAGCCCTGATACATGCCGTGCAGGCTGTGGGCGAACTCGAGGTAGCTCTCGACCTCGCTCACCGCGTAGTCGGGTGAGCCGAACGAAGCCAGCAGCGTCACATTGCTGTTCGAGGCGAGCAGTTCGTTGTTCAGGTGCAGCAGCGACCAGGTGCGGACGGCGTCCAGGTCGTACAGCGCCCAGTCGGCGACGCTGGCGGCACCGCTGGGCAGCGGATGCAGCAAGGGCTGGATGCCCCACAGCTCCAGTAGCTCATTGGCGTGGGTCAGCGGCTGCCGACCGGCCGGACCTTCGCGGGAAGCCGCGACGATGGTGGCCATCACCCCGAACGATCCTTCGCGGGCGGCCAGCCGGGAGCCGTCGACCGCGTCACCGCTGGCGTCCAGCAGCGCACGGATGTCGCGCAGCAGGGCCGCGACGACCTCCGGGAGTCCCGAGACCGTGCGGCCGGACGCCGTCCGCATCCGCAGCCAGTCCTCGATCTCATGCAGATCGCCGAAGACCGGGGTGGCCAGATGGATCGCCTGCGCCACCCGATGCGCGGGGACGTCGCGCAGTGGGATCTCGAACACGATGGTGTGGTTGCCCAGGTGGGACAGCTGGACGCGGGTCTCCACCACCTCGAGCGGGTGCTGCGCCCCGGGCTGTTCCAGGGTCAGGTTGCCGAGCCCGATGGTGGCGCCGCGGTAGCCGCGGCCGAAGTCATCGGTGCCCTGCCAGACGTCACTGAGTTCCAGCCGTCCCCGGACGTCGGTCACCGGCAGGGTGCCCAGCGTCCCGCCGCGCTCACGCAGGGCCTGTGCCTGCTGACGCAGGGTGGCGACGACGCCGATCGGGTCGTCGTGCCCCGTCGTCCGGATGCCGAACGGGTAGACGATCCGGACGCGTCCCTCGTCGACATGCAGCCAGTCGCGCTGCCGGGCGGCGTGCAGCGCGGTGATCCCGGCCAGGTGCCCGCGCAGTTCACTGGCGTCCATCGTGTTGAAGCTGGCCGCCCGCACATTCGCCCGCACCCGTTCCAGGTCGGCACTGGCATCGCTGCGGTCGCCGCTGAACAGCCGCTTGCCGATGGCTGCGGTATCGCGGACCGCACGGTAGTAGGTCGCTTCGTTCGCGGCCTCGCGGAGCAGCGCATCCCGGGCGTCGCCGGCGTCCAACCGTTCGACGGAGGCGACGATCGGCTCGATCTGGGCGACGGCGGCCTCGGCGAGCGCGGACACCGTCTCCAGCCGGCCGGTGAGCAGTGCCGTTTCGACGCGGAACTCCTGCTCCATGAACCGCAGCAGTGCCCAACCCAGCCGGTCGAGTTCGTCGGTGCTGTCGTCGGTGCAGGCCTCGGCGACGTCGCAGGACGCCTCGATCGCGATGCTGAGCAGCTCGTGGTCCCAGGCCATCGCCCAGGCGTTGTTCGCGAGATTGCGCAGGTAGAGCGCGAGGATGAGTCCGCCCAGCGGCAGCCGGCCCGCGGCTCGCACCGCCGGCGGGAGCGCCCGGCGGAGCAGTGCTCCGGCAGCCCCGCCGTCGCCGGAGTCGGGGTGTGGATCGGCATCGCGGGCGGCGTCCGCGGCCGGGCCGCTGCCGCCCTGGTCCTCGTCGCTGCGTTCGTCCTCGAATACGGCGCGCCACCAGGCGCTGCTGAGCAACTGGGCGAGTTCGAGCCGCTGCTCGGGCGTCAGCGCGTCCGGCTCGCCCTGTGCGGCCTGCTGGTCGAAATGCTCGGTCAGCCACTGCCGGGCCTCGTCGGCCGGGGTGTCCACGGACGCGAAGACCGCGGGCGGGCGGGCGGCCGTCGCGCTCTGCCGATCAGAGGTGGCCAACGGTCACTCCTCGCTGGTCGGGCCGATGGTTCGGACGGTCGGGGAGCGCGGGCCGGTTCAGTTCAGCCGGCGGTCAGCCACAGCGGCTGGTAGGGACGGATGAGCAGGGTCTCGGGAGCCAGCGAATAGTCGTAGCCGCTGATCTGCTCCACGGCGGAGTCGCCCAGCCGAGAACGCAGCACGTAGGTCGGCAGTTCGACGGCGTCCTCGCTGAAGTTGTAGGCCTCGATCAGCACGCCCTCGGGGTGGTTGCGGGTGAGCAGCAGCACCCGCGAATCGGGGCTGGGCAGCACCCGTGATTCGATGGACGCGTGCAGCTGCGGCAACCGCTTCCGGACGCCGATGGTGTGCCGCAGGCCGGCCAGGATGCGTCCGCCCGGGGTGCCCGGGTCGGCGTCCGCGGCTGCGACGGCGTCCCAGTCCATCCGGGGCCGGTGCACCCAGCGGTTGTCGGCGGCGTGCTCGGGCTCGTCGAGGTAGCTGTGGTCGTTGAGCTGGCCGATCTCGTCGCCCATGTAGAGCAACGGGACGCCGCCGAAGCCGAGGATCGCGGTGTGCAGCAGGTTCACCCGGGCGATCGCGTCCGACAGTTGACCCTGGTCGCCGTGTTCCAGCGCGGCCTCGAGACCGGCCAGGCTGGCCATGGTGCCGCTGATCCGCCGGTCGTTGTTGATCGGGTTGTGCTGGAACACCAGCCCGCGGGCGAACGAGCCGGGGTAGAGCCCGGCGTAGAACTCGGACAGGAAGGCCCGGTGGGTGTGGCCCTCGAGGTAGGCGCCGCGGGCGTCGGTGTCGGAGACCGCCCAGCCGATGTCGTCGTGGCAGCGTGCGTAGGTGGCCCAGCTGGTGCTCGACGGCTTGTCCGGGAAGTTGGACAGCGCCACCTCGAACAGCCGGGTGTGCCGCGAGGCGAGTGCGCCCCACAGCTGCACCATGAACGAGTTGTGGTAGGCCAGATCGGACACCTTGCCGAAGTGCTTGCCCTGACCGAGGTAGCTGATCAGGTCCTGCGGGCCGACGATCGCCTCCGCCTTCAACGCGCAGGCCGGTGCCACGATGCGCAACACCGCCCGCAGCGCCTGGGTGAGTTCGTGCACCTGCGGCTCGTTCTGGCAGTCGGTGCCGAGCACCTTCCAGGTGAACGCGATCGCGTCGAGTCGGAACACCTCGACACCGTTGTTGGCCAGGAACAGCAGCAGGTCGGCGAACTCGGCGAAGACGTCCGGGTTGGCCCAGTTGAGATCCCATTGGTAGGAGTTGAAGGTCGTCCAGACCCAGCCCTGTGCCTCCTCGTCCCAGGTGAAACTGCCCGGGGCGAAGTCGGGGAAGATCTCCGGCAGGGTGCGCTCGTAGGCGTCCGGCTCGGTGCGGTCGGCGAAGATGTGGAAGTAGTCGCGGTACTTCTGCTCGCCGGCGCGGGCCCGGACGGCCCACTCGTGTTCGCGGGCCACATGGTTGAGCACCAGGTCGACAACCAGCGAGATGCCCTGGCCGCGCAGCGTGGTGGCGAGCGCGGTCAGGTCGTCCATCGAACCGAGGCGCGGGTCGACCGAGCGGTAGTCGGCGACCGCGTAGCCGCCGTCGTTCTCGCCCTCGCGGGGGCGTAGCAGCGGCATCAGGTGCAGGTAGCTGACCCCCAGCGACTTGAGGTGGTCGATCCGGTCGGCCACCCCGGCCAGCGACCCGGCGAACCGGTCGGCGTAGCAGACGTAGCCGACGGCGTCCGGACGCTGCACCCAGTCGGGACTGAGCAACCGGGCCTCGTCGAGGACCTTCAGGTCGGTGCTGCGGGCGGCGAACGCGCTGCGCATCAGGGACGTCAGCCGCTCGAACAGTTGTGGGGCGGCCTCGCCGTAGGCGCCGGCCAATCCGCTGAGCAGATCGGGGCCGTAACGGTCCAACCGGAGCTGAAAGGTGGTGTCCTCGTCGACCATGGCCGCAGCATAGAGCTTGGCGCGACACAACTCACATCGAGCCGGAACGGGCGCTCCCTGTCGCCGTCCGCAGGCTCGTCTAGGGTGACGGCATGGCTCACCTTCCGTTCGCCGCGCCCGGTGCGCAGGCGACCCTGCTGCCCGAGGATCCGGCGGCGGCGCTCGGTTCCACCGACCCGCTCGAGGTGGCTGCGCAGCACCCGAGTTCCAGCCTGGCCTGGGCGGTCCTGGCCGAGCGGGCGCTCGACCGCGGTGACCGCGAAGGAGTGCTCGCCGGCTATGCCTTCGCCCGCACCGGCTACCACCGCGGCCTGGACGCGCTGCGCCGCAACGGCTGGCGCGGTTCCGGTGCCGTGCCCTGGGAACACGAACCCAACCGCGGCTTCCTGCGCGCCGTCTGGGCGCTGGCCCGCGCGGCCAAGGAGATCGGTGAGGACGCCGAGTACGAACGCTGCGTGCAACTCCTGGTCGACTCCTCGCCCGCCGCCTACAACGAGTTGGTCGGCCCCACCCTCAGCTGACCCCGGTACGGAGGGACGGTTCTGGTACGGAGGGACGGTTCTTTTCGTACCGCTCGGGAGCTCAGCCTGGTACGCGGGGACGGTTCTTTTTGTCCCACTTTCGATGCCGTCCCGGTACGGAGGGACGGTTCCTTTCGTTCCACTCG
>NZ_JAPUED010000051.1:19455-23620 GCF_027492755.1 Micropruina sp. | reverse complement strand
ACGAAAAGAACCGTCCCCGCGTACCGGGTGGCCGTCCGTCCGACCACTCGGACGCCGTCCGGCTCGGCGAGCGACTCCGTTAGGCTGTCCGCGCAAGGGCCCCGTGCGGGCCGCTTTTCATGCCGGAGGGAAACCAGATGCCGGGCATCGTGGTCGTCGGAGCGCAATGGGGCGACGAAGGCAAGGGCAAAGCCACCGATCAACTGGGCGACCGGGTCGACTACACGGTCCGCTACTCGGGCGGCAACAACGCGGGACACACCCTGGTGGTGGGTGGTGAGCGGTACGCGCTGCACCTGCTGCCGTCCGGGATTCTCAGCCCGAACAGCGTGCCGGTGATCGGCAACGGCGTGGTGATCGACCTCGACGTGCTGTTCGAGGAGATCGACGGACTCGCCGCCCGCGGGGTGGACGCCGCGCGCAAGTTGCTGGTGTCGTCCAACGCGCACCTGATCACCCCGTACCACCAGGTGATCGACAAGGTGTCCGAACGGTTCCTCGGCAAGCGCAAGATCGGCACCACCGGACGCGGCGTCGGTCCCGCCTACTCCGACAAGGTCAATCGCCTCGGCATCCGGGTGCAGGACCTGTTCGACGAGGAGATGCTGCAGGCCAAGGTCGAGGGTGCGCTGTGGCAGAAGAACCACCTGTTGGTGAAGGTCTACAACCAGCGTGCGATCGAGCCCGACCAGATCACCGAGCGACTGCTCAGCTACGTCGACCGGCTGCGTCCGATGGTCGCCGACACCTCGCGGGTGCTCAACGACGCCCTGGACCGTGACGACGTGGTGCTGTTCGAGGGTGCCCAGGCGCACCACCTCGACGTCGATCACGGCACCTACCCCTACGTGACGTCGTCCAACCCGATCGCGGCCGGCGCGTGCACCGGCTCGGGTGTCGGCCCGACCCGGATCGACCGGGTGGTCGGCATCGCCAAGGCCTACACCACCCGGGTGGGGGAGGGGCCGTTCCCGACCGAGCTGCTGGATGCCGACGGCGACAAGCTGCGCACCGACGGCGCGGAGTTCGGCACCACCACCGGACGCCAGCGGCGCTGCGGCTGGTACGACGCCCTGGTCGTCGAGGCAGCGGCCAGTGCGAATGCGTTCACCGACATCTTCCTGACCAAGCTCGACATCCTGTCCGGCTGGGAGAAGATCCCGGTCTGCGTCGCCTACGACGTGGACGGCGAACGCCACGACCGCTTGCCGATGACCCAGCACGACTTCGCCCGCGCCACCCCGATCTACGAGGAACTGGACGGCTGGGCCGAGGACATCTCCGGCGCCCGTTCGTTCGCCGAGTTGCCGAAGAACTGCCAGGCCTACGTCCGTCGCCTCGAGGAACTCAGCGGCGCCCGCATCTCCGGCATCGGCGTCGGTCCCGGCCGCGAGCAAGTCGTGATGCTCCACGACCTGCTCTGAGCCCGGTGACCGCGGGGGCGGTTCTCCTGGTCGCCGGGGTCGATTCCTCTGGTTGCCGGGACGTTTCTCTTGGTTACCGGGGACGGTTCCTTTGGTCACCCGGCCCGTGAAAGTCTGCTCTCCCAACCCGTACGCAGGCTCAGAGCACGTTCAGCAATGTCCCGCTCGAACGCCTCCACAGTCTGTTCGGCAAGACCCTGATCGAAGACGTCCGTCAGTACCTCCGGCGCGGCGGTCAACGCCCGGACGCCGACCCCGGTGGCGAGGGTCGACACATCCTCAACGGACGTCAGCCACGCCGCCCCGCAGCCAGCGCGCGGCGTCCGTCTGGTTCACGGAATCGACGGACCAAACGATCGGTTGCGGCTGCACGGCGGACCCTTCGCTCGGCACACTACGGACGCTGCCGGGCGTCGAACGGCCGAGGCACCAGCAGCTCAGTCGGTCTGGCCACGCTGGACGGCGGCGACGCCGGCCAGCATGATCACCCCGCCGACGAGCTGAAGCAGGCCCGGTAGTTCACCGAGCAGCAGCCATGCCCAGGCGACCGCGAACAGTACTTCGGTCAGTCCCACGAAGCTGGCCACCGTCGAGCCCAGGTACTGGACGCCGACGAAACCGAGCGCGTAGGCCGTCGCGGCCGCTACCAGAGCCAGCACCACCAGGGGTGCCCACCAGGGCAGTGTCAGCCCGACGAAGACGACGTCGATGAAACTGGCCTGCATGGGCATCAGGCCGACAGCGCCGGCGATCAGAATGGTGACGGTGCCGACCGCAAGGCCGACGCCCACGAAGGTCAACGGCGGCAGCTCCATCGGCCGCGCCGAGATTACGAAGTACACCGCCAGCCCGCAGGCGGCCAGCGAACCCCAGGCGATGCCGCGCAGATCCAGGCCCACCATGCCGGTCGGGTCGAGCACGACCACCAGGCCGGCTATCGCCACCACGGTGCCGACCAGGGTCAGCTTGGACGGCAGCCGACGGCTGCGGACGGCGACCCAGGCGACCACCAGCAGGATGGCCAGGTACTCCATCAGCAGGGCGAGGCCGACCGGCACGTACTGGACGGCGTTGAAGAATGCCACCTGCGCGGTCGCCCCGCCGAACACGCCGTAGGCGAGCAGCGGACGCCACTGGCTGAGCAGCAGCTGCCAGCGTCCGCGCAGCGCCATCAGGCCCGGGATCAACAGCACGATCGCAGCCAGCCCGAGCCGCACCGCGACCACCGCGCCGGGGCTCCAACCGGAGGCCAGCAGCGGCTTCGCGAAGGCGCCCGCGGTGCCGAAGGCGCATGCCGAGACCAACGCGGCCGTCCAGCCGACCAGCGCAGAGTGGGGACGACGGACGCCGGCCTCCATGCGTTCGGCCACAGTCTCAGCCATCTCCCACCTCCGTCAGGATCAACCGGTTGTTAAGCTCATGACATCGTAGGCCGTGTCAGGAGTAACAGTGGAACTCACTCATGACGCAAGACTGTCGCTGCAGGCGGCGGCTGCGTTGGTGAACAGCCGTGCTCCCGACACCCTGACCACCCTCGCCGACCTGGACGCGTTCTGCGTCCGTTGGCAGTGGAGCGGCAGCCGCACCCACGATGCCGTCGAACTCGCCGACGTCCGCGCGCTGCGCCCCACGCTGGCGCGATTCTGGGAGGTCGGCAGCGAGCAGCAGGTCGTTGCTCTGATCAATCGGCTACTGCGCGAAGGGGACGCCCTGCCCCAGTTGGTGCGGCACGACGACTTCGGCTGGCACATCCACGCCACCAGCAACGACGCCCCGCTGGCGGTGCGGATGATGGTCGAATGCGCGATGTCGATGATCGACGTCGTCAGGGCCGACGGCCTCGACCGGCTGCGCCGCTGCGCCGGCGACGGCTGCGATCAGGTGCTGGTCGACTTGAGCCGCAACCGCTCCCGACGGTTCTGCGATGCGGGTTGTGGGAATCGGGCCAACGTGGCGGCTTACCGTGCGCGCCGTCGTGCGGCAGGCTGAGGGCATGACCGATTTCGATGAGCTGGCGAAGGGTTGGGACGACGATCCCCACCGGGTCGAGCGGGCCCGCCGGGCCGCCGACGCCATCGCCGCCGCAGTCCCGGTCCGGGAGACCATGCGCGTACTCGAGTACGGCGCAGGCACCGGACTGCTCGGGATCGCCCTGTCCGACCGCGTCCGTGAGGTGGTGCTGCTCGATTCCTCCGTCGGAATGATCGAGACCGCGCGCCAGCGCATCGTCGAGTCGGGACGGGCGAACATCACCGCCCAGGTCGGCGATCTGACCGCCGAGCCGTGGGCAGGGGAACCGTTCGAGCTGGTGGTGAGCCTGATGGCGATGCACCACGTGCCCGACATCACGCTGCTGCTGACCCGGCTGCACGAGGCGACCGTCGACGGCGGCTGGGTCGCCGTCCTCGACCTGGAACCCGAGGCGGGCACGTACCACGACCCGGGCTTCGAGGGTCACCACGGATTCAGCCGCGGCGCACTGCGGCGGGCCTTCGCCGCCGCCGGCTACAGCCATGTCTGCGTCCGCAACGCCCTCACCACCGAACGCGAGATCGGCGGCGAACTCCGCAGCTTCGGTGTCTTCCTGGCCACCGCTCAGGCGGAGCGCCCGCCCGACGACGGCTGAGGCCGCGTCCGAGCCGGCCACGCGGAACGGAGGGACGGTTCTTTTCGTGCCGGTGCGAACCGGCTGCTGGGACGTGGGGACGGTTCTTTTCGTGCCGGTGCGAACCGGCTGCTGG
>NZ_JAPUED010000051.1:17670-19355 GCF_027492755.1 Micropruina sp. | reverse complement strand
CGGCTGCTGGGACGTGGGGACGGTTCTTTTCGTGCCGGTGCGAACCGGCTGCTGGGACGTGGGGACGGTTCTTTTCGTGCCGGTGCGAACCGGCTGCTGGAACGTGGGGACGGTTCTTTTCGTGCCGGTGCGAACCGATGGGACGGTTCTCTACGGAACAGAAATCCACGGAATTCCGTCCCCGACCGTCCAGATCCCGAGAAGATGGAACGGAAAGAACCGTCCCCGCGTTCCACCGACGTTCGTGAAGTGGAACGAAAAGAACCGTCCCCTCGTGCCAGCGACGGCATGCGGAGCCCTGGCAGGCGGACGGCATTAGGCTGAGCGGGTGCATATCCAGCTCTCGGTCCTGATCCTCGGCAGTGGCGGACGCGAACATGCGATCGCCCTCGCGCTGGCCGGCGATCCGGCGGTCTCCCAGTTGCATTGCGCGCCCGGCAACCCCGGGACCGCGACGATCGCCAGCAACCACCCGGTCGACATCAACGACCCGCGGGCGGTGGTCGCGCTGGCCCGCCGGCTGCACGTGAACCTGGTGGTGGTCGGGCCCGAGGCGCCGCTGGTCGCCGGGGTGGCGGACGCCGTCCGCGGCGCTGGGATCGCCTGCTTCGGACCGTCCGCGGCTGCCGCCCGGCTGGAGGCGTCCAAGGCCTTCGCGAAGAACGTGATGGCCGCCGCCGGCGTCCCGACCGCACGATCGCGGTACTGCGAGACGCTGGCCGAGGTCGAGCAGGCGCTGGACCACTTCGGCGCTCCGCACGTGGTGAAGGACGACGGACTGGCCGCCGGCAAGGGCGTGATCGTCACCGACGACCGCGCCGCCGCGCTCGACCATGCGGCCGGCTGCCTGCCGGTGGTCGTCGAGGAGTATCTGGACGGCCCCGAGGTGAGCCTGTTCGCGATCACCGACGGGCACACCGCCCTGCCCCTGCAGCCCGCCCAGGACTTCAAGCGGGTCGGCGAGGGTGACGCCGGCCCGAACACCGGAGGGATGGGCGCCTACACGCCGCTGCCGTGGGCGCCGCCGGGCCTGGTCGACGAGATCATGGACAGCGTCGTCGAGCCCACCATCGCCGAACTCGGACGGCAGGAGACACCGTTCGTCGGCCTGCTGTACGCCGGGCTCGCGCTGACCTCGAAGGGCCTGCGGGTGGTGGAGTTCAACGTCCGCTTCGGCGATCCGGAGACCCAGGCCGTGCTGGCCGCGCTGGACTCGCCGCTCGGTCAGGTGCTGTACGCGGCGGCGACCGACAGCTTGGAAGAGATCGGCGAGCTGGCCTGGAAGCCCGGATCCACCGTCGTCGTGGTGCTGGCCGCGAACGGCTACCCGGGGACGCCGGAACTGGGCGGCACGATCAACGGCCCTCGTCTGCTCGGCTCGGACGACAACGTCCACATCGTGCATGCCGGCACCGCCCGCAACGCCGACGGCGACCTGGTGGCGTCCGGCGGACGCGTGCTCGGCGTCGTCGCCCACGCGGACACCCTGGCTGACGCACGGTCCGACGCCTACGCCGCGATCGACCAGCTCGACGCGCCCAGCCTGTTCTGCCGCCGCGACATCGCGGCCCGCGCCGAACGCGGGGAGATCACAGTCTCGGACGCCTACCAGGTGAACTCGACCCTCGCCCAGTACGCCGGCGACGTCGCTGAGGGGGACGCCGGGGAGTGGTGAACTCTCAGGT
>NZ_JAPUED010000051.1:13607-17570 GCF_027492755.1 Micropruina sp. | reverse complement strand
CGGGGAGTGGTGAACTCTCAGGTCATGAAACGATGAAGCCATGACCGTTCCCAATGTCCTGGCCACCCGTTACGCGTCCGAGGCGATGCGGGCGATCTGGAGCCCCGAGAACAAGATCGTCGCCGAGCGGCGGCTCTGGGTGGCCGTCCTGGAGGCGCAGAAGGATCTGGGCGTCGACTTCGGCGGAGACGACCCGGCCGAGGTGATCGCCGACTACGAGCGGGTCATCGACACCGTCGACCTGGCGTCCATCGAGGCGCGGGAACGGGTCACTCGGCACGACGTGAAGGCGCGGATCGAAGAGTTCAACGCGCTCGCCGGCCACGAGCACGTCCACAAGGGCATGACCAGCCGCGACCTGACCGAGAACATCGAGCAGTACCAGGTGCTCAACGGGCTGAAGCTGGTGCGCGAGCGGATCGTGACGGTGCTGGTGTCGCTGTCGCGGCTCGCCGTCCAGTACCGCGATCAGGCGCTGACCGGACGCTCGCACAACGTCGCCGCGCAGCTCACCACCCTCGGCAAGCGGTTCGCCACCGCCGCCGACGAGTTGCTGGTCGCCTTCGCGCGGGTGGACGAGTTGATCAACCGCTACCCCGCCCGCGGCATCAAGGGCCCGATGGGCACCGCGCAGGACATGCTCGACCTGCTGGGGGGCAGCGCCAAGAAGCAGTTGGCACTGGAGTCGCAGATCGGCCAGTACCTGGGCTTCGCCAGGATCTTCACCTCGACCGGCCAGGTCTATCCGCGCTCGCTCGACTACGAGGTGCTGACCGCGCTGGTGCAGGTGGCGGCGGCGCCGTCCAATGTGGCGACGACGATCCGGCTGATGGCCGGCCATGAGCTGGTCACCGAGGGGTTCAAGGAGGGCCAGGTCGGCTCGTCCGCGATGCCGCACAAGATGAACACCCGGTCCTGTGAGCGGGTGAACGGGCTGAGTGTGGTGCTACGCGGCTACGCGACCATGGTCGGCGAGCTGGCCGGCGACCAGTGGAACGAGGGGGACGTCTCGTGCTCGGTGGTGCGCCGGGTGGCGTTGCCGGACGCCTTCTATGCCCTGGACGGCCTGTTCGAGACGTTCCTCACCGTGCTGGCCGAGTTCGGCGCCTTCCCGGCGGTGATCGAGGCCGAACTGGCCCGCTACCTGCCCTTCCTGACCACCACCAAGGTGCTGATGGCCGCCGTCCAGGCCGGTGTCGGACGCGAGGCCGCCCACGAGGCGATCAAGGAGCACGCCGTCGCCGTCGCCCTGGAGCTACGCCGTGGCGCCCGGACCAACGACCTGCTCGACCGGCTGGCCGCCGACCCCCGCCTCGGTCTCAGTCACGAGCAACTGCAAGCCACCCAGGCCGACCCGCTGGAACTCACCGGGGCCGCCCGCGACCAGGTGGACGATGTCGCCGACAAGGTGAAGCGCATCGCCAAGCTCTACCCGGACGCCGCCGCCTACACCCCGGGCTCGGTGCTCTGAAACCACGGCCCGGTTCTCTCGCACATTGGGGACGGTTCTCCCACGTGCGGAATTCGCATGCCCGGGGACGGTTCTTTCGCGTTCGAGACTCGCGCGTCGGAGAACCGTCCCCGCGTGTTCGAGATTCGCATGCCGGAGAACCGTCCCCGCGCGTTCGAGATTCGCACGCCGGAGAACCGTCCCCGGGCTTTGAACGACGTTCAGGGTTGCCGCGGCGGTGGAGAAGACGGTCAGGACTTGATGACGATCTTGGCCTTCTTGTCGGGCAGTTCGACGTAGGTCTGGCCGGGGGCCATCACCAGGGGGCTGCCGTCGTCGAGGGCGAAGCTGAACGGCTCCGAGACGTCGCCCTTGCTCCAGGTGCCGGTCACATAGCGGCCGCCCTGGAAGTAGTGGAACGGGCCCGAGGTGTCGATGATGTCGTGGATCGGCTCGTCGTGGCCGCTGCCGGAGCGGAGCTTCTCGTAGTGCTGGCGGGCGCTGATCACCATCACGTTGTTCGGTGCCACCCGCTTGCCGCCGGCCAGCACATGCGGACCCCACGGCATACTGCGTAGCCAGGTGCCGGACGAGGCGTTCCAGGTGTAGCTCATGTTGTAGCTGTTGCCGCTCTTCCACGGCACGCTGATCGTCTTGACCTTGTCACCGTCGACCGTGCTGGCGGCCTCGGCGTCACCGAACGGGAAGTACAGCTGCGGCGGCCCGTCGCGGAACTTCTTGGTCTGCTTCGCGAGCACCGCCGGATGGCACACCACGGCGCGGTCGTAGTAGCGGACGCCGTTCAGCACCCGGATCCGCGAGCTGTCGATCGAGTACGACCCGGTGCCCTTGGTGTTCATGTACGACAGCATTCCCTCGATGTAGCTGTCGAACTCCTGGACGTACTTGAGCACCCAGCCGGTGGCGCCGGTGTTGCCGATGATCGCGTGCATGGGGGAGAGCAGCGGAATGTCGACCGGACGGATCGAGCGCACCGGGCCCACCGCGTCCGGCATCGAGGAATGGAAGACCGGCACCAGCCGGGTGCCGCTGTACCCGGAGTTGTCGCGGTAGCCGTCCAGCTCGACGAAGACGATGTCGGCCTGATCCAGGCCGCGTTGCGGGTGCTCGTTGCGGTTGTCGGGAACCTTCACTGCGACCGCGGCGTGTTTGGCGTCCGCAGGGTCCTTGAGCAGCTTGCCGGACAGCGGCCAGCGGGGTGTGGCATCGGTGGACGGCGTGGCGGTGGGGGTGGCGGAGGGTGCCTCGACCGGGGGGGTGGACGACGCGGGCTGGCCTGAACAGCCGGCGACGGCGACGCCGGTACCGAGCAGCCCAACCAGCGCCGTGCGACGGCTCAGTTCGTGCATGGGACAAAAGGTACCGCCGCGCATCGCTCACGCAACGACGACACTGGCATCATGGCGCTGACATCATGTCCGGCGCGAGAGAACGGGAGCTGCGGTGGCCGAACCGACCTGGATCGAGCGCCATGTTCCCGGACGCCACGGCGAGGTCCGCGTGCGTGAATACCTACCGCCGGGTGAGGTGGCCGGGCCCCGGCTGGTCTGGGTGCACGGCGGTGGTTGGGTGGTCGGCACGCTGGACGAGCCAGAGTCACACCAGGTGTCGCTGCGGGTGGCGGCGGCCGGCTTCCCGGTGACCAGCGTCGAATACGGCCTGGTGCCGATGTTCCCGGTGGTGGGACCGATGCGGCTGCGCCCCTCACCGTTCCGCTATCCGGTGTCGCAGGACCAGGTGATGGACGCCTGGCTGGACGCCCAGGCCACCCACGGTGGACCGATGTGGCTGGGCGGCGCGTCCGCCGGAGCCTGCCTGGCCGCCGGGGTCGCGTTGCGGCTGCGGGATGGCGAGGCACGGCCCCCGATCGGCCTCGCCTTCCTGTACGGACTGTTCCACGGCGTGCTGCCGCCCACTTCGGCCGCCCTGCGCCGGCGGCTGTTCGGGCTGCCCGACCTGCGGGTGATGCAGGAGATGGTTCGCCGGGCGGCCGTGAATCATGCCGGGACGGCGGACTCGCTCGACAATCCGCACATCTTCCCCGGCCTCGGCGACCTCACGGGGCTACCGCCGGTGCGGCTGTTGAACGCCGACCGCGACATCCTGCGCGCCTCGGCCGAGAACTTCGCCCACCGGCTGACCCTGGCCGACGTCCCGCACGAGGGCTGGTACATCCCCGACACCCGCCACGGCTATCTCGCCCGCCCCGAATCCGAGGCGTTCGAGCTCGGGACGCGCGCGATCGCCAGCTGGATGGCCGCAGGAGCCTGAAACCCAACCGCTCGAGGCCACCCTCGCCGGTCGGGCCTCGCGCACTCCGTTGGTCGAGCTTGTCGAGACCCCCGTCGGTTGCGCCGCGTGTGGGCCCACAGAGGGCTCTCGACCGATGATGGTGGGGCAGGGCTGAACAGGCGTGACCAACGGCGGGGCAGCGGCGAGTTCGCGGCCGGTCGGTCTACTTGAGATCCCGGGTCGGAGCCCGGGATGACGGC
>NZ_JAPUED010000051.1:0-13507 GCF_027492755.1 Micropruina sp. | reverse complement strand
GGGCCTCGACAAACGGTGACCGACAGAGGTCTCGACAAGCTCGACCAACGGTGACGACAGGGGTCTCGACAAGCTCGACCAGCGGTGGCCGAGACAATCTCGACCGACGGTGTGGATGGGCTAGCTGAGCGAGGGGAGGGGAGTCGAGTACACCCAGGCGTCGATCAGCCCCGCCACGTCAGCATCGGTATAGCGCTGGACATGCGCGACGAACTCCTCCGTGGTCACGCTCGACCACCGGTTGGCCGCCGTCCAGTCGCGCAACATCGGGAAGAACTGCTCGCCCAGCACGCCGCGCAGGGCGTGCAGGGTGAGTGCACCGCGCTTGTACACCCGGTCGTCGAACATCAGCTCGCGGCCGGGATCGCCCAGCACCAGATCCTGCGGCAGTTCGGCGAGTCGTCGATGATGCTCGGACGCCCACTCAGCCGCGCTGCGGCCCCCGGACGCCTCGGACCACAGCCATTCGCTGTAGCAGGCGAACCCCTCGTGCAGCCAGATGTCCTTCCAGGACGCGACGGTCAGGCTGTTGCCGAACCACTGATGGGCCAGTTCGTGCGCGACCAGCCGTTCGTTCTCCCAGCCGGCCTCGACGTGGTTGGCGCCGAAGGTGGACAGAGTCTGCGCCTCCAGCGGGATCTCCAGTTCGTCCTCGGTGATCACCGCCGCGTAGCGCCCGAACGGGTACGGCCCGAACAGCTCGGCGAAGGTGTCCACCATGTCGGCCTGCCGCTCGAACGCCGTCCCGGCACCCACGGTGACGCCGCGCGGATGCACCAGTTCCACTCGCTCGCCGGCCGACGTGCTGACGTAGTGCCCGATGTGCAGCACGGCCAGATAGGGCGCCATCGGTTCGTCCTGCCGGAAATGCCAGGTCGTCCGCCCCGAGCGCTTGTGGCGCTCCTCGAGCCGCCCGTTGGCGATCACCCGATAGCTCTCGGCCACCGTGACCGCGAACCGGTAGCGGGCCTTGTCGTCGGGCCGGTCGTTGCACGGGAACCAGGACGGCGCACCGCACGGCTGGGCGGCGACCAGCACGCCGTCGGTGAGTTCCTCCCAGCCCACCGGCCCGAACACGCTGGGCATCGGACGCGGCTTGCCGGCGTACTGCACCTCGACCTTGAGCCGTCCACCCTGCTTCGTCTTCGACGGCAGGGTGATCCGCAACTTCCGTTCCCGATGGGCGTAGCGGGCCTGCCGTCCGTCCACCCGGACCCGGGAGACGCTCAGCCCGTACAGGTCGAGGGCCAGGTGGTCGAGGTCTTCGAGCGCCTCGATCTCGAGCACCGCGCGGGCGGTCAGGTGGTTGGTGGTGACCTTGTAGTCGAGGTCGAGCCGGTAGCAGCCCACGGCATAGCGCCGGCTCCCATGACCAGGGACGTACGGGTCGGCTGCGGGCATCATTCCTCCGTGAACGGCTCGGACGCCGGCCACGGAGCGATCGGGTTTCCGATCCATCGGGTCTTGTCAGGGACGGATTCACCGCGCATGACCAGCGATACCGGCCCGATCGTAGCGTGTCGTCCGATGGTCGCCGCCGGCAGGATCACACTGTTCGGTCCCAGCGTGGCGCCGGCCCGCAACGTGACGGTGTCCATGCTCAGCACCCGGTCGTGGAACAGGTGGGTCTGCACCACGCAGCCGGCGTTCACGGTGACCCCGGCGCGCAGGTCGATCAGGTCGGCCTCGGGCAGCCAGTACGTCTCACACCACACCCCGGCGCCGACCTTGGCACCCATCGACCGGAACCAGGCGTTGAGCGCCGGCGTCCCCATCGTCGGATGCGCGAACCACGGCGCGGCGAGCATCTCGACGAACATGTCGGCCAGCTCGTTGCGCCACACCAGCGAACTCCACAGCGGATGATCGGACGGCGTCAGCTTGCCCAGCAGCACCCATTTCGCGATCGTCGCGGACGCCGCCGCCAGCACGCCGCCGATGCCCAGGACCACGCCCGACAGGAGGGCTGCCAACCACCAGCCGCCCTGGGCCAGCCAGACCAGCGCCGTCACACACAGGATCGTCAGGGTGACCAGGGTGAGCGGCGCGATCAGCCGGCAGATGTCCACCAACGCCCGAAACACCTTGAGCCGGACACCTGGGGCGTAGGTGCGGGACTGGTCGGCACTCGCGGCGGTGCGCCGCAGCTTGGTGGGCGGGGAGCCGATCCAGGACGTCCCACGCTTGGCTCGCGACCTGGCGGGTGCCGCCGACAGCACGGCGACCAGGCCGCCCTTGGGCACCTTGCGGCCCGGTGCGGCCATGCCGGAGTTGCCGATGAAGGCGTGTTTCCCTACCCGCACCTCTTCGATCCGCAGCCAGCCGCCGCCCAGTTCGTAGCCGCCGATCAGCGTGTCGTCGGCCAGGAACGCGCCGTCGTCCACGGTGACCAGGCTGGGGATCATCAGCACGGTGGACGCCTCCACCTCTTTGCCGATGGTGGCCCCCAACGCCCGTAGCCAGGCGGGGGTGAGGAAGCTGGAGTAGAGCGGGAACAGCCAGGTCCGCGCCTCGTCGAGGACCCGGATGATCGACCAGGCCTGCCACGACAGCCGGGACTGGACGGGGTAGTGGCCCGGCGCCAGGCCTCGGCTGAGCAGCCGCACCAGCGCCCAGATCAGCACCGCCAGGCTGAGATAGCCGACCAGCACCGCGGGCAGCAGCCACGGCAGCACCGCCAGCAGGGCAGCACCGGCCGAGGTGGACGCCGCCAGCACCGGCCACAGCACCGCCAGCCCGACCAGACTGGCCAGCAACGGCAAGCCTGCGATCAACACGCCCGTCGCCGCATAGGCCGCCAGCCAGATCGGCTTGTTCGCCGGCTGCTCGGGCCAGGGTCCGCGCGCCCGGTCGCGCACCTTCACCGCCGGTGAACCCGACCAGTACTCGCCGGTGCCGACCCGTCCGAACACCGACGAACCGGGCGCCACCTCGGCGCCCGCGCCGACGTCGGTGCCGGCGCACAGGGTGCTGCGGGCTCCGATCCGGGCGCCCTTGCGGACCCGGATCTCGCCGATGATCAGCCGGTCGCCGTCCAGCCAGTGGCCGCTCAGGTCGACCTCGGGCTCGATCGAGCAGGCCTCGCCCAGCCGCAGCAACCCCGTCACCGGCGGGGTGCTGTGCAGATCGACGTGTGGTGCGATCCGGGCCCCGAGCAGCCGGGCGTACCAGCGCAGCAGCACGGCGCCGGCGATCGACTCGGCGCCCATCTCGTCGGCGAAGCGTTGTGCCAGCCACAAGCGCAGATGCACCTTGCCGCCGCGGGGATACTCACCCGGCCCGATGCCGGCCAGGATCAGCCGGACCCCGGCGGCGGTCGTCAGCATCCGGGTCGGCGTCAGGATGAACAGGATCGCGCCGGTCGCGATCCACCACCAGGACAGCGTGGGCAGCCAGGTCATCCCGGCGGCGTGGGCCAGGTTGGCGCCGGCCGCGGCCCAGATCGTCCAGCGCAAACCGGGAATGGTGCGCAGCGGCAGCAGCGCCGCCAACTGTCCGCGCTGGGTCTTGACCGGGACCGGCCGGACGTTCGAGTTCAGCTGGGACGCGGGGGTGGCCATCTCGTCCAGGTGGTCGGCGAGCGCCGCCAGTCGCGGGTGGTCGTAGATGTCGGCGACCGTCACCTCGGGATGGGTGCGGCGCAGCAGCGACACCATCTGGGCGGCGCTGAGCGAGCCGCCACCGAGATCGAAGAAGTCCGCGTCCAGCGAGCCGACCCTGGTGCCGAGCACCGCCTCCCAGTGGTCCCGGACCATCGCCCGGGTGCCCGCGAGTTGCAGCTCGGGACCGTCGCCGCCGGCGTCCGGCAACGGCCAGGGCAGCGCGTCCCGGTCGATCTTGCCCGAGGTGCGGGTGGGCAGTTCGTCGACCACCGCGAGCCGCGGCACCAGCGGCGCCGGCAGCCGCTCCCGCAGCGTGGCCAGCGCCGCGTTGATGTCGAAACCGTCCTCGACGGCCAGGTAGCCGACCAGCAGCTGAGTGCCCGAACCAGTGCGTCGGACGGCCGCCGCGGCACCACTGACCCCGTCCAGATCGAGCAGGGCGTTGTCGATCTCACCCAACTCGATCCGGCGTCCGCCCACCTTCACCTGGTCGTCGGCACGTCCGACGAACAGCAGCCCGGCTTCGTCGTTCACCACCAGATCACCGGAGCGGTAGGCCCGCTCCCAGCCCAGGGACGGCATCGGAGCGTACTTCTCCGCGTCCTTGACCGGGTCGAGGTAGCGGGCCAGTCCGACGCCGCCGATGATCAGTTCGCCGGTTTCGCCGGCCCAGACCGGGTTGCCGTCCGGGTCGACGACGGCGAGGTCCCAGCCGTCGAGCGGCAGTCCGATCCGGATCGGCGGTTCGCCGGTCAGTTTGGCGCCACAGGCCACCACGGTCGCCTCGGTGGGTCCGTAGGTGTTCCACACCTCGCGTCCGGGCGTGACCAGCCGGGCGCCGAGTTCGGGCGGACAGGCCTCGCCGCCCAGGATCAGCAGCCGGACCCGGCGCAGTGCTTCGGCCGGCCACAACGAGACCAGGGTGGGCACCGTGGAGACCACCGTGATCCGGTTGGCCAGCAGCCAGGGCCCCAGGTCCATGCCGGAACGGACCAGCGAACGGGGTGCCGGCACCAGGCAGCAGCCGTAGCGCCAGGCCAGCCACATCTCTTCACACGAGGCGTCGAAGGCGACGCTCAACCCGGCCATCACCCGGTCGCCGACACCCAGCGGCGCGTCGGTCAGGTAGATGCGCGCCTCGGCGTCCACGAAGGCGGCGGCGCTGCGGTGGCTGACCGCGACCCCCTTCGGCTTGCCGGTGGAGCCCGAGGTGAAGATCACCCAGGCGTCGTCGTCCAGGCTCGGATCGACCCGACCCACGGCCGGGCGTGCCGGCCCGCGGGGGTCGATCTCCAGCTTGTTACCGATCACGGCGCGGACGTCGGCCTCGGCGAACACCGTGCGGGCGCGTTCGTCCGGGTCGTCGGCGTCGACCGGCACGTAGGCGGCGCCGGCCAGCAGGATGCCCATGATCGCCACGTACAGGTCGGTGGTGCCGGACGCGATCCGCACCCCGACCTTGTCGCCGGGGCCGACGCCGAGGCCGGCCAGCTCATCGGCCAGTTCGTCGGCGGCGTCCGCGAAATCGGCGTAGCTGAGCAGGGTGGCGCCGTTGTCGAGTGCGTCGGCGTCCGCACATTCGGCGACGGTTTCGCGGAAGATGTCGACCAGGGTGCGGGGTGTTGGCGCGAGAGTGCTGCGCAACAGGCTCAACGAGGACTCCTCGATCGGTGGGCGGCAGCGCCGTCCCGGCTGGTCTGCATTATCGCCTGTGCGGACGAACGGACGGTGAACGGACGCGCACGACGGGTGATCCCGCTGCCCGTCATCCCGACTACCTGTCATCCCGGGCTCTCCTCTCCCTATGCCGGCGGCGGAGATCCCGGCGTTCGCCGGGATGACAGAGGCAACGGCGATCGGGCTCTCACCGTCAGCCCGGGCTCCGACCCGGGATCTGCTTGCCGGCGCGCAACTGGTCTGTCGGAATCGCGCGACCGGGAGTAACCTTGGCGTCCGGTATCACTGTTCTGGAAGGGAGGCGCGTCATGTCCATCACTGTTCCGGGCGCGTTCGCGTCCCGTCCGTTCGAGGCCCGCAGCCACTGAATCCTCGCGGCCGTCCGCCGCATCGCCGGGCCTCCCTCCACAGGAGAACCCGTTGTCACTCGACAATCCCGCAGCCTTCGACTGGGCTGCGCTGAGCTATACCGAAATATCCGAAGACCTCGGTGAGGATCAACGCTGGTCGACGTGGCGCAACGTCGATCGGTCCTCGCGCGGTCCCAAACCACGGCCGTCCTGGCTGGTCACCTCACAGGCGGCGCTCGACACCGAACTCGGCATCCTGAAATCCGGCAAGGAGGCCGACGTCTTCCTGCTCGAACGTGCGGTGCCGCAGGGCGAGGCCTGCCTGCTGGCGGCCAAGCGCTACCGATCGTCCGACCACCGGCTGTTCCACCGCGCCAGCAGCTACACCGAAGGCCGGCGCGGACGCGACAGCCGCGAGAACCGGGCCGTCCGGCTCAAATCGCGTTTCGGTCGCGAAACCGAGGCCACCCGCTGGGCGCAGGCCGAGTTCGCCACCTTGAAGCGGCTGTGGGAGGGCGGCGTCCGGGTGCCGTACCCGGTGCAGATCGACGGCGGCGAGATCCTGATGGAGTTCATCGCCGAGGGGGACGCCGCCGCGCCCCGGCTGGCCCAGTGCGGCCCGTCGGCGGACCAGCTGCGCTGGCTGTGGCCGCAGGTGGTCGAGGCGATGATCCGCTTCGGCAGGCTGCAACTGGTGCACGGCGACCTCAGCCCGTTCAACGTGCTGGTTCGCGGCCTGGACGGTGCCGAACCCGAGTTGGTGATCATCGACGTGCCGCAGGTGCTCGACCTGGTCAGCAACCCCAACGGCTTCGGCTACCTGGAGCGGGATTGCCGCACCATGGCCGACTGGTTCGTCCGCAAGGGCCTCGACGTGGACGCCGGAACCCTCCTCGCCGAGGTGGTGGGAGCCGCCTGGTGACCCCGCCCCACCCTCGGGCGGGGAACTCAGCAGCGGCCATGGGCGAAAGTTCGCATGCCAGGGGACGGTTCTCTCGCGTTTGAATCTCGCACGCCGGGGGACGGTTCTCCGGCGTTCGAAATTCGCATGCCGGGGGACGGTTCTCGCCCGTTCGGAATTCGCATGCGCAAGAACCGTCCCCGGAGGTGCGAAAGTCGAACGTGTAGGAACCGTCCCCCGAGGTGCGAATCTCGCACGTTCAAGAACCGTCCCCCGAGGTGCGAATCTCGCACGTTCGAGAACCGTCCCCGGACGTGCGTGCGTCGATCGGCGCTTCTCTAGACTGAGCGCCGTGACCGACTTCGACCTGGACCTGCCGCTCATCCACGCCGGGAAGGTGCGCAGGCTGTACGCGATGCCCGACGGCACGATCCTGATGGTGGCGACGGACAACATCTCCGCCTTCGACCAGGTGCTGTCGACGCCCATCCCCGACAAGGGCGCGATCCTGAACCAGTTGTCGCTGTGGTGGTTCGAGCAGCTCGCGGACGTGGTCGGCAACCACGTCGTGAGCACCGATGTTCCCGCAAGCGTTCGGGGCCGGGCGGTGGTGGCCGAGCGGCTCGAGATGGTCCCGGTGGAGTGCGTCGCGCGCGGCTACCTGACCGGATCGGGCTGGGCCGAATATCAGGTGTCCGGCACGGTGTGCGGCATCGAACTGCCCGCCGGACTGGTGGACGGCTCGCGGCTGCCGCAGCCGATCTTCACCCCCGCCATCAAGGCGCCGCTGGGCGAGCACGACGAGAACGTCGACTTCGCCACCATCGTCGAACTGCACGGCGCCGAACTCGCCGACCAGTTGCGCGAGCTCACCCTGGCGATCTACGCCCGCGCCGAAGGGATCGCCCGTGGACGCGGCATCATCCTGGCCGACACCAAATTCGAGTTCGGACGCCGCGCCGACGGCTCGGTGGTGCTCGCCGACGAGGTGCTGACCCCCGACTCGTCCCGGTTCTGGGATGCCGAACTCTGGCAGCCCGGAGTGGCGCTGCCGTCCTTCGACAAGCAATTCGTCCGCGACTGGTTGACCCGCGAATCGGGTTGGGACAAGGCGTCCGACACTCCGGCGCCGCCATTGCCGGCAGAGGTCGTCGCCGCCACCCGGGCCAAGTATGTGGAGGCCTACGAGAAGCTCACCGGACGCACCTTCGCCGCCTGAATCGCCCCGCTGTTACCTCGCGGACGAATAGCATAAGATGCTGAACACAAGCTGAGAGTCAGCTTGGAAAAAGTTCAGCAAAGGACAACCCCCCGTGTCCCGATTCCCCCTTTCCCCCACCCCACCCCGCTCGTCCGCGCGCCGCCGGACCGCGATCCTCGCGCTCGGCCTGTCGCTGCCACTGCTCAGCATCTCCCCGGCTGCTGTTCAGGCGGTCGCCGACCCGCTCGCTCGGCAGGTCGCTGCCGTGCCCACCGCGTCCGGGACGGCGAGCTCTCTTCGTGTGGCCAGCTTCAACGTGCGTTGCGCCAACTGTTCGATCTCCATGCGCGCCAACGGCCGCGAGAAGAAGTGGGAGACTCGCCGAGCCAAGGTGATCTCGCAGATCAAGGACGAGAAGGTCGACGTGGTCGGCCTGCAGGAGGCTTCGCCCGGTCTGCTCAAGGGCACCAAGATCTCCCAGTTCGAGGACCTCGCCAATCGCCTCGGCGGTGCCTACCGACTCACCAACGACAAGCGCTACGGCTGTGCCAAGAGCACCAGCTACAAGAAGTGCAAGAAGGTGAACAACGGTGCGGCGGCCGACGTCCGGATCGTCTACAACAGCAACCGGCTGAGCCTGCTCGACCATGGCTCGAAGCAGCTCGACAACGAGAAGGCCACCTCCGGCCCGCGGTTCGTGGCGTGGGCGATCTTCAAGGACCGCACCGACGGGCGGAGGTTCTTCGTCGCCAACGCCCACACCGAGCCCGGTCAGAGCAAGAAGACCCGGGCGCTGCGCAAGAAGCAGGCGGGGAAGATCATCGCCGAGATCAGGGCCGAGAACCGTAGCGGGCTGCCGGTGGTGATGCTCGGCGACTTCTCCGCGACCAAGCTGACCTCGGCGAACCAGGTCTACGACGCGATGATGAGGTCGGGCCTGGTGATCGACCCGCTCGGCAACACCCACAAGATGAAGTCGACCAGCAAGGCCACCGCCCAGAAGCTGATCAACACCAAGTACGACACCTTGAACAACTTCAAGTCCAAGCCGACCAGCCGCAAGAATTACGCGCTGGGCGCCCACATCGACTACATCCTGACTGCGAAGTCGATCAAGGTGCTGGAGTACAAGGTGGTCATGGACCTGAAGTCCAACGGCAGCTTCTCCGGCGTCATCCCGTCCGATCACAACATGGTGCGCGCGACCATCAGGCTGTCCTGACGCGGCACCTGCTGCGGTCCACTCGACCGGTGCGACGGCTCCTCACCTTCGGTGGGGAGCCGTTTCGGCGCCCGTCCGGATCAGGGGCCGCCGTGGAAGCGTCCGGACGCCGTCGCGCACACCGATAGGCTGTGCCGCATGGCGCGCGTGATCGTGGATGTGATGCCCAAGCCCGAGATCCTGGACCCGCAGGGCAAGGCCGTCACCGGGGCCCTGAAGCGGCTCGGGTTCGACGGACTGACCGTCCGGCAGGGCAAGCGGTTCGAGGTCGACGTCGAGGGCGACCTCACCGACGAACGGCTCGACCAGGTGCGCGAGGCGGCCGAGAAGCTGCTCGCCAACACCGTGATCGAGGCCTTCGACGTCCGGGTCGAGCAGTGAGCCGGATCGGCGTCGTCACCTTTCCCGGTTCGCTCGACGACCACGACGCGCAACGCGCGGTGAAGTTGGCCGGCCACGAGCCGGTGGCACTGTGGCATGCGCACGAGTCGCTGCAGGGCGTCGACGCGGTGATCCTGCCCGGCGGGTTCTCCTACGGGGACTACCTGCGTTGCGGGGCGATCGCCCGGTTCAGCCCGATCATGACCGAGGTCATCGCCGCGGCGAACCAAGGGCTGCCGGTGCTCGGCATCTGCAACGGCTTCCAGGTGCTGTGTGAGTCGCATCTGCTGCCCGGCGCGCTGATCCGCAACGACGTCCGGACCTTCGTCTGCCGCGACCAGAAGCTGCGGGTCGAATCGGTCGACACCGTGTGGAGTTGCGCGTTCGACGCAGGCCAAGAGATCACCATCGTGCTGAAGAACGGCGAGGGCGGGTTCGTCGCAGACCCCGACACCATCGCCCGGCTCGAGGGCGAGAACCAGGTCGTCTTCCGCTACCTGGAGGGCAACCCCAACGGCTCGATGAACGACATCGCCGGCATCACCAACGCCCGCGGCAACGTCGTCGGCCTGATGCCGCACCCCGAGCACAACATGGAGGAACTCACCTCTCCGAGCCTGGACGGACGCGGCTTCTTCGCCTCGCTGGAGCGCTTCCTCTCCGCGGTCGTCACCGGCTGAGCCAGTCCTGCACCACTGCTGGTTGAGCGTGTCGAAACCAGGATCTCGACAAGCTCGATCAACAGGGGTTCGATCAGCGGAACGCCCGGTAGACCCTGCTGCTGAGCGGACCCTCGTCCAAATCTGCCAACAACGCCGCCCCGTTCAGTGCGTCGCCGCGAGGCTTGCTCAACTCGAACGAGGGCCAGTTCATCGCCAGGAACTCGACGAACCGATCCTTGATCCGGCACGACGTGAACGTCTTGCCGAGCGCACATACCACCGGGGGTTCATGCCGTCCGAGTTCGACCCGATGCGCCGCCGCGATGACCGCCTCGCTGAGATGCGCGGCCGCCTTGTCCAGAATGTTCCGGGCCACCGGGTCGGTGGCCGCAGCCTCGTCGACCTTGACCGCATAGGACGCCACCCGCGCCACCCGATCGGGATCGGTCTGCAACTCCAGGTAGGCGAGTTCGAGATCCTCGAAGTCGTCGGCGAACATCTCGGTCAGCACCGTCGACTGGCGGCGTCCGTCGTAACCCTGCAGGGCGGCTTCGAGCGCGTTGCGGCCGATCCAGTACGCCGAGCCGGAGTCGCCGGCGAGCCAGCCCCAGCCGTCCACCCGGGCCACCTCGTCAGCGCCGACCGCGAGTGTGACCACGCCGGTGTCGCAGGCGATCACCACGCCTTGCGCGTTGCCGAGTGCGCCGAGGTAGCTGGTGGTCGAATGATGGGCCAGGGCGACCCGGTCGACCGAGGTGTGTCGCAGGGCACCCAGCATCGCCTCGGCATCCGGACGGTCCAGGCCGGGGGAACCGCACGCCAGAACGCCGGGCCGCGCGCCGGTGTCGTCCAGGATGGCGCGTACCCGCTCGGCGATCTGTGGCTCGACCGGACGGCCGGTGTCGATGCCGGCGCCGGACCCGCCCAGGAAGCCTGGGCCCGCACCTGAGATGCTCCACGAAATACCGCTCTGCCCGCAGTCGATGGCCAGCACGCCGCTCGTTGAGTCGGACATCAGCCTCACCGCCCTCCCTCGGTTCGAATTCTAGGCCCGTGACCACGGCGCCACGCCCGATACGTACCCAAACCGCGACCTCGGGACACGCATCGGACGAGGTCGCCGAGACGGTAACTTGTGGGCGTGGTCGACACCGTGACGCATGCCGCCGAAACCCCCGATCTCGAGCAGCCCTGGGCCGCTCTGGGCCTGAAGGAGAACGAGTACCTGGAGATCCGACAGATCCTCGGACGCCGGCCGACCTCGTGCGAGCTGGCCATGTACTCGGTGATGTGGTCCGAGCACTGCTCCTACAAATCGTCCAAGGTGCACCTGAAGAAGTTCGGCGAGCTGGGCCGGGACACCCCGCGTGGCAAGCTGCTGGCCGGCATCGGCGAGCAGGCCGGCGTGGTCGACATCGGCGGCGACTGGGCGGTCACCTTCAAGATCGAGTCGCACAACCACCCCTCCTACGTGGAGCCTTACCAGGGCGCGGCGACCGGCGTGGGCGGCATCGTCCGCGACATCCTCGCGATGGGCGCCCGGCCGATCGGCGTGATGGACCCGCTGCGCTTCGGCCCGCTGGACGCCCCTGACACCGCCCGCGTGCTGCCCGGGATCGTCGCCGGCGTCGGCGGCTACGGCAACTGCCTGGGCCTGCCGAACATCGGCGGCGAGGTGGTCTTCGACCCCTCCTACTACGGCAATCCGCTGGTGAACGCGCTCTGCGTCGGGGTGCTGCGGCACGACGACCTGCACCTGGCCTTCGCCTCCGGCACCGGCAACAAGGTGATCCTCTACGGCGCCGCGACCGGCGGGGACGGGATCGGCGGCGCGTCCATCCTGGCCTCGGAGACCTTCGAGGCGGACGGGCCCGCGAAGCGTCCGGCGGTGCAGGTCGGCGACCCGTTCATGGAGAAGCTGCTGATCGAGTGCACCCTGGAGCTGTTCGCCGAGAACCTGATCTCGGGCATCCAGGACCTGGGGGCGGCCGGGCTGTCCTGTGCCACGTCCGAACTGGCCAGTGCCGGCGACGGCGGCATGCACGTCAACCTGAACACGGTGCCGCTGCGCGACCACACGCTGGCCCCGGAAGAGATCCTGATGAGCGAATCGCAGGAGCGGATGATGGCGGTCGTCGAGCCGCACAACGTCGACCGCTTCCTCGAGATCTGCGCCAAGTGGGACGTGCTGGCCACCGTGATCGGTGAGGTCACCGACGGTGACCGGCTGCTGATCGAATGGGACGGCGAGGTCGTCGTCGACGTCGACCCGGCCACCGTCGCGCACGAGGGCCCGGTCTACGAGCGGCCCTACGCCCGTCCGGACTGGATCGACGCGCTCAACGCCGACACCGCCGAGACGCTGCCCCGGGCGCGGTCGGGTGAGGAGTTGGCCGACACCGTGCTGCGGCTGGCCGGCTCGCCGCACCTGTGCGACAAGTCCTGGGTGACCGACCAGTACGACCGCTATGTGCGGGGCAACTCGGTGCTGGCTCAGCCCGAGGACGGCGGCATGCTGCGGATCGACGAGGAGACCGGCCTCGGCATCGCACTGGCCACCGACTGCAACGGCCGGTTCGCCTACCTCAACCCCTACCTGGGCGCGCAGCTCGCCTTGTGCGAGGCCTACCGGAACGTGGCCGTCACCGGCGCCGAACCGGTCGCCATCACCGACTGCCTGAACTTCGGCTCGCCCGAGGATCCGGCGGTGATGTGGCAGTTCTCCGAGGCGATCCTCGGCCTGGTGGACGGCTGCAAGGCGCTGGGCACCCCGGTCACGGGAGGCAACGTCTCCTTCTACAACCAGACCGGCGAGACCAACATCCTGCCCACCCCGGTGGTGGGTGTGCTGGGCGTGATCGACGACGTCGCCGACCGGACCACTCTCGGCTTCGCCCACGCCGGCGACGCGGTGTTCCTGCTCGGCGAGACCGGCGAGCACCTTTCCGGCAGCACCTGGGCGAACGTGATCCACGACGGGCACCTGGGCGGCATGCCGCCGCTGCCCGACTTCGACCACGAGCAGCGGCTGGCCACGGTGCTGGTGGCGGCGTCCAAGGCCCGGCTGTTGAGTTCGGCCCACGACCTGGCCGACGGCGGCCTCTCCCAGGCGCTGGTGGAGTCCTGCCTGCGTCGCGGGCTGGGCGTCGCGGTGACCCTGCCGGACGGCGACCCGACCATGCAGCTGTTCGCCGAGAGCCCCGGCCGGGCGATCGTCTCGCTGCCGGCCTCGTCGGCGACCGAGTTCGCGGCGCTGTGCGTCGAGCACGAGATCCCGCTGCAGCGCCTCGGTGAGGTCACCGAGTTGGCCGAGTTCGAGGTCGTCGGCCAGTTCGCCCTGCCGCTGAACGAGATCCGCTCCCGCTGGGAAGCCCCGCTGCGCGAGGCCATGGCCCACTGACCCGGCCATTGCTGGTCGAGCTTGTCGAGACCTCTCGCGCCCGCCAGAGATCCCGGTGTTCACCGGGTGGGCTCCGGGTTGACCCTGCTGTTTGCGTGGCGAGGGTGCGCA
>NZ_JAPUED010000050.1 GCF_027492755.1 Micropruina sp. | reverse complement strand
CTGCTGCTGGCCGTCAACGGTGTCGCCGCCGGCCTGCGCAACACCGGGTAGTCACTGTTGATCGAGCTCCCCACCCGTTGACCGAGCCCCCCACCCGTTGACCGAGCCCCCCACCCGTTGATCGAGCTTGTCGAGATCCCTGGTTTCGACAAGCTCAACCAGCAGCGGCGGGCGGGATGATCCCAGCGCCGGCGAAGTAGTCCTTCAGGCCTGCGGTCAGCGGCAGTTCGTCCAGCTCGGCCGGCGTCACCCAGCGGGCGTCCGCAGCGTCGTCGCCGGGCGTCAGGGTGCCGTCGATCACGGTCGCGGCGAAATCGTGCACCTCGTACAGCCGCCCGTCCACCGTCGGCAGCGTCACCGTCCACAGCTCGCGGCCGATCCGGACCCGCAGGCCGGTCTCCTCGAGCGCCTCCCGGGCCGCGGCCTGTTCCAACGTCTCGCCCGGCTCGGCGCTGCCGCCGGGCACCGACCAGCGCCCCCGCTGCGGTTCGTGCCCACGCAACACCAGCAGTATCCGGCCCTGGTCGTCGACGATCACGGCACTGGCGGCGGGCACGATCTCCATGCCTTGCAGGCTAGTGCTGCCGATTGAAAACAAAGTGGTCAGACCGTAACGCGGCCGTGATTCGCCGCGCTGAGTCTCGTAACACCGTGGGAGTGGGCTGGTGCCGCACGATTCAGTCCCTCGAAGGAGATTCCCCCATGGCAACCTCGAAGACAATAGAAGGGCTCTACGAGGTAGGGCCCGACCAGAAGCTCCAGGTCAAGCAGCCGATCTGGAAGTCGTTGTTCTTCCAGATCGGCGTGGCGATCGTTCTGGGCATCACCATCGGGGCTTTGTGGCCCGCCATCGGGTCTCAGCTGAAACCGATCGGCGACGGCTTCATCCGGCTGATCAAGATGGTCATCGCCCCGATCATCTTCCTGGTCATCGTCACCGGCATCGCGCACGTCGGCGACGTGAAGTCCGTCGGACGGGTGGGCGTGAAGGCTCTCGGCTACTTCTTGGCGGCGTCCACCTTCGCCCTGGCGTTCGGAATGCTGGTCGGCAACGTGGTGCGGCCGGGCGCAGGCCTGCACATCGATCCGGCCAGCCTGAACGGCGCCGCAGTCGAGGCCAAGACCGGCGGCGGTTCGATTCCGGACGCCGCCACATTCCTGCTGCACGTCATTCCCGAGAGCGTCGTCCAGGCGTTCGCCGAGAATGCGCTCCTCCAGGTGTTGTTCTTCGCCGTCTTCTTCGGCGCCGCCATGGTGGTGCTGGGTCCGGAGAAGACCAAGCCGGTGATGGACTTCCTCAACGCCGCCCTGGACATCGTGTTCAAGATCATGGGCTGGATCATGCGAGTCTCCCCGCTCGGCGCGTTCGGCGCGATGGCGTTCATCATCGGGCAGTACGGCCTGGCCACGCTGGGTACCTACGCCATGCTGATCGCCGCCTGCTACGGCGCTGCGCTGGTCTTCATCGGCCTGCTGTTCCTGATCGCCTGGTTCGTCGCCCGGGTGCCGCTGTGGGACTTCATCAAGTACGCCCGGTCCGAGTTCCTGCTGGCCCTGGGCACCGCGTCCACCGAGGCCGTCCTGCCCCGGATCATGACCAAGCTGACCAAATCGGGCAACCCGCGCTCGATCACCGGGCTGGTGGTGCCGACCGGATACTCGTTCAACCTGGACGGCGCGGCGATCTACCTGTCCATCTCCCTGCTGTTCCTGGCTCAGGCCTTCGGCATCGAGCTGACGCTCGGTCAGCAGCTGGCCGCGCTGGGCGTCCTGCTGCTCACCTCGAAGGGCATGGCCGGGGTGCCCGGCTCGTCGTTCCTCGCACTATCGGCGACCGCCACGGCGCTGGGCATCTTCCCGGTCGCCGGAGTGGCTCTCCTGCTGGGTGCCGACCGGCTGATGGATTCGATGCGGGTCTCGGTCAACCTGCTCGGCAACTGCGTCGCCACGTTCATCGTGTCCCGCTGGGAGAACCAGCTCGACTACGAGCAGATGCGTGAGACGTTCGCCTCGGCATCCGACATGGAGATCGAGACCATCCCGGCGACCGCGCTGCAGTCGGCGTAACCGGGGTGACAAGATGGGGGAGGCGGCGAGCGTCCGCCTCCCCCATCGCCATCGGAAGGCGGGCCGACTTCGCATGTCACGCGCGACCGTCGCCGACGAGATCGTCCGGCACATCGAGCGGCAGATCGTCACCGGCACCTTCGCACCTGGCGACCGGCTGCCCGCGGAACGGACGCTGGCCGTCGAACTGGCGGTCTCCCGGGCCGCGCTGCGTGAAGCGCTCAGCAAGCTGGAGGCGTCCGGCCTGATCGTCCGGCGGCACGGCAGCGGTACCCGGGTGACCCGCGAGGTGCCGTTGAGCGCCTCGCTGGCGGCGCGACTGGAGCGGGCCAATGACGACTTCGAACATTCTGCCGAGTTCCGCGAGGTCATCGAGCCGCAGCTGGCCCGGCTCGCCGCCCAACGGATCACCGGCGAAGAGCTCGCCGAGTTGCGGGCACTGTTGGAAGCCTCCGCGGCCGAGGTCGACGCCGACGAGTCGCTCCGGCTCGACGTCGGTTTCCACACCACGATCGCCCGGGCCGCGCGCAATCCGCTGCTCGGCTCGCTGGGCGAACTGGTGGCGACCTGGACGGTCGAGGCCCGGGTCTATTCGCACTTGGCCGGCGACGGACGGCGCCTCTCACACGCCGGGCACGCCCGCATCCTGACCGCGCTGGAGACCGGCGACGCCGACGCGGTGGCCGAGGCGATGGCGCTGCATCTGCGTGAGATCCGGGCCGTCATCGACGAGATGCGCGACGCTGACCGCCGCGCCGACTGACCGCCGGCGACCCGCCGCCGTATGCCTGCGGACATACCTTCCGATCTCGCTCCCCCGGCAGACGCGTCAGCCCTGGTCGGAGCGCGAATCTTGGTGTCACGGGGAACAGCCCCGGGGGAATCAAGGCATCAGCCACTCGTGAAAGGAGTCGCCATGACCCTCACCAAGAACGTCCGTCGGATCGCCGCC
>NZ_JAPUED010000049.1 GCF_027492755.1 Micropruina sp. | reverse complement strand
GGTGCGGTGCGGCGTCAGGAAGGGGAGAGTAGCGGAAGACCCATCCGACGGTCTGGTGGGTTCAGCGGCGTGTCTGCTTGGACACCATGCGTCGGAGCTGCGCGTCAAGCTGACCCCTAGAATCGTCCACGGACGGCTCCCCGGGAGGGCGACAGGCGACGATGCGCCTCGCTACGCTCTCGCTCGCGCTGTCTGCATTGCCTCGGTAGCTCAGTTGGATAGAGCAGCCGCCTTCTAAGCGGCTGGCCGCGAGTTCGAGTCTCGCCCGAGGCGCCCACAACTACTCAATTGCTCTTCTGAATGGCTCGGACGCCGACCAGCAGCCCGACTGCGGCGAGGACGAGGGCGGCCAACCAGCCCCATGAGACCGCGAGGTTCCCGAGATCGCCGGCGAGCAGGGCACGCTCGGCCTGCACCACCCAGTTGATCGGATTGACCGCGGAGACCGCGCGCATCCAGCCCGGGGCGGTGTCGAGCGGGAGCAGCATGCCGGACAGGATCAGCAGCGGGAAGATCAGTGTCTGCTGCACTCCCCAGAACAGCCATTCCCGGTCCTTGGTCTTGAGCGCCAGGGTGTAGGACAGGGCTCCCAGGCCGACGCCGAACACCGCCAGCAGAGCGAGCCCGATCAGCAGGCCCAGCGGGTGGATGGTGAAGCCGAACGGCCAGGCGATCAGCACGATGATCACCGCCTGCGCCACGATCGGCGCGATCTCTTTCAGGGCCCGGCCGATCAGCAGCGACGAGCGGGCCAGCGGCGCCACCAGGGTGCGTTCGTGTGAGCCGGTCATCATCTCGTACTGCAGATTCGAACCGGTCGCGCCGGTGCCGAACAGCACGATCATCACCAGGACTCCGGGCACGAACCACTGCAGCGTCTCGCCGACGGGTTGCCCGGACGTGCCGATCAGCAGCGGCCCGAACAGGCCGAGGAAGACCAGCGGCTGCACCAGGCTGAAGATCAGCGTGAACGGGTCGCGGACAACGGGTTTCAGCTCGCGGATCAGCACGTTCCAGGTGTCCCGTGCCGGGTTCGCGCGTACCGCGGTGTCGAGGTTCTCAGGTCGCACGGTGGTCATCGGCTCACTCCCGCCTTCTCTTCGAGTTTCTCGGATTGCTGGTCTTCCTCGGCGTCCGCGCCCTCGCCGGCTTCGCGCAACGTGCGTCCGGTCAGCGCCAGGAACACGTCGTCGAGCGTGGGTGGTACGCCGGTGGCGGATCGGACGACGATGCCCGCACCGTCCAGGGCGCGCACCATCGCCGGGAGAAGCGCGTCGCCCTCGGGTGCCGTGACGGTGACGGACGCCTCGCCCGAGCGAGCCACTTCACGATCGGTGAGCCGCTGGACGACGGCGACCGCCGCCGCGGCGTCCGTTTCGTTGGCGAAGCCCAGGGTGACCACATCGCCGGCCAGATTCGCCTTGAGCCGTGCGGCGGTGTCGTCGGCGATCACACGGCCCTTGTCCATCACCATCACCCGCTCGGCGTACCGGTCGGCCTCTTCGAGGTAGTGAGTGGTGAGGAAGATCGTGGTGCCGTGACTGGCCCGAAGTTCGAGGATGTGCTGCCACAGATTGGCCCGGCTCTGCGGATCGAGACCGGTGGAAGGTTCATCGAGGAACAACAACGGCGGTGCGTGCATCAGGCCAAGGGCGACATCGAGCCGGCGCTTCTGCCCACCGGAGAGCTGCTGCACCGAGCGGTTCGCGAAGCCGGCGAGGTCGAGCGACTCGATGAGATCGTCGGCGCGAGTCTTCGCGGCCACTTTCGACATGCCGTAGAAGGCGCCCTGGCTGAGCAGCTCGTCGCGGGTCCGTTGCGCGAAACTGCCGCTGGTGAGCTGACCCACATAGCCGATCCGGGCGCGGACCTCAGCCGGCCGGGTCAGGATGTCGAAGCCGACGACGCGCGCGGTGCCCGAGGTCGGTGGAATGAGGGTCGTGAGCATGCGCAGGCTGGTGGATTTGCCGGCGCCGTTGGGTCCGAGGAACGCGACGAGTTCGCCGCGGCTGACTTCGAAGCTGAGGTCGGTGACCGCCTCGACGGTCCGTTTCCTGACAGTGAAGCGCTTGGTCAAACCCTGCGCTTCGATGATCGGTTCATTCGCCATGGCTTCACGCTAGATTCCAATGCGGACAGATCCGGTCCGCGATGTGCGGCAGTCTTGAAGACATGGCCGATACGACGACCCGGGCCCTGGCGCTACTGAACCTGTTGCAGGCGCACCGCCACTGGCCGGGCGCCGAGCTTGCCCAACGGCTCGGCGTCACCGAACGGACGGTGCGGCGCGACGTCGAACGGCTGCGCGAACTCGGGTATCGCATCGAGTCCACACCTGGTGTTGCAGGCGGTTACCGGCTGGAGGCGGGCAGCGCCGTTCCTCCGCTGCTGCTCACCGACGAGGAGGCGGTGGCGATGGCGATCGGGCTGCGCGTCGCGGCGTCCCAGCGCCTGGTCAGCGGGCCGGAAACAACGATTACGGCCCTGGCCAAGCTGGAGCAGGTGCTGCCCGCGTCGCTGCGCCGGCGGGTCAAGGCACTCGCCGAGACCGTCCAGCCCGCCGGGATCAATGCTGGGGCCGCGGTCTCCAGCGATGTGCTGGGCGAGTTGGCGCTGGCGATCCGCGATCACGAACGGGTGCGTTTCGGCTACACCGCGGCGTCCGGGCAGCGGACCCGCCGCCGGGTCGAACCGCACGCCCTGGCGCCCGCGGAAAGGCATTGGTATCTGCTGTGCTGGGACCTCGACAAGGACGATTGGCGCACCTTCCGGGTGGACCGGCTCGCCGATGTCGAGCACACCACCGTGCTCTTCACGCCGAAGCCGTTGACCGCCGAAGAGATCGAGGAGTTCATCCTGGTGGCCCGCTCGTGGGTGCGGCAGGCGGTCGAGGCGGACGCTGTGATGGCCCTGCCGCACGACGAGATGCGGCGCTATTTCGGGCAATGGGGCCAGGGTGCGCAGGCCGAGGACGACACGCACACCCGGTGGCCGGTCGGTGGCAGTGACTTCCGCGAAACCATGTACGG
>NZ_JAPUED010000048.1 GCF_027492755.1 Micropruina sp. | reverse complement strand
CGCGCGATCCACCAGACCAACCGGCAGACCGTGATCCTGCCCGCCGGCTACGTCACCGAGTCCGTCGAACTCGGCTACGCCTGCACGATCCACGGCGCCCAGGGCGTCACCGCTGACGTCCTGCACGGCATCGCCACCGGCGCAGAAACCCGCCAGCAGTTGTACACGATGCTCACCCGCGGCCGGTACGCCAACCATGTCCACCTCGAAGTGGTCGGTGACGGCGACGCCCACTCCCTCATCCGGCCCGAGGCGATCCTCCCGCCAACCGCCACCGACCTCCTGAGGCGCATCCTCGCCCGCGACGAGGACAACACCTCCGCCACCACGACCGCCCGCACCCTCGCCGACCCGGCCAACCGACTCGCGGACGCCGTCGCCCGCTACAGCGACGCCCTCGGCTACGCCGCCGAACAGACCGCAGGCGCCGACCTCGTCCAGCGCCTCGAACAGGCCGCCGACGAGCTCGTCGCCGGACTCCCCGACGCCCCGGCGTGGCCCACGCTGCGCGCCCATCTGCTCTTGATCGCCGCGTCCGGAACCGACCCCGTCCGTGCGCTCACCGAGGCCGTGCAGGCCCGCGAGCTGGGCAGCGCCGCCGACCCGGCCGCAGTCCTCGACTGGCGCCTCGAACCCGCCACCGGACGCCGTACCCAGCCCGGACCACTGCCCTGGCTCCCCGGCCTGCCGACCAGTCTCGGCCTCCACCGCGACTGGGGCGACTACCTGCAACGACGCCACCAGCTCGTGGGCGACCTCACCGACCGTGTGCGGACCGACGCGCTGGCGTCCACCCAACTCCCCGCGTGGGCACCCGCAGGCAGCTTCCGCCCCGACGCCGCCACCGTCGCCGACCTCACCGTGTGGCGGGCCGCCCACGGCACGCCGGCCACCGACACCCGGCCCACCGGCGAACGGCAATACGCAGCTGTCGAGGCCCGCTGGCAGGCCCGCCTCGACCGGCGCATCATCGACCACCTCGCCCCTGCCGTCGCCGAATGGACGCCGCTGCTCCACCAAGTGGCGCCCGCCGCCGACCGCGACCCCTACCTGCCAGTCCTGGCCCACCGGCTCGCGCAGGTCGCCGGGGTCGGCCTCGATGCCAATCGGCTCCTCCACGCCGCCGCCAGCGAGGGCCAACTCCCCGACGATCACGCAGCCTCAGCCCTGTGGTGGCGGATCTGCCGACACCTCACCCCCACCGTCGCCAACCAACTCGCCGACCGCCACAACAGCCTCACCACCAACTGGCTCGCCACCCTCGAACAGGCCACTGGGCCCGAACGGGCAGCGACCATCCAGGCGTCACCCTGGTGGCCGGCGCTGGTCGTCACCATGGAGCAGGCGCTCGCCCGAGGCTGGCAGTTCACGGACCTACTCAGCACTCCTCCGACCAGCACCGACGTCGACGACTGCCAAGCCCTCGTGTGGCGCACCAGCATCCTGCTCGATCCCCTCCCCGACACCGACGACCTGCCACCCGACCCCGCCGACAACCCCCGCGACGAGCACTGGGCGGCGGACGTCGCCCCCCTCCCCGGGGAGCATGTGGCACCGGATGCCGACCCTCGCGCCGACGAGGTCGAGCCGAACCTGGCCTACACGTGGGAAGCCATCGAACGTCGAGCAATGACGCCGTCCGAGATCTCTGCCGCGGACCTCAACGCCCAACTCGACCGCGCCGACGCCTGGCGCGCCAGCCCCCGTCCATGAGTCGCGAGATGACACCCCAGAACCCCTTGGCTTCCACGTCGGTGGCCGGTGCCTCCTCCAGCGCCATCATCTCGGACAGGATGCCGTTCAGTTCCGCCGCGTGCCCGTCTCCGGGAAGGTCAAGGCTGCGCATCCGCCTCACCCAGTCGGCCGCCGCCGCCAGATTGCCCTCGGCTGCGTCGATCCCCATCGCGACCGCCTGCAGCCTGACCTCGCGGACCAACTCCTCGGGGCTGAACTCGGCCAGCCAACGGCGCGCCGTCTGCACGCGACCCTGGAGCGCCGCTCGGCGTCCGGCGGCCGAGACGAAGTCGATCAGGGCCGAACGATCACGGGTGGCCAGCCACATCCGGAACGCCTCGTCATCCCGGTCGGACCGGGAGAGGTGGCCGGCGGCCAGCCTCAGCAACTCTTTCTGAGCCGCGCGGTCGACGTGCGACCGGTGCGCCTGCAGGCACGCGCGGATCAGTGGGTGGACCGTGATGAGGTTGCCCTCGGACACCGTGACGAGCGGAACCGGCGTATCGGCCAGCCGCGCCGCCAGAAGCGCGGAATCGCTGGCCTGCCGCGCGGAGTCGAGGGTCTCGAACGTCACCGGCGCCAGGAGTGCGGCGTCCGCGAGGTGGTCGATGAACGGCTGATCGAGGGCCCGCCAGACCTCCTCGTCGAGGAATCGGCACAGGGCGATCCGCTCCTTCGACGCCTCGGCGTCACCCGCCGCCTGGGCGATGGCCCACGGCAGCGCGGCGGGCCATCCCCCGGAGGCGTCGTACACCTCGTCGACCTGCTCCTCGCTGAGCTGCCTGCGCCGCAGCGGCGCCAGCTCAGCACCAGATCCTCGCCCGTCAGGGCGAGCAGGCGTCCTTCGACGCGGGCTCGGGCCAGGCCGACATAGGGATGGTTTCGGCCGCTGACCGCGAGGACCATCCTCCTCGGCGTGTGCACCACCAGCTGCTTGACCAGCCTCAGCGCCCCCGGATCCGTCAGCTGGTGCACGTCGTCCAGCATCAGGACGAGGTAGGTCTGCGACAACGAGCGCAGGAGCGCCCGGCCCCAGTCGGCGTCACCCGGACGCCCGCCCCCCATCACGTCTCGTACCGTGGGGACGAGCCCGCCGAGCGCGTCGATCAGATGCAGGGCGAGCGCAGCTTCGTCGTTGTGCTCGGGGCCGAGCCGGACGCCGATGGCCCGCAGGTCGGCATTCTCCTGCCAGGCCTGCAGCGCGGTCGTCTTGCCGTAGCCGGCCGGGGCAACGATGCTCACAACAGAGCCGAGGCGCACCTTGGCCAGCGACGACAAGAGCGTCGGCTTACCGATCCGCCAACTATTGGCG
>NZ_JAPUED010000047.1:11910-24171 GCF_027492755.1 Micropruina sp. | reverse complement strand
CCTGCCGATGGTGATGGACACCTGCCCCGCGATCGAATGGCGCGAGCGCGGCTGAGCCACCCGGCATGGGCCGCCGCAGCGCCGCGACGTAGGCTGACCGCATGTGCCGCAACATCCGTCCGCTGAACAACTTCGAGCCGCCGGCCACCAACGACGAGGTGCGCGACGCCGCGCTGCAGTTCGTCCGCAAGGTGTCGGGGACGACCAAGCCGTCGAAGGCCAACGAGCAGTACTTCAACGAGGCCGTCGAGGAGATCGCCCACATCACCCGGCACCTCCTGGAGCACCTGACCACCTCGGCGCCGCCGAAGAACCGTGAGGTCGAAGCCGCCAAGGCGCGCGCTCGTTCGGCCGCCCGCTTCGCCAGCTGAGGCCCGCTTCGCCAGCTGAGGCCCGCTTCGCCAGCTGAGCCGCGCCTGAGCTGAAACGTCAGCGGGCGGACCGGATCACCGGCCCGCCCGCTGCGTCAACGAGTTCAGCTTGCTGCGGCGATCCGCTCGAGCGCGCTCTCCCAGTGCTGGGTGATGGCGTCGACGTCCCAGCCGCCCGGGATGTGCTCGTGGCGGATCTCGACGACGGTCGAGTCCTCGGACTGCTCGACCAGGTGCAGATCAACCAGGGATTTGGGGGCGTCGGGCTCAGCATGCCAACTGAAGCGGATCTGCTCCAGCGGGTGGTAGCTGCGCACCACGCCATAGGTGCCGTCGTTGGAACGCCAGCTGTCGCCCTTGTCGCCGAGGGAACCGCCTTCGCCCAGCAGGGCTTCGGCTCCCGTCGGCGTCACCAGCAGACGCCAAACTTCCTTCACAGGTTGGGACACCGACCGCTGCACGACCACGGTGGTGTCCTGGGACTCCTCGAGCGAGTCGCTCGCACTCTGATCTGACATTGAAACCTCGATCCGATCGGTCCGAACCCGGTCGACGGTGACCGGTAGCCACACCATACCCCCGGCCCTGATGCCCTGTACGGCGTGTCGATCGAGACGTCTCAGAGGTTCATTTCTTCTCGCTGACAGCACCCGCTCCACGACCCAGGCGAGGGCTCGCCCGATACGGCGAGACGGTCGGATCGCCGGTCAGCCAGAACCGCCATGGACGCGTCGCCGCCACCGAAACCCCTACCCGCGGACCGGTCGCGATCGGCCCGATCTCACCGGTACGCGGCAGTAATTCCAGCTCGGGATCGCCCAGCCGGCGTCCGGAGTCGTCCAGGGTGAGCGCGAGCGCCTGGCCCAGGCAGCCCGGGCCACGGGCCAGTCGCACGTCCGGGACGCCGGGACGCCGCACGCGGGCGACGTCCAACCCGTCGACCACCTCGCCGGCCCGCAGCAACACCGCCGATCCGCTGCCGATCGGCCCGCAGACCAGGTTGGCGCAGATGTGGATGCCGTAGGACCGGTAGCAGTACAGCGTCCCCGGCGCCTCGAACAGATGCCGGGTGTGCGGACGCCAGCCGCGGTAGGCGTGCGCCGCCGGATCGGCCGCGCCGTGATAGGCCTCGACCTCGGTGATCCGCAGGGTGACCGCACCGACCCGCAGGCGGGTTCCGAGCAGTTCGGGAGCCACCGTCAGCGAGTCACGGGTCAGGTCCATGAGGTCAGTCTGCCCTGAGCGGACGGTAGTCTCGCCTGGTGCGCACCCCAGCCCTGGCAGCGGCGATCGCCGTGCTCAGCCTGCTCGCTGGATGCACCCAACCCGCTCCTTCGCCCAGCCCGACCGCCAGTTCGTCGGCGGTCGCCCTCGACCTGACCGCCCCGGGCCAGGCTCGCGCGATGGTCCGACGGCTGATCGCCAAGGCCGGAACGCAGCGGCTGATCCAGGTCGAGATCACCAAGGGGTGGGCCGCCATCACCGTGGTCAAGGACGACCAGCCCGAGACCTGGGCGTGGCGCGACAACACCATCAAGCAGGTCGATACCGACGTCGCCTATGTGCAGCAGACGGTGTTCTCGATCGACGACTTCCACATCAACGACGTCGGTGCGTTGTTCCGGGCCGCCGCCGGTATCTCGGGTTCGGAGAGCGACCAGGAACTGCAGATCGTCGACTCGTCCGCCGGCGAGGTTTTCATGAGCGTGTCGACCGTTCCCGAGTCACGGACGGTCTTCTTCTACCCGGACGGCAGTCTGCTGCCGACGCTCGACTTCACCACCGAGGGCGGCATCGAACGCGGTCTGGCCGACGTGCTGGGTACCCGGACCACCGCGATCGCGATCGGCGTCCAATCGACGCTGGGCGCCTGGGTCGACTTCCCGGGGAGCACCACGACCACCATCCGCCGGCTGCGCACGTCCACCGTTCCGGTGACCATCAACGAGCGGTCGCAAAAGCCCGAACTGCCGCCATTCGCCGTCGCCAGGGTGCGGTCGACGGCGATCTGGCGGGTGCTCGCAGAGGCCCGCGCGAAGGGCGACTTCACCGCCGACACCCGCTGGCAGGTGACCGTCGACGACCGGGCCCGCACCGGCGTCCCCCGGATGTACTTCACCATCGGCACGACCTCGTTGGTGACCGATCTGGACGGCCGCGAGGTCACCCCCTGACCCTCGGCCAGACCCGAAAAACCCTCCCTAACTAGTTCAGCCCTCCCGTCGACGGGAGGGCTGAACTAGTTAGGGAGGGCCCGGCGGACCTCGGGGAGTCGGTTTGGCGAGCCCAGATGCCTCGGTCATCATGGGCAGATGCGGATCGTCGGTGTGGTCGTGGCAGGAGGGTCGAGTGTCTTCGCTCGTCCGCTCGTGCACGGCGCCGATCCGCACCGGCTGGCCTGGGAACTCGGCTACCGGATCGTCCGGCCGCTCTCGGCAGCCGGCGTCGGCGACGACCTGACCCTGACCGTGCAGGTGTCGGCGCATGGCCGCCGGGTCGCCGAACGCGGACCGCAGCGACGTCGCGCCCTCGACCCGGGGCTGAGCCGGGACGAGATCGGCGAACCGATCGTGCGGCAACGGCTGGCCGCCTACGCGATCGTGCTCAGCGCCCGCGGCCTGTTGGCGACGGAGTTCTCGGAACGGACGGCTGTGCCGCACTCGTGGGGGCTGCCCGGCGGCGGCATCGACCCCGGCGAGAACCCGAGCCAGACGGTGATCCGTGAGGCTGTCGAAGAGACCGCGCAGCACATCGAGATCTCCCAGCTCCTGGACGTGCAGACCGATCATTGGATCGGACGCTCTCCCAGCGGCATCGTCGAAGACTTCCACGCCGTCCGGATCATCTACGCCGCCACCTGCCCCGACCCCACCGACCCCGTCGTTCAGGACGTGGGCGGCACCACGGCGTCCGCCCGTTGGGTGCCGCTGCAGCAGTGGCACCGGCTGCACTGGGCCGCCGGATCCCGCGCCCTGCTCGAACGGCACCTGACCACGTTGGCAGCGCGGTTCGGCTATCGCCGCCGCAGCGCGGGCTGAGCCGAACCAACCGCGTCCCGCACGATCGCTCGCCGAACTACTGGGGGCTCGCTGAATTCGGCGAGCCCTGAATAGTTCGGCGAGCGCAGCGAATCGGACGACGAAACGCGACAACGCCGCCGGACGAACCGGCGGCGTTGTGCGAGATCAGTCTCAGTTGGAGCGGAAGTAGGACAGCAGCCGCAGCATCTCGATGTAGAGCCAGACCATGGTGACGGTCAGGCCGAACGCGCCACGCCACGACTCGGACGCCGGAGCACCCATCGCGATGCCCTGCTCGATGTAGTCGAAGTCGAGGATCAGGTTGAACACGGCCAGGCCGACACCGATGGCGGAGATCAGCAGCAGGAAGGCCAGGTTGCCGCCCGAGAACAGGAAGCCCATGCCGAACATCGACAGGATGAAGTTGACCAGCAGCAGACCGGCGTAGGCCAGCGTGCCGATCATCACCATCTTGCGGAACTTGTTGGTGACCTTGATCCGGAAGAACTTGTAGGCGCCGAGGGTCGCCGCGGCGGTGACCAGGGTGGCCATGATCGCGGCCGGGACGATGCCGTTCCATGCGTGCTCGTAGACCTTGCTGATCGCGCCGATGAAGACACCCTCGATCGCCGCATAGGCGAGCACGGCACCGGGGTTGATCACCCGGCGGGCGGCCACCACCATCACGGTGATGAAGCCGACGATGGCGCTGACGATCACCGCCGGGAACAGGAACCGTTCCGGCATGAACATGAAGGTGAGCGCCGCGGTCGCGATGACGGTGCCCATCGTGATCGCCGACTTGGTGATCACATCATCGATGGTCATCGTGCCCTGGACACCCGGGACGGGGTCTTGCGGGTAGGGCTGGCCCGGCTGCTGATAGCCGAACTGACCCTGCTGCGGCTGACCGTACTGCTGGTACTGATTCGTCTGCTGCTGCGGGGTGAAAGCGTCCGGCCTCGAAAGAACGGGGTTGGAGCTACGCATGTGAGTTTCTTTCTCCTTGTGGATGTACGTCCATAGTAGGCAACGCATCCGTCGCCGCGATGCTTCCCGCCCCCGGGAAGTCCCTGATCGGGCCTGCGACGACCCGGAATTCAGCGGCTGCTCACGGCTTCTCCCATCCCGAGGGCGAAACCAAGCACACCCGCTATCCTCACGCTGTGAATCGGGACGCCTTCGACCGCTGGTCCGGCGTCGCCACCGAGGGCCTCGGATGAGCGACGCGCACAGCTGGTGGCGGCTCAGCAAGGACGACGTCCGGGCCCGGGTGGCCGACGTCAACGACGGAGTGTTGGGCGTTGCCGGTTTGGCTGAAGGCCTGGCGCTCGTCCTCGACACCACGCGGTTGCCGCTGGTCGTGCTGATGGCCTCGGCGGCCGGCGCGGTCTCGCTCGGCGCGGCGAAGTACGCGGAGACGGCGGCCGAGCGCGAGGCGCAGCAGGACGTGATCCGCGCCGAGCAGTACCTGCTCGAGTTGAGTCACGCCGAAGAACTGGACGAGCTCGCCCAGCACTACCGCGACAAGGGTGTCAGTGAGGAGACCGCGCGGAAGGTGGCCGAAGAGTTGGACGCCGCAGACGCGCTCAGCGCCCAACTGGAGACCGAATATGGCATCCGCGAGATCCTCACGCCGGGCGAACCGCTCAAGGAGGCGGTCAGCGCTGCCGTCGCCTTCATGCTCGGCGCACTGGTGACTGTGCTGATCGCGATCTCGGTACCGCCTGCATGGGTCGAAGAGTTCATCCTCGTCGGCGTCGCCCTGTCGCTCACCGTGACGGCCGTCGTCTTGTCCAAACTCAGCGGCACCCGGGTTTGGCCGGCGATCATCCGGTCACTGATCATCGGTGTGGCGGCGCTCGGCGCGAGTGTGCTGATCGGCTCGCTCATCAGCTAGTGCCGGTATCGGCCCACACGATTCAGGTGAACCGAAGCATGGTCGCCGAGGTGCGGGGAGCACTACGCTCCGGCCATGAACTGGTCGTCGTTGCCCTCCCTTCGTGAACTCAAGCAGACCGGACGCGAGCTGCGTAAGCGCGTGCCGCGGCGCGCACTCGCCACCCTGACCGATCGTCCGCGTGATCCGCTCGGCATTCTCGACGAGCAGAACCGGACCCGGATCCAGAATCTGATCGGGCTGCGTACCGAGCGGATGTCGGCCAACGCCTTCGCGTTCTATCGCGGCACCGCCGCGCTGATGGCCGCCGACCTGGCCGACGATCCGCACACCGGGCTGCTGGTCGCCGCCTGCGGCGATGCGCACGTGTCCAACTTCGGCTTCTACGCCTCGCGCACCCGCTCGCTGATGTTCGACCTGAACGACTTCGACGAATCGGCGTGGGCGCCGTGGGAGTGGGACCTGAAACGACTCGTCGCCAGCGTGGTGATCGGCGCCCGCCACTCCGGACGGTCAGACGCGGTCACCCAGCGGGCCACCGTGGGTGCTGTGATGTCGTACCGGCATGTGCTGGAAGAGGCGATGGCGCTCTCCCCCACGCAGCGCTTCTTCTCGCACTTCGACGTGCAGGCCGGAATGGGCCGGCTGAAGGGTGAATCGAAGCGGGTGCTCGGGGCGGCGATCAAGTCGGCCCAGAAACGCACCGGCGAGCGCGCGGTGCGGCGACTGACCACCAAGGACGCGGACGGCAGGCTGCGCTTCGTCGAACGGCCGCCGACGATGACCCGGATGGAGTCCGAGGCCGAACAGAATGTGCACACCTACGTCGAACGCTGGCGCGATACTGCGGCACAGGACGTGCAGCTGCTGGTGCAGCACTACGACGTCGCCGATGTTGCCCGCCGGGTGGTCGGTGTGGGCAGTGTCGGCACCAGATGCTCGCTGGTGCTGCTGGTGGACCAGGACGATCATGCGCTGATCCTGCAGTCGAAGGAGGCGAACGTGAGCGTGCTGGAACAGTACGGACGGATCGCCCAACCGCAACGGCTGACGGCCATGATCGAGGCGAACGGGCAAGGCGCTCGGGTGGTGGCGATGCAGCGCGTGCTGCAGGCGGTGTCCGATCCGTTCCTGGGCTACCTGCGCGGCGCCGAGGCCGACCTGTATGTGCGTCAGTTCAACGACATGAAGGGCGGCATCGAGGTCGATCAGCTCGAGGACCGGCCGTTCGTCGAATACGCCCAAGCCTGCGCCGCCACCCTCGCCAGGGCCCACAGCCAGTCGCCGCGAGCGGCGGCGATCATCGGCTACATCGGCTCAGGCAAGGTGGTGGCCGAGGCGATCACCGCGTGGAGCCACGCCTATGCCGACCTGTCGGCACAGGACTTCCAGGCCTTCGTCGCGGCAGGTCCTGCGGGCGCAGGGAATCCGGCGGACGGCTGAGGCCGGCCGGCGGCTGAGGCCGGCCGCGTAGGCTTGCGGCGCCCGTCCGGAGCTAGGAGAATTCCATGGCGCAATGGCTCTATCTCGTCCATCCCCCGCGGGAGCGGTTCATCGAAACGATCACGCCGGACGAGGCCGCGATCATGAGCGAGCGGCACTCGCCCTATCTGGCCGAACTCTTCGAGGCGGGCACGCTGATCCTCGCCGGACCCACCTGGGGACAGCCGCTGAACGACGGCGTGGCGATCATCGAGGCACCGGACGAGGCCGCGGCCCGGGCGATCATGGACGCCGATCCGGCCATCACCTCAGGTTTGATGACCGGTGAGCTTCGCCAGATGCGGGTTGCTTTCCTGCGTGGGCGCGACTGACCTGCGCGTGCCCCCGGCGGGGTTCGAACCCGCACTGGGGCGGGTTTAAGCCGCCTGCCTCTGCCGATTGGGCTACGGGGGCACGGGCCTGATCGTAGTGCGTGGCGGTACGCCCGGCACCCACTGGCGTCGATCCGGGCTGGGGCGCTACTGCTCCAGCAGGCCGAGCGCGAGGCCGTCCAGGATGTCGGACTCGCTGACGGTCAGGTCGACGCCGACCCGGCGTCCGACCCGGTCGGCGATCAGGGCGCCGGCGCAGATCACGTCCGCACGCTTGGGGTGCATGGACGGCAGCTCACGCACCTGCGCGACGCTGGAGCTGAGCAGCCGCAACGTGAGTGCCGACAGTTCGTCGCGGGCGATGGTCGAGGCGTGCACCTTCGTCCGGTCGTATTCGGGCAGGCGTTGGTTGACCGCCGACAGCGACGTGGCGGTGCCACCGACGCCGATCCAGGTGGCGACATCGGCGAATGCAATCCCGGAGCCGTCCAGCAGTGCGTCGATGTAGTCGGACGCCGCGGCGATCTGGTCGCCGGTGGGCGGGTCGCCGGCCAGGAACCGCTCACGCACCCGGACGCTGCCGATGTCGAGAGAGAGCCCGTGCTCGATGCGCGGGATCGTCCCCCCGCTGCCCAGGACCAGTTCGGTGGAGCCGCCGCCGATGTCCATCACCAGGGCAGGCGTGGCAACGTCGGGCAGCGCCGTCAGGGCGCCGCGGAATGACAGCGCCGCCTCCTCGTCACCGCTGATGATCTCGGCATCGATGCCCAGCCGCTCGCGTGCACCGGCGAAGAACTCATCCCGGTTGGACGCGTCCCGCGCGGCCGAGGTGGCGACCAGCCGGACCCGTTCGGCACCGAGATCGGTGATCACGCCGGCGTATTCGGCGAAGGCGTCCAGGGTTCGCTGCAGCGCGTCCGGATGGAAGCGACCGGTGGCGTCCACGCCCTGGCCCAGCCGGGTCAGGATGAGCCGGCGCTCCAGGTCGACGAGTCCGCCGTCCGTGCTCGGCTGGGCCACCAGCAGTCGCACCGAGTTGGTGCCGCAATCGATCGCCGCTACCTTCATCGCTCCCCCAGACATTCGCCGAACGGAAATTCTCGCAACAGCTCCACGGCTTCGTCGCCGAGCGGATTGACCCCGGGTCCGGCGGCCAGCGCGTGCGCCACCAGGACGTGCAGGCACTTCACCCGGGTCGGCATGCCGCCGGCACTGACCCGGTCGATCTCGGGCACCTCGCCCAACGTCGCCCGGTCGGCCAGATACGCCTCATGCGCCGCCGCGTAGCGGGCCGCAAGTTCGTCGTCCTCGGCCAGCCGCTGGGTCATCTCGGCCATCACCCCGCGGGCCTCCAGCGTCGAACAGCCGGCGACCGCCTTCGGGCAGGTCAGGTAGTAGGTGGTCGGGAACGGCGTTCCGTCGGGCAGCCGCGGCGTGGTGACCACCACGCCCGGGCTGCCGTCCGCGCACCGCCAGGCGACCCGGACCAGGCCCCGCGGCGTCCGGCCCAACTGCTCCTCGATCGCCGCGATGTCGGCGGGATCGATCAGGGACGCGGGCATGGCTGTCATTCTGCCCGCTGGCCGGTGGCGCTGTCGAAGTGCGTCCCGCGCCCGGCCTGGGGCGATGCGCTACGGGCGGAACGAAAAGAACCGTCCCTCCGTGCCGAAAGTGGAACGAAAAGAACCGTCCCCGCGTACCGCGAACTCGATCGGCGGCGGGTCAGCGGCCGACCCGGCGGGTGGGGTTGTCGGCGGTCTCTACCGACCCCCAGAGGCGGTCGAACCACATTGCCGGGTGCTCACCGGGGGGCAACTCGCTGGTCGAATCCAGAACGACCCCGCTGCCGAGCGGCTTGCCGTCCGGGCCGATCACCCGGTAGCCGGTCTCACCGGGCAGCAGCCAACCCAACCGCTCACGGGCCTGCGCCTTGATGTAGGCCGGGTCGTTCCAGCGCTGCACCTCGTCCTCGAGCTGGGCGATGCGCGCCGTGCGCTCCTGGATCTGCTGGTTCGCCTCGGCCAGATCACGCTGCTGATCGAGGTAGATCCGCAGCGAGTTGGCGTACGACAACGCGAGCACGATCAGCACGCTAAGCACGGCCAGCGCCCGCCGGGTGAGGCCGAGCCGGCTGGGCAGCTTCGGCAACCGCCGCGGCGCCTTGGCGGAATCGGGTGCGGTCGCGTTCGTCTCGTCGGGCACCGGGGTCGAACCCGACCGGGCCCCGGACGCGCGCGAACCGGCCCGGGTGCGCGTGGAGCGCCCCGGGCCGGCTGGCGATGTACGTGCTGGCCGCCGTTCGCGGGCCATCAGACCTGACCTCTCATCAGGTCAAGCGTACGGTCAGTTGGTGCTGAACCTCGGGAAGGCGGCCGCACCGGCGTAGCGTGCCGCGTCTTCGAGGTCTTCCTCGATGCGCAGCAGCTGGTTGTACTTGGCGACCCGCTCGGTACGCGCCGGGGCACCCGACTTGATCTGGCCGCAGCCCAGGGCGACGGCCAGGTCGGCGATCGTGGTGTCCTCGGTCTCGCCGGAACGGTGGCTCATCATGGTCGAGTAGCCGGCCCGGTGTGCCATGGTGACGGCGTCGATGGTCTCGGTCAGCGAGCCGATCTGGTTCACCTTGACCAGCAGGGCGTTGGCGGTGTCGGTGTCGATGCCGCGCTTGAGCCGCTCGACGTTGGTGACGAACAGGTCGTCGCCGACCAGCTGCACCTTCTCGCCCAACTCGTCGGTCATCGCCTTCCAGCCGTCCCAGTCCTCCTCGTTCAGCGGATCCTCGATGGAGACCAGCGGGTAGTTGGCGACCAGGTCGGCGTAGTACGCCACCATGTCGGCCGACGACTTCGCCTGACCCTCGAAGGAGTAGGTGCCGTCCTCGTTGTAGAACTCGGACGCGGCCACGTCGAGCGCCAGCGCGACGTCCTTGCCCGGGGTGTAGCCGGCGTTCTGGATGGCCTCGACGATCAGGTCGAGGGCGGCGCGGTTGCTCTCCAGGTTGGGGGCGAAGCCGCCCTCGTCGCCCAGGCCGGTGGCCAGGCCACGGCCCTTCAGCACGGCCTTCAGCGCGTGGTAGACGCCGGCACCCATCTCGAGCGCCTCGGCGAAGGTCTCGGCGCCGATCGGGGCGATCATGAACTCCTGGATGTCGACGTTGGAGTCGGCGTGCGACCCACCGTTGAGGATGTTCATCATCGGCACCGGCAGCAGGTTGGCGGTCGGGCCACCCAGGTACTTGTAGAGCGGCAGTCCGGCCGACTCGGCGGCGGCGTGCGCCACGGCCAGCGAGACGCCGAGAATGGCGTTCGCGCCGAGCTTGGACTTGTTGGGGGTGCCGTCGAGCTCGATCATGGCCTGATCGATGGCGCGCTGGGCGTCGGCCTCGAAGACGTTGGTGATCTCGGCAGAGAGCTGCTGCTGCACGTTCTCCACGGCCTTCAGCACGCCCTTGCCGCCGTAGCGGCCCTTGTCGCCGTCACGCAGTTCGGCGGCCTCGAAGGCGCCGGTGGAGGCGCCGGACGGAACCGCGGCGCGACCCTGGGAGCCGTCGTCGAGGATGACCTCAACCTCGATGGTGGGGTTGCCGCGCGAATCGAGAATTTCGCGGGCGTCGACGAATTCGATGCTTGCCACGATGCAGTGCCTTTCGGGTGGTGGAAACGTCGTTCCTCACCCTAGCGGTCAACGCCCCGCAACGGACGGGGGACGACGAGGAACGAACCACCGATCTCCCACCGAAACCGATCGACCTTCGCAAGGTCCGCCACGGAACCGGACCGGTTGCCGTCAACTCTCGGATTCGGCCCGGACGACGCGGCGTTCCAGGTCGCGGACGGCGGCCCGGGTGAGTTGTTCGGCGTCCAATCCCTCGGCGTGCGCCTCGGCGACCAGGGCGAGCATCCGCTGCCCGAGATCGGCACCGCCGGAGGTCGGCGCTACGTCGAGTCCGTGCCGCTCGCTGCGGGCGATCACCTTGGCGGCCCGGGTCAGTGCGGACATCCGCCCCGGGATGCCGTCCAACGCCGAGGTGCGGCCCTTCTCGGCACGTTTGCGCTGCTCCCAGGTCGACAGCATGTCGTCGGGCACCGGTTCGGACGCGAAGACGTGCGGATGCCGCGCCACCAGTTTGTCCGCGATTCCGCGGGCCACGTCGTCGATGTCGAAGCGGCTCTGCTGGGCGGCGATCTCGGCGTGGAAGGCGACCTGCAGCAACAGGTCGCCGAGCTCCTCGACCAGGGCGGCGTCGGAGCCGTCCTCGACGGCCTCCACCACTTCGAGGGTCTCCTCCACCAGGTACGGCATCAGCGACTCGTGGGTCTGTTCGGCGTCCCACGGGCACTTCTGGCGCAAGGTGTGCATCACCTCGATGAGGCGTTCCACCTCGGCGTGCGGCATGGCGCTCAGGGGGCCGGGGCGCTCGGCGCCGTCCAGGGCACGGAGAGCTGGCCGCCCGTCTGGTCGACCGTCACCGTCTGGGCCGACCAGGCGCCGAAGCGAGGATTGACCTGAATGTTGGTCTGGGCGACCTTGGCTACGAAGGGGGCCTCGCCCACCTTGTTGATCACCAGCGTCGCGTCGACCAGGTCGTTGACGAAGTCCGCCGCCTGCGGCACCTTCGCGTACTGCTCGAGGCTCTGGTTGGCGCTCAACAGCGCGGTGCGCGGCTCACCGGTGAGCTGGATGCCCTGCTCGGCGGCGATCGTCCGCGCCACCTCGCCACGGATCGCCCAGGTCAGCACGATGGCGTGCGGCTCGGCCAACTGGCCGGGGCTGCTGCCGATCGCTGCCACCGCACTCTCGATGCGAGAGCTCGGAATGTCCACCCCGTTGACCGTGGCGGCCACGTTCGCCCCCGGGATCGAACACCCTGACAACACCAGCAGTCCGGCCACGACCAGGGCCAGCACCCAACGCACGCTCTTCATTCACCCTCCAGAGTCCCCAGCGATCCTAACCGCTCGGCACCGTGAGGGCTGACGGACGGCCAGACAGTCCATGTCAGCGCGGCGCCCGAGATCCCGGGTCAAGCCCGAGACGACGACAAGCCCGAGACGACGACAAGCCACGTCATCCCGGCGCACGCCGGGATGACGGACCGAGCCCGGGATGACGAGGCAGTGGTCAGAAGATGTCGTTCAGGACGGTGCTGGCCCATT
>NZ_JAPUED010000047.1:0-11810 GCF_027492755.1 Micropruina sp. | reverse complement strand
GTGGTCAGAAGATGTCGTTCAGGACGGTGCTGGCCCATTCGAGCAGGGGCAGGTCGACGATCGGCTGACCGGCGATCGGGCGGGTCATCGGACGCGGGATCAGCACATGCCCGGCCGCCTTGCGGATCTGCGAGCCGGGATAGAGCCGGTTCAACCGCAACTGCTTCGAATCGGGCAGGTCGGCCGGCGAGAACCGGACGGCGGTGCCGGCCATGATGATCTCGGTGATCCCCTTGGACCTGGCCAGCAGCCGGAATCGGGCGACGGCCAGCAGCGCCTCCGCCGATTCCGGCAGCGGGCCGTAGCGGTCGACCAGTTCGTCGCGCACCTCGGTGATGCCGGCCTCGTCGTTGACCAGTGCGAGCCGCTTGTACATCTCCAGCCGGAGCCGTTCCGATTCGACGTAGTCGACCGGCAGGTGCGCCTCGACCGGCAGTTCGATCTTCATCTCCGGCTCGGGCTCGGCCTGCTCACCGCGGAAGTCGGCGACCGCCTCGCCGACCAGCCGGATGTACAGGTCGAAGCCGACCTCGGCGATGTGCCCGGACTGTTCCCCGCCGAGCAGGTTGCCGGCACCGCGGATCTCCAGATCCTTCATCGCGATCGCCATCCCGGCGCCCAGGTCGGTGTGCGCGGCCATGGTGGCCAGCCGGTCGTGAGCGGTCTCGGTGAGTGGCTTCTCCGGCGGGTACAGGAAGTAGGCGTAGCCCCGTTCGCGGCTGCGGCCCACCCGTCCGCGCAGCTGGTGCAGCTGGGAGAGGCCGAGCAGGTCGGCGCGTTCGATCAGCAGCGTGTTGGCGCTGGAGATGTCCAGGCCGGCCTCGACGATGGTGGTGCAGACCAGCACGTCGGCGCGGCGCTCCCAGAAGTCGACCATCACCTGTTCCAGGGCGTGCTCGTTCATCTGGCCGTGCGCCACCGCGACGCGGGCCTCGGGCACCGCCTCGGCGATCCGCTTCGCGGTCTTCTCGATCGAGTTGACCCGGTTGTGGATGTAGAACACCTGACCTTCGCGGGCCAGTTCGCGACGGATCGCGGCCCGCACCTGCGCCTCGTCCCAGGGGCCGGCGAAGGTGAGCACCGGGTGGCGTTCCTCCGGCGGGGTGGCGATCACGCTCATCTCGCGGATGCCGGTGATCGCCATCTCCAACGTCCGCGGGATCGGGGTGGCGCTCATCGACAGCACGTCGACGTTCAGCCGCAGCTTCTTCAGCGCTTCCTTGTGCTCAACGCCGAAACGCTGCTCCTCGTCGACCACCACCAGGCCGAGATCCTTGAACTGCACGCTGTTGGCGAAAAGCCCGTGGGTGCCGACCACCACATCGACGCTACCGTCGGCGAGTCCGGCGATCACCTTCTTCCGCTCGGCGTCGGTGGAGAAGCGGCTGAGCGCGGCCACCGTCACCGGGAAGCCGGCATAGCGGTCGGCGAAGGTGGCGTGGTGCTGCTGCACCAGCAACGTGGTGGGCACCAGCACGGCGACCTGCTTGCCGTCCATCACCGCCTTGAACGCGGCCCGGACGGCGATCTCGGTCTTGCCGTAACCGACGTCGCCACAGATCAGCCGGTCCATCGGGACGAGCTGCTCCATGTCGGCCTTGACCTCGGTGATCGCCGCCAGCTGGTCGGGGGTCTCGACGTAGCTGAAGGCGTCCTCGAGTTCACGCTGCCAGACCGTGTCAGGTCCGAACGCGTGCCCCTTGGACGCCTGCCGCGCGGCATAGAGCTTGATCAGTTCGGCGGCGATCTCGCGAACCGCCTTGCGGGCGCGGGACTTGCGCTTGGACCAGTCGGAGCCGCCCATCTTGTCCAGGGTCGGGTTCTCACCACCGATGTAGCGGGTGATCAGGTGCAACTGATCCATCGGGACGAACAACCGGTCGCCGGGCTGGCCACGCTTGGACGGCGCGTACTCGAGCACCAGGTACTCGCGGGTCGCGCCCTGCACGGTGCGCTGCACCATCTCGACGTAGCGTCCGACGCCGTGGGTCTCGTGGACCACCGGGTCGCCGGCGGTCAGCTCCAACGGGTCGATGGTGTTCTTGCGCCGGGCCGGCATCCGGCGGGCCGATTTGTCGACTTCGCGCTGGCCGGCCAGGTCGGCCGCGGTGAAGACGGCGAGTTCGACGCCGGGCAGGGTGAAGCCGTGCCGCAGTTCGGCGACCACGACGGTGGCCACACCGGGCTCGGGCGGCGTCGACAGGTCGAGCGAACCACGGGCCGGGACGCCGCCCTCGGTCAGCACCTCGCCCATCCGGGTCGCCAAGCCGGGGCTGTCGGCGACCAGCAGCACCCGGTCGCCCGCGTTCACCCGGGCACGGACGGCAGCCAGGCCGGCTTCGGCGTCGCCGCGGAACACCTCGCCCTCGCGGGCCTCGATAGTGCGCGACTCGACGCCGGCCAGGTCGGCCTCGCCGACGCTCAACTCGATCGGCTCGTCCCAGTCGTCGATCGGCGTCGCCACCGGATCGGGCGCGGCGGCCCAGGGTGACAGCGACCACCACAGCTGGCCGCGATCGAAAGCGCGGCTCCGGACGTCGGCCAGTTCGCGGTAGGCGCCCGCGGCCAGGTCGATCGGCGCCTTGCCCCCGGAGGCCGCGGCCGCCCAGGACGCCTGCAGGAACTCCTGGCTGGTGGTGACCAGCTCCCGCGACCGGGCCCGGACCCGGTCGGGATCGGAGACCAGCACGACGGTGTCGGCGGGCAACACGTCGATCAGCAATTCGAGGCCGTCCACCAGCGCCGGGGAGAGTGCCTCCATGCCGTCCACGGCGTGGCCCTGGGCGATCTTGTCGAGCATCTCGGACAGGTTGCCCTCGATGCCGCTGGTCCGATCGGCGAGTTCGGCGGCCCGGGCCTTCACGGAGTCGGTGATCAGCAACTCGCGACAAGGCGACGCGACCACCTCGCCGAGCGGATCGCCGAACGACCGCTGGTCGGCGACGGCGAAGGTACGGATCTCGTCCACCTCGTCGCCGAAGAAGTCCACCCGGACCGGGTGCTCCTCGGTGGGTGGGAAGACGTCCAGGATGCCGCCGCGGACGGCGAACTCGCCGCGTCGCTCGACCAGGTCGACCCTGAGGTAGGCGGCGTTGACCAGGGCTCGGGCCACGTCGCTGAGGTCGTGGCTCTCCCCCGTGCGCAGGCTCACCGGCAGCAGCTCGCCGAGGCCGCGCACCTGGGGCTGCAGCACCGAGCGCACCGGCGCGACGACCACCCGCGGGGCGGGCAGCTCGTCGTTGCCGGCCAGCCGGCGCAGCACCTCGAGCCGGCGTCCGACGGTGTCCGAGCGAGGGCTCAGCCGCTCATGCGGCAGTGTCTCCCAGGCCGGGTAGTAGGCGACGGCCTCGTCACCGAGCAGCGACTGCAGCGAACTGGTCGCGGCCTCCGCCTCACGGTAGGTGGAGGCGATCAGCAGGCTGGTGCGGCCCGTCCCGGCACTCAGTGCGGCGACGAGTGCCGGGCGCAGCGCTTCGGGCGCGGTCAGATCGAGGGCCCGCGGACGCCCCAGACGCGCGTCCGCAACGGCACGAGCGATGGTGGGGTCGGAGCCGACGAGTTCAACCAGTCCCGACAAAGTCACCGGGCAACCTTAGTACTGGCCTCCAACCCCCTTCGACAGCGGGTTGTCGTCGAGACCTGAGGCGCTGACCTACCGTTGGTCGAGCTTGTCGAGACCTCGCTGGCTACGAGGATTTCGACAAGCTCGATCGGCGGTAGGTGCGCTCTCAATCGGCGGTAGGTGCATTCCCGGTCAACGGGTGGGGTGCGCGATCGGCACTCCTCAGCTGTTGAAGGAGTTCTGTGCCGCTTCCAGACCGCTGTTGATGAGGGTCTCGACGGCGTCCGCGGATCGATCGACCTCCAGCGCCAACTCCTCCCGCAGCGAGGCGGGGAAGGGCGACAGTACGAAGTCGGACGGCGCCTGGCGGCCGGGTGGCCGTCCGATACCGAACCGGACGCGGAGGAAATCACCGGTGCCCAGCGACGACCGGATGGATTTGAGGCCGTTGTGGCCGTTGTCCCCGCCGCCACGCTTGAGCCGGAGGCGTCCGAAATCCAGGTCGAGTTCGTCGTGGACGGCGATCACCTCGGCGGGCTTGACCCCGTAGTAGGCGCAGGCCTTGGCGACGGCGGCGCCGGAGTCGTTCATATAGGTGCGCGGCTTCAGCAGGACGACCCGCTGGGCGTCGGCTCCGACCGCACCCATACCGAGGGAGGTGATCCGGGTCTCGCAGATGTCGCCGCGCATGCCGCGCGGAGCGGTGAAACCGGTCCCGGCTCGGCGGGCGAGTTCATCGGCCACCATGAAACCGACGTTGTGTCGGTGAGACGCGTAGGTCGGGCCCGGATTCCCGAGCCCGACCACCAGCCAAACAGGCATTCGTTCGCGTTACTCGGCCTCGGCCGCAGCCTCCACGGGCGCAGCCTCCGCCTCGTCGCCGGAGCCGGCCAGCTCGGCGTCCAGCTGCTCCTGGGTCTTCGCGGCGGTGATGCTCAGGATCAGGTCGTCCGGCTCGCCGGGGAACACGGCACCCTCGGGCAGGTTCAGGTCCTTGGCGGCGATCGAATCGCCGATCTCCAGGTTCGTCACGTCGATCTCGACGGACGCCGGAATGTGGGTGGCTTCGGCCTCCAGCACGATGGTCTGCTGGTCCATCACGACGATGCGGTCGGCCCGCTCGTCGGCGCCCAGCACCACCAGCGGCACCTCGACGGAGACCTTCTCGCCGCGCTTCACGATCAGCAGGTCGACGTGCTCGATGGTGCCCTTGACCGGGTTCCGCTGCACCTGCTTCGGCAGCGCCAGCTGCGGGGTGGCACCGTCGACGCTGATCGACAGCAGCGCGTTCGCGACGCGCAGTGCCAGCAGCGTCTCGTGGCCCGGCAGCGACACGTGCACCGGGTCGGCGCCGTGACCGTAGAGCACTGCGGGAACCAGGCCGGCGCGACGCGTCCGACGGGCGGCGCCCTTACCGAATTCGGTCCGTGCGACCGCGGGAATCTTCACTTCAGCCATGGATGGCTTCTCCTCATACCTCGTCTTGCAACTCGAATCTCGGACGAGGGAGGGCGCGCGCATCGCGCACACACCTTGTCGATCACGGGCCCTGGGCCCCTCGCCGAGGCAACCTGACTAGCTTATCGCGCCCTGCCGGACGCTACGAAATCGGCGCCGATCGCGGACGCCGGCGGTCAGTTCGCGGCGTCCAACTCGTCGGTGAACACCAGTTGACCGTCTTCGATGGCGACCGGACGCGGGTCGGTGATGCCGCCCAGGAAGTGGCCGTCGGGCGCGTCGTAGCGGAAGGCCAGGAAGACCCAGTGGCCGGCACGGTCCTGCAGGATCCGGCCCACGTACTGGCTGCGGTCGGTGACCATCTGTGCGCCGGCGATGTCATAGGGACCGAGCGCGGAATCGGCGCGGGCCAGCCAGACACCCCCGGATGCCCCCGACGCCCGGCGCGCAGCCGAGAGTTCGGTGTCGAGGCAGTTGAACAACAGGTAGTGACCGCCGTCGAGTTCGACGGTCTGGCACACCTCCAGTTGCCCGAAACCCTGACCTGGCTCGGTCAGCGGCGGCTGCAGCGTCCAATTGACCAGGTCGGGCGAGGTGGCGTGGGCCACGATGCCGCGATCGTCGACGGGGCCGTGGTTGGCTCGCGCGGTGACCAGCATCTGCCAGCCGTCGCCGTCCGGGTCGGGGAAGACCCACGGGTCGCGGAAGGCCTCGTCAGCCCAATGTTCGTCGTCGGTCAGCGGCTCGTACCAGCGGGGGTCACCCTTGAGCACGGGCACGGCGGCCTTCGTCCACTCGTACAGGTCGTCGGAGGTGGCGTAGGTGATCGTCTGGACGTTGCGGCCATCCGGCACGACGGTGACTGCGGTGTAGAACATGTACCAGCGCCCGTCGGGACCCTTGGTCACCGAGCCCGTCCAGGTGGCCAAGTCGTCGATCGCCGGCGCATCGGAGCGCACCAGCGCATCGGTGACCCGCGTCCAGTTGGTCAGGTCGGTGGAGACGGCATGACCGATCGAGGCGCGGAAGTGCCGGGCATCAGGATTCTTGAGCGCACGCGAGGCGTACAGGAAGAACATGTGGAACCGGTCGCCGTCGTCCACGATCCAGAAATCCCACACCCACGCTTCGGGTAGGTCGAACATCGGGGCCAGCCTCTCCATACGTGAAGACGTCACTACGACCGCAAACCAGGCTGGTCGCGCATCTCGCTAAACGCTTTCAGCCAAGGTCGAATCTAACATCGGCCCTGGTGGCCGAGCAACCCGGTCAGCGGGCTCGACCGTTCTCGGTCAGCGACTCCTCGGTCAGCGACCGACGGTGATGTCGGCAAGCTCGACCGACGTGGCTACTCGACCCCGTCGAACAGCGAGGTCACCGAGCCGTCGACGAAGACCTCCTGGATGGCCTTGGCCAGCAGCGGCGCGATGGACAGCACGGTCAGCTTCGGAATGTGCAGGTCATCGCGGATCGGCAGCGTGTTGGTCACAATGACCTCTTCGAAGGCGGACGCGTTGAGCCGCTTCGCCGCCGGACCGGACAGGATCGGGTGGGTAGCCGCGGCGATCACCTGCGCAGCACCGTGCTCGCGCAGTGCGGCAGCGGCCTGGCAGATGGTGCCGGCGGTGTCGATCATGTCGTCGACCAGCAGGCAGACCCGACCCTTCACGTCACCGACCACCTCGCCGACGGCCACCTCGTTGGCCTTGTTCGGGTCGCGCCGTTTGTGGATGATCGCCAGCGGCAGACCGAGCCGGTCGGACCAGTTGTCGGCGAGCTTGACCCGTCCGGCGTCCGGCGAGACCACGGTCATGTTGTCGAGGGGGTAGTTCGCGGCCACGTAGTCGGCGAGCACCGGAATGCTGAACAGGTGGTCGACCGGGCCGTCGAAGAAGCCCTGGATCTGCGAGGCGTGCAGATCGACGCTCATCAGCCGGTTGGCCCCGGCCGTCTTGTACAGATCTGCGATCAGCCGGGCCGAGATCGGCTCACGACCGGCGTGTTTCTTGTCCTGGCGTCCGTAGGGGTAGAACGGCGAGACCACCGTGATCCGCTTGGCCGACGCCCGCTTGAGTGCGTCGATCATGATCAACTGCTCCATCAGCCATTCGTTGACCGGCGCCGGGTGGCTCTGGATGACGAAGGCGTCCGCGCCGCGCACCGACTCTTCGAAGCGCACATAGATCTCGGAGTTGGCGTAGGTGACCTGCCGGGTGGGCACCAGTTCGACGCCGAGCAGTTCCGCGACCTCTTCGGCGAGCTCCGGATAGGCCCGTCCGGTGCAGAGCATCAAGTGCTTCTCGGTGGGTCGCTTGATCCCGCTCACTGATCGCGCTCCTGACCGGTTGCCTGCTCCAGGGCCGCTTCGGCGGCGGCCGCCGTCCGGGTTCCTGGTCGTTTTCGAGCCACCCAGCCCCTGATGTTGCGTTGCTGGCCGCGGGCGACGGCGAGCTCGCCGGGGCCGACCGCGGAGGTGATCGTCGAGCCGGCGGCGACATAGACACCGTCGGCGATCTCGACCGGGGCGACCAGCACCGAGTCGCTACCCACGAAGGAGCCCTTGCCGACGGTGGTGTGCGATTTATGCACCCCGTCGTAGTTGGCGAAGATCGTGCCGGCGCCGATGTTGGCACCCTCGCCCACCGTGGCGTCACCGCAATAGGTCAGGTGCGGCACCTTGGCGCCGTCGCCGATCTCGGCGTTCTTGGTCTCGACGAAGGCGCCGATCTTGCCCTTGACACCCAGCTGCGTTCCGGGGCGCAGGTAGGAGAACGGGCCCACCTCGGCACCCTCCCCGATCACAGCCAGCGTCGCGTGCGTACGGACCACGTGGGCGCTCGCACCGACCTCGACATCGATCAGGGTGGTGTCCGGGCCGATCACCGCGCCGGTGGCCACCGAGGTGGCGCCCTCCAGCGAAGTACCGGGCAGCAGCGTGACATCGGCGGCCAGGTCGACCGAATCGTGCACCCAGGTGGTCGCCGGGTCGAGCACGGTGACGCCCTCGATCATCCAGCGCCGCAGGATCCGTCGGTTGAGCTCGGCGCTCAACGTGGCCAGCTGAACGCGATCGTTGACCCCCTCGGCCTGCAGCGAGTCGGTGAGCACGGTGCCGCCGACCCGACCGGCGCGACTGCGGGCGAAGGCGATCACGTCGGTCAGGTACAGCTCGCCCTGGGCGTTGTCGGTGCTCAGCGCCGCGATTCCGGCGCGCAGGGTCTCGGCGTCGAAGACGTAGATTCCCGCGTTGATCTCGGTGATCTGCCGCTCGTCGTCGGACGCGTCGCGTTGTTCGACGATCCGGGCGACCTCGCCGGCCTCGCGGACGATGCGTCCGTAGCCCGTCGGATCGTCGACGATCGTGGTCAACAGGGTCGCCGTATTGCCCTCGGCGCGATGCGCCCGGACCAGCTCCCACAGCGTCTCGCCGGTGAGCAGCGGAACATCGCCGCTGGTCACCACCACTTCGCCGGTCAGTTCACCCAGGGCGGCAAGCCCGGAGCGGACGGCGTCGCCGGTGCCGCGGGGCTGCTCCTGGACGGCGGTGATCACCTGCGGTGCGATCTCGTCCAGATGCGCCTGGACCTGCTCGCGCTGATGACCGATCACCACCACCAGGTGCTCCGGCTCCAGTGCACTGGCCGCGTCGACGGCATAGCTGAGCATCGAACGGCCGGCGAGCGGGTGCAACACCTTCGCGGTGGCCGACTTCATCCGGGTACCCGCACCGGCCGCCATGATGACGACGGCGGCGACGCGCCCCTGGTCGGTAGTGGACACGAATTCTCCAAGAGGTCGATGGGCCACGCGGGCTACGGCTCGGGGTTCGCTCGAACCGTGAGGTCTGACGTCAGCCTAATGGACGGCGCCGACACTACCTGCACCGATGGTCCGGCCACCCGCTCCGCACGCCAACGCTCGCCGAACTATTCAGGGCTTGCTGAGTTCGGCGAGCCCTGAATAGTTCGGCGAGCGGATGGTGGGGGAAGGCCGGAAACGGCGGCTCAGGAATCGCCGTAGGAGAGGGCCTCGGCCTCGGTCACGGAGTTGACCGGCTCGGCACCGTGGTCAGGCTCGGCGTCCACGACCAGCAGCCGATCGCGAGCCAGGGTCAGCACCCCGATCGCGGCGGCCACCGCGACGGCACCGACCCAGAACGGCAGATGCAGCGAGAACTCACCGAGCACGCCGGCCAGCCAGGGCGCGACCGCGCCCCCGGTGAACCGGACGAAGCTGTAGGCGGCGGACGCGGTGCTGCGCTCGGCGTCCGAGATCTTCATCACCGCCTCGGTGATCAGCGTGTTGTTGACGCCGAGGAACAGGCCGGCGATCACCACACCGGTAGCCAGCACGACCTTGTTCTCGGTGAACAGCGCCATCGTGGCCAGCACCAGCGCGAAGCCGGTCAGCGCCGCGACGATGCCGCCGAAGGTACCGATCCGACGTTGCACCCAGGGCGCCAGGAACACCGAGGACAGTGCGAGCAGGATGCCCCAGCCGAAGAAGATCAGGCCGATCGCCAGCGCACCCATGGCCAGCGGGAACGGCGTGAAGGCCAGCAGGGTGAAGAAGCCGAAGTTGTACAGCAGGGCCGTCATGCCGACGGTCAGCAGGCCGCGGTCACGCAGTGCTCGCAGCGGGGCACCCAGTGAGGTTCCCGCTCCCTCGTTCGGACGGTCGGGCGGCAGACTGACCAGCGTGGCGACCAGCGCGACAGCCATCAGCACCGCGACGCCGAAGAACGGCAGCCGCCAGGACATGCTGCCCAGCCAGCCGCCGAGCAGCGGACCGGCGGCGATGCCCACACCCAGGGCGGCCTCGTAGAGGATGATCGCCTGACCCACCGAGCCGGTGGCGGCGCGCACGATAGTGGCCAGCGCGGTGGCGATGAAGAGCGCATTACCCAGGCCCCACAAGGCACGGAACGCGACGATGCCGGCCACACCGTCCTGCATGCCGGCGGCAGCGGAGCCGATGATGATCAGCGCCAGGCCGGCGAGCAGCGTCCATTTGGCGCCGATCCGGCTGCTCACCCAGCCGGTGCCGAGCATCGCTATGCCCATCACGGCCATGTAGCTGGTGAACAGCAACGACACCTCGGACGGGCCGGCACCGAGCTCATCGGCGATCGGCTTCAGGATGGGGTCGACCAGGCCGATCCCCATGAACGAGATGACACATGCGAAAGCGACGGCCCAGACGGTCCGCGATTGACGCAACATCGGCGTCATTCCTCTCCGGCCACGCGACGGGCGGCCTGCAGCAATTGTTCGAGTAGTTGGGCGGTCTCACGGATGCGCTGGACGGGTAGAGCAGCTTCGTCCAGAAGGCGACCGACGGCCCGTCCGCGAGCCCGTCGCGCCCCGAGAAGGGCTGATCGGCCGGCGTCGGTGACGCTCACCAGGGTGGCCCGGGCATCGGCCGGATCGCCGATTCGCTCGACCCAGCCGAGCTCTTCCAGACGACTCGCCTGCCGGGTGACCGCCGGCTGACTCGTCTGATCGGCGTGGGCCAGATCGCCGATGCGAATGGGCCCCCGCTCTTCCACGATGGCCAGCAGACGCAGCACCCCTGACGGGACGTCGAGGCCTGCCTGCGTGCTGGCCCAGCGCGAGAGAGCACCAGCCAGCCGCAACAGGTCATCGGCGGCTGACGAATCATCCATGCCTTAGTTATATACCTATGGCATATATCTTCGCAACGTGTGATTCGTCGGTTCGCGCTCTCGGCCCGGTGGTTGTGTCGTGTGCCATGGCGACCGTTAGCGAACCTTGCCGAGACCCCGCTCGCGGACCGCGCGTGGCAGCCAGGCCCGAGGCGCCGCCCTCGGTCGAGGCCAGCGGACGCTCGTCATCCCGGCGGACGCCGGGATCTCGGAACCAGACAGACGGTGGCGCGGACAGCGCGGGGCGGCGCGGGCAGCGCGAGGTGGCGCGGGCAGCGCGGGGTGGCGCGGGGCAGCGATCCGACCATTCGGCGTCCCCGTCGGTCGAACTTGCGGAGACCCCTTGTTTGCTGGCCTTCTGGATTGATTCAGGCTGCATGGAGGTGTTGTCACAGTGTTGTCATAAATCATCCAGGTGTTGTCATCTTAAGAATCAGCGCCATCGACGGGCTCTGCCGCAGAAAAGTGTCAGACCCGGCCTCTATCGTGGTCTTCATGAATCGCATCACTGGTGTGGCTACGGGATTTATCCCTGACCGGTCGGTGGACGGTTTTTGTCAGTGGCGACGTTTAGGGTCAACGGTATGAGCATCGAGGTAGAGCCAGGGACGGCGGTGGCGGATTTCGCCACGGTCGTGGCCGGCTTGCTCGATGATCTCGACTACGACCAGGTGGCATTACTGGCGGATCGGAAACAGCTCGACCTGGTGGCCGATCTGTTGCAGGTGCAGTCCAGGCTGGTCGGTGTGGTGCACACCGTCCTCGGCCAGGTCGACCGCAGCGAGGCGGCGATGACCGCCCACGGCATCCCGACCGTCAGCTGGTTGGCGGAGGAGTTGCGCTACACCCGAGGCCAGGCCTCCGCGATGCTGCACCACGCCACCGACCTGTCCAGGTTCTCCCAGATCGGCGATGCGCTGCGCGACGGTGTCGCGAACGAGCGGCAAGCGCAAGCGGTCACCCAGGTGCTGAAGAAGCTCCCCACCGATCTGGGTGGGGAGGCTGAAGCGAAAGCCCAGGCGACGATGGTCGGGTTCTGTGAGGAGTTCAACAGCCACGAACTCGCCGGGCTCGCCCGGCACCTGCTGGAGGTTGTCGCACCCGAGGTCGCCGAGGAAGCCGAAG
>NZ_JAPUED010000046.1 GCF_027492755.1 Micropruina sp. | reverse complement strand
GCCGTGGACGCGATCCCGCTGACCCCCAGCGGCAAGACCGACCGGCGTGCGCTGGCCGAGATCGCTGCCCGGCAGCCGGCGCCCGCGGCGTCCGGAACCGACGGGGAGGTGCCGCGCGACCTGCTGCAGCAGCGGGTGGCGGCGGTGATGGCCGAGGTGCTCGGGCTGCCTGCGGTTGCGGTGGACGCCGACTTCTTCGCCCTCGGCGGCGACTCGCTGTCGGTGCTGCGGCTGCTCGGACGGCTCGCCGATGATCTGGGCGTCGCCATCGGCCTGGCCGAGGCGTTCGGGCATCCGAGTGCGGCCGGGCTCGCCGAGCTGATCAGCGGAGCGCTGAGCGGCGCCGGCCGGGAACGCATCGATGACTTCGCCGAAGTGCTCACCCTGCGGCCCGGGACCGATCGTCCGCCGCTGTTCCTGCTGCCGCCGGCCGGCGGTCTGGGCTGGTGCTACACCAGCCTGCTCGCCGACCTGCCGTCCGACCTCGGGGTGCACACCATTCAGGCCCCCGGCACCGGAACCGGTTCACCTGAGCCGGTCGCTGATCTCACGGCACTGGCTCGACGGCAGCTGGCCGCGATCCGCAGCGTGGTGGGCGACGGCCCGTTCCACGTCGCCGGCTGGTCGCGGGGCGGCATGGCCGCCCACGCCGTCGCCGCACTGGCCCGCGCGGATGGTCAGCGGGTGGGTGCCGTCACCCTGCTGGACGCCTACCCGGCCGAACAGTGGCACCACCTGACCGAACCGACCGAAGCCGAGGCGCTGATCGGGATCCTGCGGCTGGCCGGCCTGGACGCCCCGGACGACGACATACCGCTCACCCGGGAGCGGGTGGCCGGCTTGCTGCGCGACTCGGGCAGCGCCCTGGCCGCGCTGCCGTCGGTGCTGGTGGACGGCTGCATCGTCAGCGTGATCGAGGCCGCCCGGCTGGTCCGGACGCCGCCGCCCGCCGCACTGGAGGGTGACCTCACTGTCGTCGTGGCCGGGGCGCCGCGTCCCGAGACGCATCTGGACGCCGAGGGTTGGCGAGCGCATACCGTCGGGAACGTGCGCATCGTCGAACTGCCCGCCACCCACGCTGAACTCGTCCGCCGTCCGGCCAGTGCGCGGGTTGCGGCGCTGCTCGCAGCGGCGATCGAGGCGGCGTGACCATCGCCCGGTTCGTTCCGGTCGAGGAGGTTCTGGGTGACGACCGGCTGGCTGGGGTGGAGCTGAGCGAAGCGGAGACCACGCGGTGGCGCCGGCTGCGGTTCGAGGTGGATCGGGATGCCTACCGCGCGGCGCACCTACTGGCCCGGCTGTGTGCTGGCGATCTGCTCGACATTTCGCCTAGTCGGGTGTGTCTGGAGCAACACTGCCCGCGCTGCGGTGCCACTGGGCACGGACGTCCCTCCATCGTCGGTGAATCGCGCGTGCAGGTCAGCCTCAGCCACACCCGTGGCCACGTTGCCGCCGTCGCAGCGACGGCCGAATGCGGCATCGACGTGGAACGGATCGCCGGCTCGATCCCACGCAACGCGGTCACTGCCCACGAACAGACCTGGCTCGACACCGCCACCGACCCGCTCCTGGATTTCACCCGGCTCTGGGTGCGCAAAGAAGCCCTGGTGAAGGTGGGTGTCGCCGACGAGCCTGGCCGGATCGACGTCGTGGGAGAGTCGGGTCCCGCCGATCGGGTGGGTAGGTTCGCCCTCACCGACTGGACGGGATCAGTCGACCAGTCAGGCCGTCCGACGGCGCTCGGCTGCCTCGCGCTGGCCGACTAGCAGCACCGTCGCCGCGCCGGCCACCAGCACGCTCACCCAGCCTCGTCATCCCGGCGTACGCCGGGATCTCCGCGGTGTGATCTCCGTGCAGGTCTCAGCTACTCGTCTGAGATCCCGGGTCAAGCCCGGGATGACGTTCTTGCTGGTTGAGCTTGCCTGCGGGCCAACTGCTCGTCCATGATCCGGCGGCTGGCCAGGGTCAACTCGGCCCAACGCGGGTCGAGGGCGCCGGCGTCCACCTGGTCGACGAAGTCGAGCACCTCGTGCTGCATGGTGTCGGCCGCGGCGACCCGTGGACCGGGCAGCAGCAGCCGGCTCGCACCGCCGCGTGGGTGCAGCTCGATCCGGGACAACTCGCCCGGGTCGTCCATGGTGAGGGCGGCGTCCTCGCCGTAGATCACGCTCGGGCCCAGACCGGCGGCGATCTTGGAGTAGACGACGTCGGCGACCAGGGTGCCGTAGTCGAGTTGCAGGCTGCCGCCGCCCTCGAAGCCGTTCGGCAGCCACACCGAGGCCCCGGACGTCCGGGCCGGGACGCCGAACAGATCCAGCGCCGGCTGCAGGCAGTAGACCCCGATGTCGGCCAGCGCCGAGTTGTCCAGTGACGGATCGAAGGCGTTCAGCAGCTCGCCGGCCCGGAACCGGTCGTAGCGCGACGAGTACTGCAGTTTCTCGAACCGGGCATGCCGCAGCGCACCCAGCTGGGGCAGCGTCGAACGAACCAGCTGATGCGCGGGGGTGTGCACATTGCGAACCGCCTCCATCGCGATCACGCCCGCGGCGCGGGCGGCGGCGAAGATCTCCTCCACCTGGGCGGTCGAGGTGCCGATCACCTTCTCGACCAGCACATGCCGGCCGGCCGCGAGGGCCTGCATCGCCTGCGGGTGGTGCGCGGCGTTCGGGCTGGCGATGTAGACGGCGTCGACGGCGTCGATAAGAGCGTCCAGGTCGTCGAACGCTAGATCGATGCCTTGGGCGTCGGCGAAAGCCTGGCCGCGTCCGAGGTCACGGGAATACACAGCCGCGGCCGAGGCGCGGCCGTTGGTGGCCCGGCAGGCCGTGCTGAACCACTCGCTGATGAAGTTGGTGCCGACGATCCCGAAACGCAGCATCGATGGTTCCTCTCGGTCGCGCTGGAGCGGGCCGGTGGGTCCGGCCCGCTCCGACGCTATCGGCTCACCCGGCTCTGCGGGCAGTCACCAGCAGGTACTCCCAGTCCATCGCGCCGTCGACCAGGGCGTCCGTCGGCGAGGCCGGCCAGGCATCTGCTGATGTGGGACATCCAGCGCACCGTGCCGATCGACGCCTGGCCACGGACCCGGACGGTGATCG
>NZ_JAPUED010000045.1:1594-24420 GCF_027492755.1 Micropruina sp. | reverse complement strand
TGAGCTTGTCGACGCTTGCGGGTTGAGCTTGTCGACGCTTGCGGGTTGAGCTTGTCGACGCTTGCGGGTTGAGCTTGTCGACGCTTGCGGGTTGAGCTTGTCGACGCTTGCGGGTTGAGCTTGTCGAAACCCGGGTCTCCGTCATCCCGGCGGACGCCGGGATCCCGCCGAGAGAACTGCCTGGTACTGAGATCCCGGGGCAAGCCCGGGGTGACGGATTTGGGCAAACGCAACCAGCGGCTAGGGTGGAACCCGATCTCCCACTCACCCGAGCAAGGATTCTCATCGTGCTGATCTACGAGCTTTCCGCCGCGCATCCTCGTGCGCTGACCTCGTAGACGCCGCACCCTTTTTCTCCGGCTCCGTTGTCAGCGCCTCCGCTGACAATCCGGGAGCCCCATGTCTTTCGCCCAGAATCCTGCCGTCGTCCTGACGAACCTGTCCTTCGCCTGGCCGGACGGCGACGCCGTCCTCAGCGAGCTGACGGCCACCTTCAACCCGGGCCGAACCGGCCTGATCGGTGACAACGGCACCGGCAAGACCACCCTGATCAGGCTGATCGCCGGTGAACTCCGCCCGAGTTCGGGGTCGATCAGCACCAGCGGCCAGGTCGGCTGCCTGCCGCAACAGCTGACCCTGCGCACCGGCGCCACCGTCGCCGAACTACTGGGCGTACGCGACCGCCTTGCCGCGCTGCGCGCCATCGAGTCCGGTGACGCCGACCCGCTTCACTTCGACGCGCTCGCCGACGACTGGGACGTCGAGGCACGCAGCCTGGCCACCCTCGACCGGATCGGCCTGCCGGGGATCGGCCTCGACCGGCCGGTCGGCACCCTGTCCGGCGGCGAGACGATGCTCGCCGCGCTGGCCGGGCTGCAGCTGGCCGGCACCGAGATAGTGCTGCTGGACGAACCGACCAACAGCCTCGACCGGGACGCCCGCCACCGGTTCTACGACGTCGTCACCGCCTGGCCGGGCGCACTCATCGTGGTCAGCCACGACGTCCGGCTGCTGAACCTGATGGACGACACCGCCGAACTGCGAACCGGCTCACTCACCGTCTTCGGCGGAGCCTACGGCGCCTACCGGGAGTATCTGGACACTGAACAGGCCGCCGCCGAGCAGGCGCTGCGCACCGCCGAACAGCGGCTCAGGAGCGAGCAGCGGCAGCGGGTCGAGGCGCAGACCAAGCTGGCCCGCCGGCAGCGCTATGCCCGCACCGACTATGAGAACAAACGCAAGCCGAAGATGATCATGAACAACCGCAAACAGGAGGCCCAGGTGTCGGCGGGCAGGCTCCGCGGCGAGCTCGACGCGAAGGTGGACGCCGCACAGACGGCGGTCGATACCCGGGCCGCCCGGGTGCGCGACGACGTCCGGATCAGCATCGACCTGCCCGACCCGGCAGTCCCCAGCGGCCGGCAGCTGGCCGAGTTCCGGGACGGACGCGGCCGGTGCTTCGTGCTGCAGGGGCCGGAACGGCTGGCCCTGACCGGCCCCAACGGCATCGGCAAGACCCGCCTGCTGCAGACGCTGACCGACTCCGCAGCCGTCTCCTACCGCGACGCACGCGCCATCCCGCACGTCGAACGGATCGGCTACCTGCCGCAGCGACTCGACCATCTCGATGACGCCGCGACGATTCTGGACGCGGTCCGGACGGCCGCACCCGGCGTTCCTCCGGCGCGCGTCCGGGCCGGCCTGGCCCGCTTCCGGTTCCGCGGCGAGGTGACCCATCGCCCGGTCGGCGACCTGTCCGGCGGGGAGCGGTTCCGCGTGGCGCTGGCCCGACTGCTGCTCGCCGATCCGCCGCATCAGCTGCTGGTGCTCGACGAGCCGACCAACAACCTCGACCTGCACAGCGTCGACGCCCTGGTCGACGCGCTGAGCGGCTACCGGGGCGGGCTGGTTGTGGTCAGCCACGACGACGACTTCCTGGCGCGGCTGCGCATCGACACCTGGCTGGTCCTGGATGTCGACGGCCTCAGACTCAGTGCGCCCGTCGCCGGCGCGGGATGACCGAACGGATCGCGAGCGCGGGCCTCGACGAGCCGGCCAGCCAGGCGCCGGCGGCGACCAGGGCTGACAGCACCACCAGAATCCAGATCGCCGGGTGGAGCGAGGCGGTGGCCTGGTCGAAGAACGCCTCGGCGGTGGCGGACGGCATGACTGAGGGGGTCACCGAACCGATGAAGAACTGCCGTCCGACGCTGAGACCAGCCGCCAGCAACAACAGCGCCACTGCGAAGCCGGCCCCGGCCCAGGCCAGCGCCCGGATGCGGCGCGGCGCGGTCGCCAGGCCGGCGATCAACAGCCCGAGCACGATCCACGGCAGCCAATAGCCCAGCGCGACGGTGAATTGATAGAACGATCGGGCCTGCACCAGGGAGTCGGCCTTGACGATCGGGATCGACCGTTCGATCTCGGGAATCCGGCTCGCGAATCCGAAGCCCTGCTCGATCAGCACCTGCTTGACCTGTTGGATCACCGTCGCCAGCTCAAGTGACAAGACGCCGTCCTGGGAGAGTTGGACCGCCGTATCCGGGTCACCCTGCAGGATCGCGATCGCTCGGCCGTGCGATTCGCGCAGGCTGCGTTCCCACACCTGCGCGAATCGTGGTGAGGTCACCGTGCGTTCCACCGCGGAGCGGATCAGCGAACGGACGCCCTCGGCGGCCGGCCCGGTGAGCAGGCCAGCCGCTTCCTTCGCCCGGGGCGGTAGGCCGAGACCTGCGATGCCTTGCATCAGGTCATTCACCAGCGCGTCGATGTCGAGGTTGTCGTCGACGGCCTGGGTGACCCTGTCGGTGAGGAACGACTGCACCGCAGGATCGCCGGCGAGCGGGGCGAAGGTCTGGACGAATCTGTCCGTGTCGACGAGTTGCCCGCGAGCCCAGGTTCCGACGACAGCGACCGGAGCGAGGATCACACTGACCGCGATCACCAGTGCCGCGATCACCGTGCGTAGGCGGGCACGTGGCGAAGCGACGGCCGGATCCTGATGCTGGCTCATTCCACCGTCCCTATCCGTCACTTCACGAACGCGACAAAGTCTGTCTGCTCAGAATCATGACCGCATGCGGCCCGGGTCGCCAGTTCGACGTTCGTCGACCCATAGGCGTTCACCGGCAACCGCCGTAGTGTGGCCTGGATGAAAGAGAGGTCGTCGCCATCGTGACCACCCCCGGCCCTTCCCCGTATGCACCGGCGGTTCCCGCACCGGCCGGCGTCGGCACGGCTCACGCGAAGACGATCCTGATCGGCGAGCACGCAGTCGTCTACGGAGCGCCGGCGATCGCGCTACCGGTCCACGGACTGGCGACCCGGGCGGAGCTGGACGCCGGGGGGCCGTGGGCATTGGACTGCGCCCTGCACCACGGGACCGTGGACGACGCGCCGGTCGCGATGGCGCCGGTGATCAATGCCTGGCAGCAGGCCGTTCGCCGGGTCGCTGCCGCGATCGCACAGCCGGACACTGGACGTCCCCACCTGACCGGACGACTCACCGTGACCAGCGGTATCCCGATGCAACGCGGCCTGGGCTCCAGCGCCGCGGTGGCCGCCGCCGTGGTGGACGCCGTCGCGTCGGCGTCCGGGGTGCCGCTGGGGCTGGCCGACCGCACCGAACTGGTGCAGCAGTCCGAGATGATCGCCCACGGCAGAGCCAGCGGAATCGATACGGCCGCGGTGCTGTCGGACGCGCCGATCCTGTTCGAACAGGGCGCCATCGCACCGGTGTCCGTCGGTGGACGCTTCGTCTTCGTGGTCGCCGATACCGGGGTGACCGGCTCAACCGCGACCGCCGTCGGCGGCGTCCGATCGTTGCGGGAGACCCAGCCCGGGCTGGTGGACGGCCTTGTGGATCGGCTGTCCGAACTGAGCCGGGTGGCGGTCGGCTGTCTTCAACAGGGCGATCTCGACACGCTCGGCGCGACGATGGACGAGGCCCACGACTCGCTGAACCGGCTCGGTGTCGGCTCCGACGAGTTGGATCGGCTGGTGGGTGCCGCTCGGCGCGCGGGCGCACTGGGCGCCAAACTCACCGGTGGTGGTCTCGGCGGGTGCGTCGTGGCACTCTCCCGGGCCGACGACGTCGATAGGGTGCAATACGAGCTACAGAGGGCCGGCAGTCATGGGACCTGGACGACCACCCTGGAAGGACCAGCATGAATGAGGCGAGTGCGCGCGCATTCCCGAACATCGCCCTGGTGAAGTACTGGGGCAAGCAGGACACCTCGCTCATCCTTCCCGTCGCCGGCAGCCTGTCGCTGACCCTGGACACCTACGCGACGACGACCACCGTCCGGCTCGATCCGGACGCCGCGGCCGACAGCTTCAGCCTCAACGGCGTCCCCGGTGCCGCCACCCCGACCCAGCGGGTGACCCGCTTCCTCGACCTGGTCCGCGAGCTTGCCGGCTCGACCGCGCGCGCCCGGGTCGATTCCCTCAGCGAGATCCCCACCGACGCCGGACTGGCCTCCTCAGCAGCCGGCTTCGCCGCGCTGGCGGTCGCCGCCGGCGCCGCCTACGGGCTGGAACTCGACGCCCGGGCACTGAGCCGGCTGGCCCGGCGCGGCTCCGGCTCGGCAGCCCGCTCGATCATCTCCGGCCTGGCGGTGTGGCATGCCGGCGACGACGCGCAGTCGTTCGCCGAGCCGGTCGGCGGGCCCGAGTTCAAGATGATCATCCTCACCCTCGACCGCTCGGCGAAGCGGGTCTCCAGCCGGGACGCGATGGTGCGCACCGCACAGACCTCCCCCTTCTACGACGGCTGGATCAGCTCGACCGCGCAGACCCTGGACGCCGCACTGGCGGCCTGCCACGCCGACGATTTCACCGCGCTGGGCCTGCTCACCGAGCTGCACGCGCTGCGGATGCATGCGCTGATCCAGTCGGCCGATCCGCCGATCCGCTATCTCAAGCCGGCCAGCATCGCCGCGTTCGACCGGGTGGAGGAACTGCGTGCCGCGGGCCTGGAGTGCTACGCGACCGCAGACGCCGGTCCGAACGTGGTGGTCATCGCCCGGCCCTCCGACGCCGATCAGGTCGCTGCCGAGCTGGTCACCCTGGGCGAGACCACCGTGGTCGGCGCCGGTCCCGGCGCCACCCTGCTGCCCCGCGGAGCCGCCGGATGATCGTGACGCGGGCGCCCGGCAAGCTGTTTCTGGCCGGCGAGTACGCCGTCGTCGAACCCGGCGAGCCGGCGGTGCTGATCGCTGTCGACCGCTACCTGTCGGTGGAACTGACCGAGGGCAGCGACGTCGGCCGGATCCGCTCGGGCGAGTACGGCAACGCGCCACTGGAGTGGACCCGGGGTGCCGGCGGGGTCGGCGTGGTGGTCGAGCATCGCCCCTCCGACTACGTGCTGAGCGCCCTCGACGTCGTCGACCGGCTGCGCGACGAGCTGGGCATCCCGCCGCGCTACTTCGACCTGGCGATCAGCAGCGAGCTGGACGACGCCCAGGGCCGCAAATTCGGCCTCGGCTCGTCGGCGGCGGTGACGGTCGCGGTGATCGCGGCGCTGAACGAGTTCTACCGACTCTCGCTGAGCCGCACCGAGCGGTTCAAGCTGGCGTTGTTGGCGACCATCCGGGTCAGCCCGAAGGCGTCCGGCGGCGACCTGGCCGCCTGCACCTTCGGCGGCTGGGTGGGCTACAGCGCACCTGACCGGAGCGCCCTGCGCGCGGAACTGGTCGGCTCCGGCGTGGCCGGCACCCTGCGTTCCGCGGCCTGGGGCTCGTACCGGACCACCCGGCTGGCGCCGCCGTCCGAGCTGGAACTGCTGGTCGGCTGGACCGGTTCACCGGCCTCCACCGAGCGGCTGGTCGCCGGCGTCCGGCATGGTCGTGAGGACTGGTCGGACTCCTACGAGCAGATCCTGCATGCCAGCCGCCGCACCGTGGAGGCCCTCGAGCGCGCCCTGCAGGCCGACGACAGCCTCGCCGTGCTCGCTTGCCTGCGGACCGCCCGTCGCGTGCTGCAGGACTTCGGCCGGCTGAGCGGCATCGTGATCGAGACGCCGGCGCTGCGCGCGTTGTGCGACGCGGCCGAACGCAGCGGCGCGGCCGGCAAGCCGTCCGGTGCCGGTGGCGGCGACTGCGGCATCGTGCTGGCTCCCGCCGCGACGTCGCGCCGTGATCTGCTGGCCGACTGGGAGGCGCACGACATTCGCCGCCTGGAGTTGCACGTCCATCCACCCGAGGGGGCAGCCGCATGACCGCTGATGCCAGCAACGAGCACCAGCGCCGCAAGGACGACCACATCGCCCTCGCCGGGCAGCAGCAATTGGCGCCGGTGGCCCGCAACGACTTCGACGAGGTCGAGTTCGTCCACCACGCGCTGGACGGCATCGACGAGTCCCGCGTCCGGCTCGGTGTACGGCTCGGCGACGTGGCTTGGCCGATGCCGCTGTACATCAACGGGATGACCGGCGGCAGCGACGCTGCGACCCGGATCAACCGCGAACTGGCCATCACCGCCCGCGAGACCGGGCTGCCGATGGCGTGCGGGTCGATGAGCATCACGCTGCGGCATCCGGAGACCGCGGACGGCTTCCGGGTGCTCCGCGACGAGAACCCGGACGGCTTCATCATGGCCAATCTCGGCGCCGGACGGTCGGGCGACGACGCCCGGAAGGTCGTCGAGCTGATCGGCGCGAACGCCCTGCAGCTCCATCTGAACGCCGCCCAGGAGACCGTGATGCCCGAGGGCGAGCGGGCCTTCTCCGGCTGGGCCCGCTCCGTCGAACAGATCGTCGCCGCGGCCGGGGTGCCGGTGATCGTCAAGGAGGTCGGCTTCGGGCTGAGCCGGCGCACGCTGCTTCGGCTGTCCGAGCTGGGCGTCCGGATCGCCGACGTCAGCGGCTCCGGCGGCACCGACTTCGTCAGCATCGAGAACTCCCGGCGCAGGTTCGGCGACTACGCCTTCCTCGCCGGCTACGGCCAATCCGCGCTCGCCTGCCTGCTGGACGCCCCACGCGGCGGCCCCGAACTGCTGGCCTCCGGCGGCGTCCGGTCCCCGCTGGACGTGGTGAAGGCGCTCGCCCTGGGCGCCCGGGCCGCCGGCGTGGCCGGGGTGTTCCTCAAGCCCGCCACCGAAGGCGGCGCCGAGGCGCTGGTGCCGCTGGTGCAGCGGTGGCTGACCCAGCTGCGCCAGCTCCATGCCCTGCTGGGCGCCGCCGAGCCGTCCGAACTGCGGCACACCGACCTGCTGCTGCGCGGCCGGGTCAAGGAGTTCTGCGAACTGCGCGGCATCGACCCCAGCGGTTTCAGCCACCGGCGCGACGAGGCGCCGCTACCCACGGCGCCCCAGCCCCAGGCGTCCGAACCCACCTCAGGAGGACCGAATGAGCGATGACGACAACACCGTGATCCCTACCCGCTGGGTGGGTCCGATCCGGGTCAGCGGTGACACGGTCGCCGGCGAGTTCGAGGTGCCGCTGGCCACCTACGAGACCCCGCTGTGGCCGTCCGTGGGTCGCGGGGCACGGATCTCCCGGCAGGTCGAGGGCGGCATCCAGGTCACCGTGCTGGGTGAGCGGATGACCCGCTCGGTGCTGTTCATCGCCCCCGACGCCGCCACCGCCGACCGAGCCGCTCGCGCGATCGCAGCCCGCAAGCCCGAACTGGACCAGGCCGTCGGCGGCACCAGCCGGCACGCCAAGCTGGTCGACATCCACGACGAGATCGTCGGCAACCTGCTGTTCGTCCGGTTCGCGCTCGAGACCGGGGACGCGTCCGGGCACAACATGGTGACCCGCGCCGCCGACGCCCTGATGGAGCGGATCCTCGGCTGGGATCTGGGGCTCAGCTACGGCTCGATCTCGGGCAACTACTGCACCGACAAGAAGCCGAGCGCGGTCAACGGCATCCTCGGCCGTGGCCGCAACGTCGCTTGCGACATCCTGATCCCGCGCGAGCTGGTCGCCAAGTCGCTGCGCTCCACTCCCGAGGCGATCACCGAACTGGTGATCCGGAAGAACTTCGTCGGCAGCACCATCGCCGGTGCGCTGCGCTCGGCCAACGCGCACTTCGCGAACATGCTGCTGGCCATCTACCTGGCCACCGGGCAGGACGCCGCGAACATCGTCGAGGGCTCCCAGGGCTTCACCTACGCCGAAACCCGGCCCGAGGGGCTGTACTTCTCCTGCACGCTTCCCCACCTGATCGTGGGCGCGGTCGGCAACGGCAAGCATCTGGCGCACACCCAGCGTGCGCTGGAGCGGCTCGGCTGCGTCGACCCCGACGCCCCACCCGGCGGCAACGCCCGACGACTCGCCGGGCTGATCGCGGCGACCGTGCTCTGCGGCGAGCTGTCCCTGCTCGCCGCCCAGACCAACCCGGGCGAGCTGATGGCCGCCCACATTCTGCTCGAACGTCGAGAGAGGAACCGCTGATGACATCGATCGGCATTCATGACCTCTCGGTCGCGACCGCGCACTACGTGGTCGACCTCACCGAGCTGGCCGAGGCGGCCGGGGTGCCGCCGCAGAAGTACCTGACCGGGCTGGGACAAGAGGCGATGAGCTTCCCGGCGCCCGATGAGGACATCGTCACGATGGGTGCGGCGGCGGCGCTGCCGATCCTGGAACGGCACGGCACCGAACGGATCCGGACGGTGCTGTTCGCCACCGAGTCGGGCATCGACCAGTCCAAGGCGGCCGGCGTCTTCGTGCACAAGCTGCTCGGGTTGCCCAGCGGCGTCCGGGTGGTCGAGTTGAAGCAGGCCTGCTATTCGGGCACGGCCGCGCTGCAGATGGCGGCCGGCATCGTGGCCCGCGATCCGCGCGAGCAGGTGCTGCTGATCATGTCCGACGTGGCCCGCTACCAGCTGGACACCCCCGGCGAACCGACCCAGGGCGCGGCGGCAGCGGCGATGCTGGTCAGCGCCGATCCGGCGTTGCTGGAGCTGGAGCCGACCACCGGCATCCACACCGCGGACGTCAACGACTTCTGGCGCCCCAACGACTCCACCACCGCGATGGTGGACGGCGGCCTGTCGCTGCGCGCCTATCTGGCCTCACTGATGGGCGCCTGGGACGACTTCCATGCCCGCGGCGGTGCCGGCTTCCACACCATCGAGCGGTTCGTCTATCACCAGCCGTTCACCAAGATGGCGCAGAAGGCGCATGCCCGGCTCTCCCAGCACACCTCGCACGCCGTCTCGCCGAACGCGCTGAAGGGCTCGCTGGACTACAACCGGCTGCTCGGCAACAGCTACACCGCTTCGCTCTACGTCGGCCTGGCCGCGATGCTGGACAACTCCGACGACCTGGCCGGACGCCGGGTCGGCCTGTTCAGCTACGGCTCGGGCAGCGTCGGCGAGTTCTTCACCGGCATCGTCCAGCCCGACTACGCCCAACACCGCCGGCGCGAGGCGACGCTGGCCGCCCTGGAGGCGCGCCGTCCGCTCGACATCGAGGGCTATCGCGCGCTGCACTCGGCGCACACCGAGAGCAGCCAGGACCGCGAGACCCCGCGGGTGACGTCCGGACCCTTCCGATTCAGCGGCATCCAGGGCCAGGCGCGACAGTACGAAGCGAACTAACCCCTCCGCTGGTCGAGCTCGTCGAGACCTCACGCACGGACCGCAGGGACGGTTCTTTTCGTCCCACCGTTGGTCGAGCCTGTCGAGACCCTGCTCAAGCAACCGGCGGTCGAGCTTGTCGAGACCCCTGTTCTGTGGTCGGGTCTTGATGGTCGCGTTCTGCTCCGCGGAGCGGGCTGCACCCCGTCCCGCTTTGAAGTTCGCGTCACTGCCGGACCCACCATCGTCGCGAATGCCGTCATCCCGGGCTCCGACCCGGGATCTCAGTGGCGACGAACCGCCGGCCAGCGCCACGTGAATTCTTTACGCTTTCCACCACAATTCACGGTAAGTTGCGGGCCATGAGGATCACACCGTGATCAACCGCACCACCCGGGAGCGAATCGACGCGCTGCTGGACACATACCGCGACCTGGCGACTCGCCACCCCGAAGCGCTCCACCAGATCGCGCTGACCGAACTGGCCGAGACGGTTCAGCAGTCGAACGCCATCGAGAACTCCACCCTCACCCTCGGCGAGACCGAACAAGTTCTTGCCGGACGGCTGCCGTCCGGACACCACGACCTGCGTGAGATCTACGAGGCGCGGAACCTGGGCGCGGTGACCACCGACCTGGTGGCGAACACCGAGACGCTTTCGACCGACCTCATCCTGCGCTGGCACCGGATGCTGCTGGCCGGTATCCGTGACGACGCGGCCGGACGGTTTCGCCGGGCGGGTGAGTGGGCGCGGGTGAGCAATCATCTCGGCGCAAACCCCGAGCTCGTCTCCGGGCTGATCTCGGACGCGCTCGTGCGTTACAGGGACGACATCACGTCCTCGCCGCTCGATGCGATCGCCCGGTTCCATTGCGAGTTCGAGGTGATCCATCCCTTCGTCGACGGCAATGGACGGATCGGGCGCGTCCTGATCAACAAGCAACTCCAGGACGCTGGCCTGCCTCCGGTCATCGTCAGGGCAAAGAACCGGCACACCGACTACTACCCGCTGCTGGACCGCTACGCGACGACCGACGCCCACGACGGCATGACCCGACTCCTGGCCTTGTTGCTCCTCGAATCACTGCACAAGCGCCTCGCGCTGATCACCAGTCCCCGGGTGGTGCGGCTGGCCGACTGGGCGCGAGCGAACGGCGTCCGCGGCAATGTCGCGACGAACAAAGCCAAGCGGCAGACGATCCCCGCCTTCCGGCTACGTGATCGCTGGATGATCGCCGAGGACTACCGCTGAAGAAGCTGCGCCGACAGCAGGGCCTCGATATCCGGGGCGATGTCGCCGGGCTGGGTCGGCGGCTCGTACCGCCGGACAACCCGACCCTCCGGATCGATCAGGAATTTGGTGAAGTTCCAGTGCACGTCGCTCGGGGCGGCGTCCGGCATCGCCTTCGAGATGGATTCGTAGAACCCGCCGTAGGCCGGGCCGAAATCACCAGGAGCCTGGCTGCGCAGGAAGGCGAACAGCGGGTCGGCGTCCGGCCCGTTGACGTCGATCTTTGCGAAGACCGGGAAGCTGACGTCGTAGGTGGTCTTGCAGAAGTCCTGAATCTCCGCGTCGGTGCCGGGCTCCTGGCCGAAGAACTGGTTGCTGGGGAAGCCCAGAACCTCCAAGCCGCGGTCGCCGTACTGCCGATGGAGCGCCTCCAGGCCCTCGTACTGCGGGGTCATGCCACATTTGCTGGCCACGTTGACGATCAACAGCACCTTGCCCGCGTAGTTCGCGAGCGGCACGGACGTCCCGTCGGCTGCTTGCACCTCGAAGTCGAACACTCCACTCACGTCAATGCTCCTGTTCTGTCTGTTCGTTGTGGGGGAAGCCGGTCACATGTCACGGTAGCGCCGAGCTTCGGCGACCTTCGTGGCCAGGTCGGTGCGGTTGAGGTTCTGCACGTAGCCGGGGGTGTCCCGCTGGATCCGCCAGCCCTCGCTCAGCGGACCGAGATCGAGAACGTCGAAACCGATGGAGTCGAGAAAGGCCGCCACCTGCGCACGAGCCGTCCCGTCGTCGCCGGCGACGATCAGCGCGCGCCGATCCGAGGCACCCGCCGGCCGGGCGGTGCTGAGAATCTCCGCGGCAGGAATGTGGTTGAACGCCTTCACCACCCGAGCACCCGCCAGATGGTGCTGCACCAGTTCGCTGGTGGTCGTCGACTCGTCGTCCAGTTCGGCGATCTGCCCGTCGCGTTGCGGGTAATAGTTGTTGGCGTCCACCACGGTCTTGCCCGCGAACGGCGCCGGATCGAGGTCGGCGACGTTCTTCAACGGAACAGCGACGACAACCAGGTCGCCCCGGCTCGCGGCCTCTTCGACCGTGCCAGCCTTGGCCCGCGGGCCGAGTTCCGCGACCAATCCGGTCAACGTCTCGGGTCCGCGGGAGTTGGCGATCACCACGTCGTACCCGTGACCGAGGGCGGCCTTCGCGACCGCAGTTCCGATGTTTCCAGCGCCGACAATGCCCACTGTGCTCATAGGAATCCCAACGCGGGCCGCGGCCACCTCATTCCGGACGCCGCCCCTGCCCGGCGACCGGGATGAGCGACACCCGCACCATCGGCTATTGCCTCGCGCCGATACTGGTGTCACGGTTTCCGGCACCGGGAGGATTCGATGGCACATCAGCCCTGGACGCGTCGCCCTCACCCCGCTGCGACAACATCATGACCGACCTCGACAGCCCGCCCTTCGACCACGCCGTCCGGGGCCGGTTCAACGCCTGGTTCTTCTCCGCGCTGGACCGCTACATCGACCGTGTCGCCCGGCCGCTCAAGCGCATCGCCTTCGACGGCCTGGACGCGGCACGCGTGGTCGAGATCGGTCCCGGGGTCGGCGCCAACCTGCGCTACCTGCCGGCGGCTGCGGAGTTGATCGCCATCGAGCCCAATCTGCGCATGCACGCCCCACTCCGACGACGATGCGCCGACGCCGGCATCACCCTGACCCTGGTCCCCGGCTACGCCGACCGGCTGCCGCTACCTGACCGCTCCGTCGATGAGGTGATCTGTTCACTGGTGCTGTGCACCGTCCCCGACCCGGACGCCGTGCTCGCCGAGGCGACCCGGGTGCTGCGTCCGGGTGGCCGGTTCCGTTTCGTCGAACATGTCGCCGCGCCGTCCGGCAGCCCTCGGGCACAGGCCCAACAGGCGCTGCACAAGCCCTGGGCATGGCTGTTCGAGGGCTGCGACCTGCATCGCGACACTGCCTCCGCCATCGAACGCGCCGGCTTCACCCGCACCACGATCGTCCCGATGAGACCGCGCGGCAGCATCTTCTACCCGGTGAACACCATGATCTGTGGCACCGCCGAACTCTGACTGCACGCGGGCAACCAGCGGTGGTTGCGTTGCTCAGCGCTTCCTCAGCTCCGACGTGGACACAGGGTGTATCCGCCGATCACGATGGCACTCTCACAGGCCCAGTTGCGGTCGATCGTGGCGAGCAGGTCGTCTGATGCGCCCTTGCGGTGCAGCCAGCCCCGATCCCAGATCAGCCAGCGCGCCCCGGGTTCGGTCAGGCAGGCCAGGCTTTCGGCACGGTTCGCGGCGGAGACCTTCTCGTCCGCCTGACCTCGCTGCAGGAACAGTGGCGACGGGTAGCGACACCGGGTGGGATTCCCCAGCAGGTAGCCGGCGTCGCCGAAGGCAAGGTAGGCGACCTGTGTGTCCGCGCCGATCAGGCGGTGGATCTTCTCGGCATCGGCAAGTTCGGTCCGCAGGGCCGCAGCCTGACCGACCGAGGTTCGGCCCGCCGTTCCGAGAGCGAGCGACTCCGCGGAGACCGGCGTCTGGGTGGCCAGCAGCGACACCATCACCAACAGAGCGGCCCACAGGGTCACCGCACCCTCCGAGCGAACGGACGGCTGGCGCATCGCGGCCAACTGCCAGGCCGCCAACAGCAGCACCCAACCGCCGGTGATCAGGTAGAGGCCGGCCCAGTGCCCGACCCGCCATGGCGCCGGAAGCACGAACAGCACCAGAGTCCAGACCACCAGGGCCGACAGCGGCCATCGCAGCACCGCCCGGGAGCGCTCAATGGTTCGGACGGCGAGCGCCGCGCTGAGCACCACCAGGCCAAGGGCGTGATAGGTGAAGTACTGGCCCTGGTAGGCGATGCCCAGCCCGGTGAGCGCCACTGCCGCGAGCGCCGTCCAGATCTCGGCTCGCCGCGCACCGATGAAGAAGGCCGGCAGCAGCGCCACCGTGGGCCAGCGGGCAGCGAGGTTCATCAGATAGTGGCCGGCTTCGGTGGCGTTCTCCCAGGTCCACGGGTCGGGCTGCAGCGCACGGATGTCCAGCAGCCAGCTGATCTCGAATGGTGCGAGCCACCAGATCAGGGCGACAGCGAGCAGCCCGCTGAGCATCGCCGCGACCATGGCGAGCCATCCCCGGCGGCGGTCGATCGCCCACAGGATCAGCAATCCCGCGGCCGCCACCGGCAGGGTGCTGATCTTCACCAGTGCTGCCAGCGCCAGCAGCACCCCGGCGACCGTCCCGCCGGATCCGGCCCGCACCATCAGTCCGGCGCCGACCGCGGCCACCGCCAACAGCGCCGCCATCCAGTCCGGTTCACCGGTCGCCGGCGCGGTGAACATCAGGGCTGCGTAGGCGGCCAGCGCGTAGGCCCACGCCATCGACGCCCACCGTCGGCGCAGCCCCCTCCACAACAGGGACGCCGCAGCCGCCGCCAACACCGCGGCCATCAGCCGGAAGCCGGCCTCGAAGACCCACACCCGTTGCCATGATCCCGGGCCCCCGGCCGCGGAGCTGACCAACTCAGGCAGCCAGGACTGCGCCGCGGAGAACAGGCGGAACACGATCGGTCGGTGGGTGAACGTTTCCGCCGCCGAGTAGCCGGAGACCCGAACCACCCCTACCTCGTAGCGGATGTTGCCGTTGACCAGGTAACCCAAGAGCGCGAACGTCGCCAGGCCCGCGGCGACGAGCATCGCCACCCGCAAACGCGAGGCAGTCGCGTCGCCCGCAGCGGGAGCCGCTGCGTCGGTCACATTGGTGCGGCTGCGGGGTGTTGCCGGAGCCGACGGATCGACCTGTGCGCCTTTCGTCGGCGGCATACTCGCTCCGGCCTGTCTGGGGTGAGGGCCCCTCCAGTAGACCGGTCGGAGGTGAACTACCGAGGGCGAGCACCCGCCCACGGCCTGAACGGGCGACGGCTTTCGCTACTTCTCCGCCCGGGCCCCGCTGCTGCCTCCGACGCCGGACGAGGCACGCGACGCCCACCAGCGGGCCAAGGAGCTCACTGAGGACGCGCCGAGCGACGCTTCCTTGAACGCCGGCTCAGCGAGCTGGGCTGTGGGGACCACTGAAGATGGAGACGAAGTCCTCCAGCAGACCCGCCTCACCGTCGACGCTCGCGTTGTCCGCGGCGGCCAGGGACCGATACACCGATCTGCTTGAAGGTCGAGGTCGACGACGTCACCCGGCGTCAGCATCGAGCCAGGCCGTCTCGCCGTCAGCCAGTTCAGCCACGAGATCCCGCGCCATCGCGTCCTGGCGGAGCGCGCGAATCGCGCGGCTGACCGTCTCGTCGATGCTCTCGCATCGCTCAGCGACCATGGCGCTCGAACGATCTGAGCTGAATTGTTACTATACCGACTGGTCAGTATAGTTTCTTGAGTGACTGACATTGCCTCAACGTCTCCGGTGTCCCTGTTGCCCTCGGCGCGCCGCCGGTGGGCGGCGTTGGTGGTCCTGGTGGCCGGGGTTCTGCTGCTGGCGATCGACGGCACCGTGCTCTACCTGGCGGTGCCGGCACTGACTCGCGATCTGGGAGCGACGTCCGAGCAGGTGCTGTGGATCGGCGACGTGTATTCGCTGGTGCTGGCGGGGCTACTGGTCACGATGGGCTCACTGGCGGACCGGATCGGCCGCAAACGATTGCTGCTGACCGGAGTGGTTGCTTTCGGGCTGGCGTCGCTGGTGGCGGCGTTCTCGGCGAGCGCGGCGATGCTGATCGCGGCCCGGGTGTTGCTGGGCGTTGCCGGGGCGTCGATCATGCCTTCCACCCTGGCGCTGATCCGCAACATCTTCACCGATGCCGCGGAGCGCACCAAGGCGATCGCGATCTGGTCGGCCGCGTTCGGCGCGGGGTCCGCGATCGGGCCGCTGGTGGGTGGCTTGCTGCTGGAGTACTTCTGGTGGGGCTCGGTTTTCCTGATCAACGTGCCCGTCATGCTGGCAATGCTCATCGGCGGCGTGTTCCTCCTGCCCGAGTCGTACAACCCCCATCCGGGCCGGTTCGACCTGCCGTCGGCTGCCTTGTCGCTACTGACGATGACCCCGCTGATCTACGCGATCAAGCACACGGTCGGCTCCGGCTTCGACCTCGTGGCCGCCGCCTGCCTGGTCGTCGGCGCGATGTGTGGGTGGCTGTTCGTGCGGCGGCAGCGGCGGCTGGAGACGCCGTTGCTCGACGTGGAGTTGTTCCGGATTCCGGCGTTCACCGGGGCGGTGCTGGCGAACGTGATCGCGATCTTCTCGCTGACCGGGTTGTTGTTCTTCTTCTCGCAGTACCTGCAGCTGGTGCGGGGTTACAGCCCGCTGGTCGCGGGATTGGCCGAGCTGCCCTCCACGATCGCCTCGATCGTCGTCGTGGCCGTCGTCGGAGCCGCTGTCACTTGGCTCGGCCGCGGCCGCGCCGTCGCGGTCGGGATGCTGCTGGGCGGCGCCGGGCTCGCGGTCCTGGCCTCGGCCGAGAGGCAGGAGGCGTACGTGTGGCTCGCGATCGGTCTGGCCCTACTCGGTCTCGGGATCGGTCTGGCGATGACGCTGACCGCCGACATCGTCGTCTCGGCCGCGCCGGCACGGAAGGCCGGTGCCGTGTCAGCGATCACTGAGACCGCCTACGAGTTGGGTGTCGTGCTCGGCATCGCGCTGCTCGGTTCGCTGGTCACCGGCCTGTACCGGGCGTTGGTGACCGTCCCGGCCTGGCTCTCGGCCGCCGACCGCGCCGCGGTGCAGGACTCCCTGGCGTCCGCGCTGACCGTCCTCGACCCGGCTTCGACGGCAGCGCAGGCTGCCCGGGAGGCATTCGCGCAGGCGATGCAAACGGCGTCCCTCGTCGCCGCGGTGCTGATGCTCGCTGCCGCCGTCGTCGCCTGGCGACTAATCCCTTCGTCGCCCGGACGGACGGCGCGTCCCGGCGACGGGCCCACCCCGATCCGAGAGGCTGGCACGGACCACGACGAGAGGGACCGCTGATGGGACGCACCGCGGGACGCACCTCGGAGGAGACCCGGAAGCTGCTGTTGGCTGCCGCCGGACGAGTGCTGCGCGCGAAGAGCATCTCGGCGACCCTGGAGGACATCGCCCGCGAGGCCGGCGTCTCGAAAGGCGGGTTGATCTACCACTTCGCCAGCAAGGACGAACTGTTCCTCGCACTCGCCCAAGGCATCCTCGACGATTTCCACGCCTGCATCGAGGCCGAGACCGACCCCGAGGACACCGCGCCCGGCGCCTACACCCGCGCCTACATCCGGACGATGCTCACGCCACAGGCCGACGACACCGCGGTGCTGGAGGACATGGTGCTGCTCGGCCAACTCCTCTCCGTCCCCACGATCGCCGCGATCGCGCGTGCCGACGCCGACGCCCTCGAGGACCGGTTGCGCGGCGACGGCCTCCGCGACGACGTGCGGCTACTCGTCGTCGCGGCTGCCGACGGGGCGAACAGCGCCCCGATCTGGGGTGGCCGCTCCCGGCCGGCCGCCGAACTCGACGCACTCAAACGGCACCTGCTGGAGCTGACCCGCCAGCCCGAGCCCCAGGACGGCCAGAACTGGCTTTCGCTCCCCCGGTAGGCGCCGCAACAAGCCCGCCCCCGGCCGCGCAGGGCGCGACCGGATTGGTACACCCACGCCCGAGAATCGAGGAGAGGTCCGCCATATGAGCAGATCGCCGAGCATGAGCCAGCGCGCGCGATTCGCCGTTCTGTGGCAGTTCGTCCGCCCCAAAGCGGGCATCCTCGTCTTCGCCATGCTTTTGGGCATTCTGGTATCCGGAGGCGAGTTGGCCAGCCCCCTCGTCGCCCGATGGATTCTGGACTCCCTCGCAGAGACCGGGAGTTCCGTGATGGCACCGGTCGGGGTGTTGGCCGGTCTGCTGGTCGTAAGTGCGCTTGTCGGGTGGTGGCAAGCGGTGATCCTGGGCAGCCTGGCCGAGGACATCGTCTACGACGCTCGCGCCGCCATGATCACCCGGTACCTGCGTGCCCGCGTGCTGCCCCTGCTGAGTCGCTCGCCCGGCGAGTGGGTGACCCGTGTCACCTCCGATTCGGTCCTGTTGCGTGAGGCGGCGTCCTCCAGCGTCATCGGAATCATCAATGGCTCGGTCGCGCTGACCGGAACCCTCGTGCTGATGTTCTTCCTCGACCCGGTGCTCACCGGCGTCACGATCGGCGTGGTGGCTGTGGTCGGCGCCGGCGTGGCGATACTGATGCCGGCGATCTCAGGTATCCAGGAGCAGGCGCAGGCCGCGCTCTCGGATCTCGGCGGCGAACTCGACGGCACCGTCCGCGCGATCAAGACGGTCAAGGTCGCCACCGCCGAGGAGAACCAGCGGACGATCCTGCTGAGTCACGCCCGACGCTCCCGTGACCACGGCATCCGGGTCGTTCGCCGCGAGGCACTCGTCTGGACGGCAACCGGCGCGGGCATCCAGGCCGCGGTCATCACGGTGCTTGCGCTCGGGGCGTGGCGCGTGTCGCTCGAAGCCATCACGGTGTCCACCCTCGTCGCATTCCTGCTCTACGTCTTCGGACTCCTCGGTCCGGCGTCGGAACTGGCGCACCACCTCACGACGCTGCAGGCGGGGGTGGCTGCAGCCGGCCGCATCCGCGAAGTCGAGGCATTGGACACTGAGGATGACTCGGAACTGCCGCACCCCGGCACCCGATATGTTGCGGATCAGCACGGAGCACCTCCAGCGATCGAGATCGAGTCCGTCACCGCGTCCTACCGCCCTGGCGGGACACCCGCGGTTTCCGATCTGTCGCTGGTCTTCCCGAGCCGGGGTCATACGGCGATCGTCGGGCCTTCCGGCGCCGGAAAGACGACAGTCATGTCGCTGATCCTGCGGTTCCTCGAACCCAGCACTGGGAGGCTTCGGCTGCTAGGGGTGCCATATGACGAACTCAGACCCGCAGCGGTTCGCGCGAGCATCACCTACGTCGAACAGGAGTCACCGCTCCTGCCTGGCACGCTTCGCCACAACCTCGGATTCGCGAACCCCGAGGTGGACGGGGCCGACATGATGCGGGTCGTCAGGGAACTGCTGCTGGACGACCTGGTCGCCCGCCTTCCGCAGGGCCTCGACACCGAGGTGCGTGACGCCACCATCTCCGGCGGACAGCGCCAACGGATCGCCATCGCCCGCGCCCTGCTGGCCCGGCCACGCATTCTGCTGCTCGACGAGGCGACGGCCCAGGTCGACGGCATCTCCGAGAGCGCCATTCATGATGCGATCAGAAATCAAGCAGCGAACGGAACCGTCATCACCATCGCGCACCGACTCTCCACCGTCGTGGACGCCGACAACATCGTCGTGATGGACGACGGGCGCATCTCCGCACAAGGCAGCCATGAACAGCTCCTGGCGTCCAGCCCGTTGTACCAGCGGCTGGTCAGTACGTTCACGCTCAGTTCCCGGCGGGCAACGTCACCGGCGCGATGCAGTGACCCCGCCGACTAGTCGGGCGGACACCCCCGATGAACGAGGAACACCGGCGGTGGCGCTTCCGCGCGGTTCCCTCACTCGCCGGGCAGGGCATCCGCCGAACGCGGGCCGGCATCCTTCTTCGTCGGGTCACGCCTGTCATAGGACCGATAGACGTCTGTGGCGTCATGCAGGAACCGGGCAAGGAGCTCGCGTTCCCCGTTCGAGTAGGGCGCTAGGAGTTCATCAAGCCGGTCGATGAGTGGCTGTATCTCCGACCTGACCCTCTCGATCGCCTCGGAGGTCGGCTGCAAGATGAGACGGCGGCGATCGTGCGGGTCTCGGTGCCGGACGAGGTGGCCGGCATGCTCCAGTCGGTCGACGAGCCCGGTTGCGGAACCGGAGGTCAGGCCCACCAGTGCACCCAGTTCCACGGTGCCGAGGGGATCCTCTGAGGTCATCAGGTGCTTCATCGCCTGGTAGTCGGCGGAGTTCAGCCCGAGTCGCTGGCCGAGTGTGACGTCCATGACGGCAGCGGCGACCATCATCCGGTGCAGCGCCCAGGAGACATCAGCAGGCGGCGTCCGCTGCTCGACGTCGCGTTCGCTTTCGGGGCCTGTCACCGCTCCATGATATTATAACTCGGAAACCACGTGACTTTGATTCGGAGTTAACAATGGGAGACCGGCCGAGGTGGTGGCTCGGATTGGTGTTCCTCAGCGCCGCGGTGTCGCTGGTCATCATTGATGTGACCATCATCAACGTCGCGATCCCGGCCATCGTGGTCGACCTGGACGTCTCGGCTGCGACGACGCAGTGGATACAGGAGGCATACACACTCACCCTGGCTGCGCTGTTGATCGTGGTGGGTCGGGCGGCCGACGGTATCGGGAGGCGGCGTGCGCTGGTCATCGGCCTCGCGCTCTTCACCGCCGCAAGTGTGCTGGCGGCCACTGCCACCTCGGGACCGATCCTGGTCCTCGCGCGCGTGCTGCAGGGAATCGGCGGTGCAGCGATCCTGCCGTGCACACTGTCCCTGCTCAACGCGACCTTCCGCGGCAAAGAGCGCCCGATCGCATTCGCGGTGTGGGGTTCGACGGTGGGCGCCATGGCCGCGGTCGGCCCTCTGCTGGGCGGGTGGCTGACGACCGAGTTCTCGTGGCGATGGGCGTTCGGGATCAACCTCGTCCTCGGACCCATCGCGATAGCCGGCGCGCTGCTGTTCGTCCCCGAGTCCAGGCATCCCGACCGTGGGCGGGGCGTCGACCTGCTCGGGGTTCTGCTGTCGGTCGGAACGTTCTTCTGCCTGGTGTTCGGGCTTGTCGAGGGGCGTGCGGTGGGCTGGTGGTACGCCCGCTCAACCGAGCATGACTTCGTTGCCGGACTCTCCCCGGTGCCGTTCGCCTTCCTCGCCGGAGCCGCGGGGCTCGCCTCCTTCGTCCTCTGGCAGCGGTTCCGGCAGCGCCGAGGCCGAGACTCGCTCCTCGATCTACGACTTTTCACCGTTCCGACATTTGCCCGCGGCAACGGCATCGTGTTCCTGGTCGCGCTGGGACAACTCGGCCTGCTCTTCGTGCTGCCGCTGTGGTTGCAGGCCACTCTCGGGTACAACGCGACCCAGACCGGCGTGCTGCTGCTGCCGATCGCGATCGGCGCGTTCATCGCCGCTGCCACCACCCCGCTGCTCGCGCGGGCGTGGGGCACACCATGGGTGATCCGGTTTGGCCTGCTCGCCGAGATCGCCGGCCTGGTCTGGCTCGCGATTGTCGCCTCGTCCGAGGTGACCGGCTGGGCACTTGTCCCCGCGCTCGCGCTCTACGGCTTCGGGGTCGGTACCGCCGACGCGCAGTTGCCGAGCCTGGTCCTGGCCGATATACCCGTCGAGCGCAGCGGGCAGGCTTCTGGCGTTCAGAGCACCGCTCAGGAACTCGGATCGGCGATGGGTATCGCGGCGATCGGAACCGTGCTCTTCACCAGCCTGTCTATGGAGCTGAACGCCGCTCTGGAGAACACGCTTCTCGACCCGACGACACGAGCCGAAACCGTCTCTGTCGTCGTCGAGTCGGCCGGCACCGCGATCACCGGGCTCGAGGGCGACGTCAAGCGGGCCGCGAACGATGCCCTCTCCGTTGCGACCCGAAATGCGGCACTCACCGGCGCCGGGTTCCTCACCTTCGGGTTGGCGGCGACCGTCTCGCTGAGGCAGCGTCGCGACCCAGTCCGTCAGGGTGCCGTTCACGGACCGGAGGTGAGAAGCGATGACAATGGTGGATGAGGAGATCGTGCTCGACGCTGTGGATGGCGCGTTGCAGCGGCTCACCGTGCGCGCTGAGCGGCGCGGTGGCGGAGCAGGTCGCATCGCCAGGGCCGCATGTCGGGCCGCAACGGGCGGAAAGCGGTTCCGCCCCCGGCTCGTCGTGGCCGCCTTCCGCGCATTCGACGACAGCTCCCCCTGCCCGCCGGCGGTAGCCGAGATCGCTGCCAGCTTCGAGTTGCTGCACACGGCGTTCGTCATACACGACGACGTGATCGACCGCGATATCGAACGGCGCGGCCGGCCGAACGTATCCGGCATCTTCCGTGCGCAAGCCCGCAACGCGGGCGCCACTCCGGAGCGAGCCGCGCAACTCGGAGACGCGGCAGCCATCCTCGCCGGAGACATACTTCTCCATGAAGCGGCGCGGCTCATCGCTACCGCTGAGGTGTCGGAGCCACAGCGGCGCAGGCTCCTCGACCTGCTGGACGAGGCAATCCTGGTCTCGGCGACGGGTGAACTCGCCGATGTCGAACACGCGACGCTGCCGCGCGAGTCCGCGCCGGACGCGGTGCTCGCGGCGACCCGGGACAAGACCGCCATCTACTCGTTCAGCGCTCCGCTGCAGGCCGGGGCTGTACTCGGCGGCGCTCCCGATGACGCCCTGGATGCACTGGCGCTCAGCGGTCGCCACCTCGGTTTCGCGTTTCAGCTTGTGGATGACCTTGTCGGCGCCTTCGGCACGACGCAACAGGCAGGCAGGGAGCCGGGAGCAGACCTGCGGGAGGGCAAACAGACCGCAGTGATCGCTCTTGCCCGCCGGAGCGATCACTGGCCCGCAGCACGAGCGGCCGTGGCGCTGGCAGGCAGCGGTCCCGTAGCCCTCAGGGGCGCACAGCAGGCTGTTGAAGCAACCGGAGCAAGGGCCGAAGTGGCCGCGATGATCGACGAGAGCCTTCGCGCGGCACAGGACCGTTCTGCCATTGCGCCGCTTCCCGTCGCAGCGCGCCGCATGCTCAGCGACATCGCCGTGATGATCCGGAAGCGAATCCCGTGATCACCGCCGGCTTTCAGGCGTGGACCGATAGCTGACCCGGTAGCGCAGATGGATGGCCTGTTCGCTGTCGGTCGCCTGCGCCCGGCATCCGCGTCCCAGGCCCCACATCGGGTTGCTTGGCGGCTCCAGCGCGGCGATCCTGCTCGCCGTCTCCGCGATCGTCACCTGCCGAGGACGCCGCTCGCCGCAAACTCGTGGACCGCTTGTCGACGTCCGCCATGCTTGAGATGGTCGGCATCCGCCCGCCTCATTCTTGAGATGGTCGGCATCCGCCCGCCTCATTGTGGAATAGGAGTTGATCATGGCA
>NZ_JAPUED010000045.1:0-1494 GCF_027492755.1 Micropruina sp. | reverse complement strand
CTTGAGATGGTCGGCATCCGCCCGCCTCATTGTGGAATAGGAGTTGATCATGGCAACGGTCGATGACGTTCTGGCGCTCGGCTCCGAGCTTGAGCGCTCCTATCCCGTCCTAGTGCGCGGACGGCTGAAGTTCCGGGTCGGGCAGATCGTCTATGTCGCATTCTCACTCGACGAGACGGTGATGGAGTTTGCCTTTCCGAGGGAAGCGCGCGCCGCTCTCGTCGCCGGAGCGCCGGAGAAGTTCCGGTTGCCGTCAGCGTCGGACATGCGGTTCAACTGGGTCGGGGCGGAACTCAGGGCACTCGACCCCGCCGAGGCACGCGAGTTTGTCGTGGACGCGTGGTCCATGGTCGTCCCGAAGAAGCTGTTACGCGCGTACGACCTCGCGCATCCAGACGGTCCCGGCGGGCCCCACCGGCCGTAGCCGCGATCAAGACCAGCTGGCCGTGGGGCAGAGCCTGGTGTTCGCGGAGCGCTGCGCCGCGACATCGGCGCCCGCGAGGCAGCACGCGGTCGACTCCACCGGCCGCAACGATGCTCCGGCTGCTGAAGGCGAACCCGACACCGCCGGGATCCGCGCGGTACTCCTCGCCGCTGGATTGATAGGCACCGCGCCTCGCGGGCCAAGGTCACGACGGTCAGCCAGCCATGACCTTTTGTCAGGATTGTCGCCGCCACGCCCGTTCCTGAGTCGGCAACCGAGGTGGCGCCCGCCTAGCGTTGAGGAGATGAACGCACGCACAGCGCGGGACGGTACTGCCCTGCTCCGCTACGACGACGGTTTCCGCGGCGCCGTGACCATGGGGCCTGCCGTCGCCACGTTCGTCGTGGTGGCCTTGCTCGCGTCCCGCGGCGGCTCGATGGATCGCGCGGGACTCACCATGATCGGGTGCGCGGCGATGATTCTCTCGTTCGGCGCCTACCTGATCTGGACCCACCTGGTGTTCACCCGCACACCGCCTGCAGAACTCGCGCACATCGCTGCAGGGCAGCAGCATCGTCGGCCCAGCCGGTTGTCGCGGGGGCTCGGCTTCGACAGCGCGGAGAACCTGGCGGTTTCGGTCGCGTTCGCCGCACTTGCCGGCGCGGTCGCCGCGGCAGCGCTCGGCGGACGGCAGGGTGGCGCGCTCCTCGCCCTGCTCGCACTACTGACGGCAGCGACCGCGTGGATCACCGTCGTCTATGCCTTCGCACTGCGGTACCTCCGCCTGCACGCGGCCGGTGAACGGTTCCGCTTCGCGTTCGAAGACGAGCCAGAGTTCTCGGACTTCCTCGCCACTGCGCTAATGATCTCCTCGGCCGGCGCGCTCTCCGCGAGCACGCCGACCACCCGCACGGGTGTCAAGGCGGTGCGATCGCATGCCGTCATCGCGTTCACCTTCAACGCCCTGGTGATCGCGATGATCGTTTCGCTCATCACCGGCCTCGTCACGACCATGGGCTGACCACAGACCACGTGTTCGATACATCGGCAGCGGAGCGCGGCTCATCAGT